>CAIQQO010000077.1 GCA_903873965.1 uncultured bacterium
CCGGAACAACATCATGCGTTTGAATGGATTGATAGCACCTTCCAGCACTTTGGGGTAAGTCGTACCCGGTAATTTCCCGCCGCTGGCAGAAAGCACATGGACATGTTCAACATCGTCGAACTTGCCTTGGTGAGTAAAGTGATAGGCGAATTGCAAGCCGACCGGATCGACGAGTTTACCCAAGGCGCTGCATATGTGACCGTAGATTGTTGCCGGAGGCGGCAACTCAAAGGATGGTTGCATGCCTTGCATGAAGTGTGGGAAACGGAAGGATGTTGTAATTCCTTCCGCGATCACCTTTAGTACGCGCATTGCACCTCCTGCTAATTCAACCAGTTGGGGTTCTCTTGCAACGCCTTGGTTAACGACTGGAATGCTTCACGGGGATGGCTCATCTTAATCCGCTGTTCGGTTTTTGCCAGTTCTTCAACCTTAGCGCGCTCTTCTTCTGCATAGCCACGCACCCAGCCTACATAAACATCTGACAGCAAGTCGTCACCAAACACTCGCAGAGCTTCTGTCAGGGCATCGATCTTCAGTTCCGGCAATCCTCTGCTATTTGCACCGATGACATGACCAAAGATATGGTTGCCACCCTTCGTAACAGCCAGAATGACGACTGTTGGCGCAACGTCAGTGTAATGTAGCGCTTGCTTCGCGCCACCCTCCAGATGAGCCATGCCCTCAAAAAGTGCAGTGACACGCTCTAGACGCTGTGCGGCGGGTAGTCGGTAGGATTTCATGGCAGTAATCTCATGCAGCCCTTTTGCCTTTGCCAATTCGATGCGCACGTCATCAAGATTACGGAAACCAGTCTTATTCCGATAGCTGAATGTACCGCACTGGTCTAAATTCAGAGAGAACAACCCTTGCAATGTGGTTCGATAAAACTGATGTTCATACGGTACTGGGTCGCCTTCATGTCGTGACATGACGCCGAAATCATTGGTGGGGCGCACAGGCGCTATCGAAACAAGCGTACTGACGCGAAATGGCGCAACACGCGTGATCGTATCTTTTGTCTCTGTTTCGCCTACGCGGGTAACATCAGCTTCTCGCTTGGCTTTGGCGGACTCGCGCTTTGAAGGAGCGCGCATATACCCAAACAAGTCGTCATCCCAATATTCGATAGGATTGGCGTCTGTATAGGCAACCTTCTCTTCACGATACATCGGAGCGGACTTCCAGGATGGACTTGTGCGTTGAACACTCTCACGAAGCCAGTAGCGAAAAGCCTGGGCAGAGACGTATGGATATATCCCATCGTTAGCACGAATCAGCTTAACACCCGTGCTGTTCTCATAGCGCTCACCCTCGATGCCGCCTAGATTATTCAGAGCTGATGCAGGTGCGTCGATCAGTAAAAGACCAGTAATATGTGCCATAGTTTGAGTTCTCTTGTTTATGAACTATTTGCTTGCTAGTGTTAGTCGCCGCCGCTCACGTCGGCTGGCTCAGGAATAGATTCCGGGTGAGACTCGATCCATTTCAATTCATAAAGCCGTTCTATCATTCTTATCAGAACTAGATCGCGTGCCAGACGCCAGTCTGATTTCCCCTTTTCGTCAAGCTCCTCAAAGACTTCAAGGTATGGGGCGAATTTGATTATCGGGGGCTTGTTGCGCTTGAGTTGAGAATGGTTGACACGAATCAGAGCATTGCGGATGGTCGCATAATTTTGCTCAGCATAGAACGTCGCGAAGAATCGCTGATCATTCTCCTCATAAATATACTCTGCGAGTTGATC
>CAIQQO010000078.1 GCA_903873965.1 uncultured bacterium
TAACAATAGTCCAGACTTGGTGCATTTCTTTGTTGGGCCAGCTCAATTGCCACACGAGAGTGCTATCAAAGTCTATGACCAACACGACAATAAGCCGCTACTTCGATTGGCATTGGTTGCTGCTGAATATGGACTCACGACGCTCACCAATGCAGAGGGAGAGGATATAATTATTCCGTGCACACCAAACAAAAGAAACTAACAGGTTGTTATTAGCATTGCTTGAGGCAAAGTGGCCGCGGATTTGTTTCCGCGTTTTGCCCTGAAGCGCAAACCCTTTGTAACGGAGGTACAGATGAATGAAGAAATACATGAAACATTTAATATGTCTAGCATTTCTATGTCAGCATGCGCATCTCGTTGGGTCTTTATGGGAGTCCCACTTTTAAAGATTGATGTCCATGGAGTCGTTACGCGAAGCGATAAGCCAATTTGTATTTGGCTGCAAAATCATGTGCGTACAGTTAAATTTGGAACAGTAATATTGTATATAGATGAAATGTTAACCCTTGATCGTATAGCTATCAGGTTGATTTGGAACCTCGCAAGGAGAGCAATCTTTAACAATAACAGGCTTCATATTGTTGTTGGCACAGATGATCTAAATGTGCGTGCGGGCTTTGCTAGTTTTGAAGATATAGCCTTTGTTCGCGTTGGAAAAGGACGCTCACTTTTGGCAAAGGGAATGTGTTTCAGAGATGTTTACTCCCGATCAGGAAGGAACTAAGCTATGAATATCCGAAGAAAGTTCACAGCATTAGTTCTTGGTTCATTGGCAGTATCATCTATCACTAGCTTCCTTGTTGTAACCGCCTCAGTTTATCCAAGTTTTGCGAAACTTGAACGCGATGAGGCGGTTGAGAACAATGAGCGCGTAATTGAAGCTATAAATGCCGAGTTAGATTCATTGACAGTAACAGCTACGGACTATGCAAACTGGGATGATAGCTACTTGTATACAACAGTGGGGAACCCGACATTTATCGAACGAAATTTTACCGCATCGTCCGTTAAGAACTTAAACGTATCTGTTATTCACATTGAAGGGCTATTCGGTAAAGAGCTTTATAATGGGGTATATGATGGTAATGGGTCAGAGGTGGCGGAACCTAAATCTGCGGCAATTATAAGTGCGATTCGCGACATAGCGCCTCATGATATTAAAGAACGGAGAGTCCAGGGTATTATTTCCACCTCTCATGGTCCGATGCTCATTGCGTCTCTACCGATTCTTAAAACATCTGGAAGCGGGCCCTCGGTTGGGCGAATAGTAATGGGACGGCCATTAAGTGCCGAGTTTGTATCGGTTTATAAGGCACGAACCAAGGTTGATTTTCAGATAACGGATATCAGACGCGGCAATCTTAATTCACAGGAATTGAAAGCTATCAGCAATGGCTTCGGCAGTGATAAGCCGATGATCGATGTTTCTAATAACGATACTATATATACGCTGTCCCCGGTGAACGATATAAAAGGCAAGGTGGTTGTGGTTGTCACATCAACGATGCCGAGGCATATATTTAACTTAGGAAAGGAAACTCTGTTTTATGCAATTTGTAGCGTTGTGATTTCTGAGGTAATGATTTTACTGCTAATAGCCCTCGCCATTCAAGCAATTCTGGTCAATCCCATCTTGAAGCTAAATCGGAGAGTGGCGGCGGCGGCAAACCACGGATCGAACATAAATCGCATTGCTCTTAACCGCAATGATGAAATTGGACTATTAAGCCGGGAGTTTGACGCGACGCTTGATGCTCTTTCTGATACACGCGGTCGTCTTCTGGCACAGTCGTACCATACTGGGGTATCCGAGATGGCCTCGGGAATACTCCACAATCTCCGTAACCAGCTTGCCCCACTCACACTCCGGGTTAGTCGTCTGTGTGAACTGAAATTGCCACCTGAGCCGACCAGGATCGATGTGGCTGTTGATCAGCTTGTTAAAGGGCGCTTCCCCCCTGAGATGAGGGATAAGGCCATTGATTACATAAAACTTTCTGTGCGCCACCTTCACGCCCTTCTAGCCCAGCATCAATGCGAACTCGGCTTTATAGCGACGGAAACCGGTCAGATCGAGAAAGTCATCGACGAGTTGGAGCAGTTTAGCCGTTCAGTCGGCACACCCGAGGCGATTAACCTCATTGGTCCAGTTCGTGGAGCAGTCTCTATCGTACCTGACTTTCCAGGCTTGAAGATCGCTATTGTCGTAGACCCTGGAATTGAGTCCTGCCCCGCTGTTATGGCGAAGAGCTTCCTACTCGAACATGTTGTCTTTAACCTTCTCGTCAATGCTGCGGAGGCTGTACTTGCGTCCGGCAAGCCGCACGACACCGTTGTTGTTTATGCAGAATTAACTGAGCACGAACAGAGATCATGCGTTGATATCCAAGTTAAGGACAACGGTGTTGGAATCGCACCTGAAAATATAGCGTTGCTGTTTGGTCGTGGATACACCACGAAGAATGGCGGTAAGCGAGGAACTGGTCTTCATTGGTGTGCAAATAGCGTCGCTGCGATGGGCGGCAGAATCTTCGCAGAAAGCCCCGGCCCCGGTTCAGGAGCGACCTTCCACATCTTGTTACCCCTAGCCGAAACCTCTTCGGTTGCCTTAGCCTCATGAGGTCTTCAATGTTGAATATACCATTGCATGAAACATCGCACAAATCACGGCTTTTGTTCGTTGATGATGAAGTGGAGATCCTCAATGGATATGCCGCTGCGCTCGGCCAATCTAAAATGGATAAGGGACAATATAGCCGTGACCATGGCCGTTTGTCAGAACTTTCGTCACAGCTATTCGGCGATGCTCCAATCGATAGCCCTACTTCAGAATTTGAACTGTGTTTGTGTCACCAAGCAATTGACGCAATCAAAGCTGTTGAGCATGCTGCACATGTACAGCGGCCATTCGCTGCGGCTTTCATCGACATACGATTGCCACCTGGACCCGATGGGGTCACACTAGCGGAGTTTATCCGGGCGATCGATCCTCATATAAACATAATCATCGTCACTGGCTTTTCAGACCTCTCCCCTGAGGATATTACCAAGCGAATTCCCCCAACAGATAGACTGCTCTATTGCCAGAAACCGCTGCACACAGCAGAGGTTCGGCAGTTGGCAGCCTCCATGTCAGCAAAATGGTTGGCTGAAAAACACCTTTTCGCCGCGCGGACGCAGATGGAGCATGTCTTATCATCCACTAAAGTTGTTCTATATGGATGTGGCTCGACAAGGCCAGGACACATTACATTTATTAGTGAAAATGTTGCAGCAGTATTTGGTTATAGAGCTCATGACTTTATTGAACATCCTGAGTTATTTAATGGATGCATCCATCCCGAAGATCGAATAATGCGGCAGACAGCCCTTGCTGAGCTAGGCGATGGCGGGGGTAACGCAGCGACAGTCTACCGCTTTCAGGCGGCAGAGGGTGACTGGCGTTGGGTATCGGACCAAGTGAAGTTAGTTTGCGCAGGACCTGACCAACCGTCTGAACAGGTGGGATGCCTGATCGATATCACCGACCGTCGCCACGACGAGGATCGTATTCGGTACCTCGCATACCATGATAGCCTCACCGGTCTTCCCAATCGGGCGCTGATGAGGATGATGCTGGATCGAACCCTTGCTGTCGCTGCGCGCTACGAACGGACAGTAGCGGTGCTCTATCTTGACCTTGACCATTTTAAATCCGTCAATGATTCCCACGGACACGCCGTCGGCGATGAGCTTCTTAAGGAAGCAGCTCGGAGGATCGGTTCCGTGGTTCGTTCTGGCGATACCGTTAGCCCAAACATCGGGGAGGAGGTCTATGATGGATCGATGGTTTCGAGATTGGGTGGCGACGAGTTTGTGGTTATCCTCACCGACATAGGATGCCCTGTTGACGCTGCACTGGTTGCCCGACGAATTCGAGAGGTTCTTGTCCCCCCCTTCATAATAGGCGCTGAAGGTGAAGAGGTGGCCGTCTCGGCTAGCATTGGGATTAGCCTGTGTCCAGATGACGGTACCGACGCAGAGACACTGCTTAATCGCGCTGACAAA
>CAIQQO010000079.1 GCA_903873965.1 uncultured bacterium
CGTGGGCATCAACCACCTGGCCACCATCGGACACCTCGATGAAAACCTGGAGCACTCGTTGAATGAACCATGGCAGCATTTGGTCGACGCGAGCGGCGCGGTCTCGCCCAGTTGCTATTGCGCCTCCGACCCACGTCACCAGGCCTACGTGCGCGAGGTATATATCGCCTTCGCCAAAGCCGGCCCAGAGTTCATCTGGATCGACGATGACATCCGCATGGAGAGCCACCAACAGTCGATCCGCTTCGCATGCTTCTGCGACCTGTGCATGGCACGCTTTTCGGCGCAGGTCGGCGCGACATGGACGCGCGAGGCGCTCGTGGCCGCGTTCAACACCGGCGCCGCGGATGAGCGGTACGCGCTGCGCAGCCAGTGGCTGGAGCACAACCGCCAGTACATCGACACGCTATTCACCCAGATACGCAGCGCCGTCGACGAAGTGAATCCGGGGATCAAACTCGGTTATATGGTCGGCGAGATCCCCTACAGCGGCTGGGGGTCGGATCGGCATGCGCACGTGCTGGCAGGCCCGAACAACGTCGAAGTGAAGTGGCGGCCGGGCGGTGGTTTCTACGCCGACAACGCGCCGTTTGACCTGCTGGCCAAGGCGCACACCATCGGGCGCATCACGGCCAGCCTGCCGGACGCGGTCATCGACGTCCAGTCCGAACACGAGAATTTCCCATATCAACCACTGGCCAAGAGCAACATGATATTCGCCGCCGAGATCGGGGCGTACATCGGCGCGGGCTGCACTGGCACTGCGCTCAACCTGATGGGTATCACGCCCGACCCGTTCGACGAGTATGTGCCGCGCTTCGAAGCGGTGCGCAAACGGCGCGGTTTCTTCGATCGCGCGGTCAAGACCATCGGTCGCTCGCCCACGACAGGGATCAGCGTGCCATTCAAGCGCGACCACTTTGCCGCGCTTAAGACCGATGGCGATTGGTTCGCTGCAACATCGTGGGGCGCCGATATGGCCATTGTGCAGGAACTATCGACTATTGGCTTGCCTATAGGTTATCCGCGGAGTGGCGGAACCGGCGAGGACGCCAGTTCCCCTGTCGTCATCCTGCGCGCCGATACGGTGCGCGAGTTCACGGATGATGAGCTGCGTGGCATGCTGTCAGGCGGTGCGCTACTGGATGGGCCAGCACTGCAAGCGTTGAACGCGCGTGGCATGGGCGACCTGACCGGCTTTACAGTGTGCGGATCGAAAGACCGCGACACGATTGAGCAACTCAGCCACGATGCCTTGAACGGCCGGTTTGGCGGTTGGCATCGCGATTGCCGCCCCTCGTTCTGGCCTGAACCAGCGTGGTTACTTGAACCGACGCACGCTAACAGTCGCGTGCTGGCAGAGTTGATCGACTTCACACCGCGCAGCCATGGGCCGGTCAGCGGTATCTTCGAGAATGCTCTCGGCGGGCGCGTGGCGATACAGGGATATTACCCTTATGCCTCACTGCAGTCGCTGGCGAAATGCACGCAGACCAAAACCGTCGCGCGCTGGTTGTCGAAAGACACGCTGCCCGCCTATATCAGCTCATTCCACAAGGCGGCACTGTGGTGCCGTCGCGATGACATCGGGCATACGATTGTCATGTTATTAAATACGTCGCTGGACACTGTCGATAACCTCACATTGCGCATGCGGGGCGTCCCGGAACTGCTGCAGGATATTCGAGACAATAACAGCGAAGGCGTGGTCAACCCGGCTGGGTCCGATGGCGCCTACACCGAATATCGCATCGGTAAGCTTGCGCCGTGGGAGATGGCGTTGATCTGCCCGATGTAGTACCATTTTTGCCCTGCGCTTGTTCTGTGCGAATAGCCATCCTAACAAAGATCGAGCGCAATTGATCAAGGAGACTTATATATGTCCGTCTTATGTGCGATCCATCTTCGTACTGAATATCTGGTCAACCCGATAGCCATTGATGTGTTGCAACCACGCCTGAGCTGGGTGTTGCATGCAACCAACCCAGACATGCGCGGCGCGCGCCAGACAGCGTATCGCATCATCGTCGCTGACGACCATGATGCCGTGGTATGGGACAGCAAGCGCGTGTACTCGGCTGAAACGGCGCACATCCGCTATGCGGGTGCCGCCCTGCTGGCCGGCGCGCGCTATCACTGGAAAGTGCTTGTGTGGAATGAGAACAACAAACCATCCGAATGGAGTTCACAAGCCACATGGACCATGGGCGTGTGGGGCTCAGGCTGGTCGCACGAACATGCCGGTGACGCACCACGCCCTGAAGTCGCCGCGGAGTGGATTGCCCTGCCGCTGGGAACGTGGGACGAATTGAAGTCGCCGTCGGTCACCATGCTGCGCAAGACGTTCGCCATCACTGATGCCACAAAAGTGCGCCGCGCCGTCCTGTACGCTTCCGCGCTCGGCGTGTACGAGGCGCGCATCAACGGGCAAAAGGTAGGCGATCAGGTGCTGGCGCCTGAATGGACCGACTACCATCGCAAGGCGCAGTATCAAGGCTACGACGTCACCGAAATGCTGCAGTCCGGCGAGAACGCTATCGGCGCGCAACTCGGCGCGGGCTGGTATGCGGGACGACTCGGCATGTCGGAGAATTTCGCCGGCGCATGGCGCGGTGTGTACGGGCGACGGCTGGGCTGGATCGCTCAACTGCGCATCGAGATGGAGGACGGCCGGCGCATGGCTGTCGTGAGCGATGGCACCTGGAAGGTCACCGACAGCGGACCGATCCGCAGCGCCGATATCCTGGACGGCGAAGACTATGATGCCCGCAAAGAACAGCCCGGATGGGATGACGTGGGCTTTGACGATGTCGCCTGGACTAGCGCGGCCATAATCAAAGGGCCACACCTGGTGGCGCAACCCAACGAGCCTATCCGCGTCACGCGCACGCTGAGTCCGGTGTCTGTCACCGAACCCGCGCCCGGCGTCTTCGTCTTCGACCTCGACCAGAATATGGTCGGCTGGCCGCGCATGACCGTGCGTGGCGATTCCGGGGCAGTCATTCGATTCCGCTATGGCGAAGTCGTCAACCCGGATGGGTCTCTTTACCGGGACAACCTGCGCGGCGCGCCCCAAATCGACACTTATACCTGTTCTGGAACGGGTGATGAAGTCTTCGAACCGCACTTCACCTATCACGGCTTCCGCCACGTCGAGGTTACAGGATTGTCATACACTCCTGGTCTCAGTGACCTGGTAGGTTGCGCATTCCATTCGGCCGCGCCGGAAGTCGGGCAGTTCGAATGCTCGAGCCCGATGCTGAACAAGATCATGGCCGCGATCCAATGGACTTTGCGCGACAACCTGCACAGTTCACCCACCGATTGTCCGCAACGCGATGAGCGATTGGGCTGGATGGGCGATGCCCAAGTGTTCTCGCAAACTGCCATCTTCAATATGGATATGGCCGCGTTCTACACCAAGTGGGTGCGCGACATCCGCGAGGCGCAGGCGCGCGACGGACGATTCCCCGATGTAGCGCCGCATCCTTTTGACCCTAACCAGCGTTTCAGCGGTAACCCGGGCTGGGCTGATGCGGGCGTAATTGTGCCATGGCGGCAGTATGTGAATTATGGCGATCGCGCACTGCTCGAAGAGCACTTCGACGCCGCGCGCCGCTATGTAGACTGGAGCGCAAACAATAACCCGGACATGGTGTGGCGTAACGGCAGGCAATTGACGCCACTATGGTACGGCGACTGGCTGAACGCAGACACGTTCGCCGACCTGTCGGGCATCCCGCGCAAAGGCGGCGAAGTGCCAAAGGAAATCTACGCTACCGCATTCTTCGCCTATTCGACGCAACTGGTGTCGCAGATGGCCACCATCCTCGGGCGCACTGCAGACGCGCGATCTTACGCGGTAATGGCGAGGAAAATCCGCCTGGCCTTTAACAAGGCCTTCGTCGCCAAAGACGGCAAGATCACGGGCGACACGCAGGCCGGCTATGCGCTCGCGCTCGCTTTCGACTTGCTGCCGCCCAATATCCGCGACGCGGCTGCCAGTCACATGGTCGCGGCGCTCAAGCCGTATGACGGCGCGCTCTCGACTGGCATCCAGAGCACCGTGCGCATGATGAACGAACTGATCCGGCACGGTTATCACGAACAAGCCTATGCGCTGATGACCCGCACGTCGATTCCATCGTGGGGTTACATGGTCGAGCACGGCGGCACGACGATCTGGGAACGCTGGGACGGCTGGGTCGAAGGGCGCGGCTTTCAGGATCCCGGCATGAACTCGTTCAACCATTACGCCATCGGATCGGTGGGTGAATGGATGTACCGCACCATCGGCGGGCTGAACCCGGATGAGAACCATCCCGGCTGGAAGCATTTCATCATTCGCCCCATCCCGGGCGGCGGCTTGACGTGGGCACAGGCATCTTACGATTCGATCCGCGGGCGCATCACCAGCCGGTGGGAACTGACCGACAGCGCATTGATGCTGACAGTAGACGTGCCTGCCAACACCACGGCAACCATCTATATACCTGCTGCAATCGGGACAGTAGTAACTGAGAGTGGCCAATCGCTTTTGAAGTCGGCCGGCATTACCAGTGCGACGCGACGTTACGGAAAAGTGATCGTTGAGGTTAAAGCCGGACATTACGAGTTCCGCGCAGCAACCACAGTACAAGGCTGGAAGTAAGCACTCTCCCACCCAACATCTTTCATCCCCTGTCCACTTCCCCTCTTCTGCATGGAAGAGGGGAGAGAAATGTTCAAAGTACCTGTGCCTAACCAGCTTATGATGGCATCAGAAGCTTGGTGAGAAGAAAAACCCTTCTTGCTGTTGATGGTGCCAAACCGGGTACGCGTACTGGCACTGACGCCCTTGCTGCTAATGTTGATCCCGGACTTGCCACCCACGCGCATACTGGGTCGGGTGACGCTGATCTTGCCATTAGGCGAAATGCGCAACGTTGGCTTTCTGATATGGAACAGTTTACGACTTGGCATGGTTCAATAGTACTCTGAAATGCCGAAGGCCGTAGATACATAAGCTTCCATCCACAGGCGCGCCATCGTAAGGATAGGCAATAAGCAACGAAGATACCCAACCGACGATTAAGTTGGTGTTTGAGAAAATGGGGGAAGGAAAGGCGGGGAGAAAACAAAAGAAAAGGATTCTCTGGCAATGACCTACTCTTGCACGCAGTCACCCACGTACGACCATCGGCGCTGACGAGCTTGACGACCGGGTTCGGGATGGGACCGGGTATGACCTCGTCGCTCAAATCACCAAAAAATCCTTCACTTACGCGCTTCAACAGCACGCTAATAACTGAATAGAACTCCAAGCAATTGTCTTC
>CAIQQO010000080.1 GCA_903873965.1 uncultured bacterium
ATCAAACAACGCGATGTGCCGCTGATTTGTCTACAATGAACCCATCGCGATTTGCTGTCAGTGCGCATACTACCGTGCTCCCCACATGGAAGGCGATCAACTTCAGCAGATCCAGCAACAAGCTATTCATGTCAAAACCGGTAGGCTCACTACCTGTTTTAGTATATAAATCAGGTAGTGAGGATGCGCTTCGTTAGGCTAAAGGCTGTCGCTTTTTTACCCCCTCGACACCATAACGGCGAACTGTTATGTCATCATGCGAAAACTCTTTGCCGACCTCGGACTCGCCAGTGTAAAAGGGCGCCGATTTTTGCTATGGCGACCTTATAATCTCAGTGTCACTTGTCATCAACGCCAAGTCATCCGCTTAGGTATTGATGAGTGGTGCTTATACGCTAATGAGCATAAAAACAGAGTCTGATTGGCCGCTGGCCTTGAAGATTGTTCAGGACTGGCTGGCAGCAAATAAGCGCAAACCGATCTGGCTGGCGGAGCAGTCGGGCATCAGTCGCAGTATCATTTCGCGTTTTATCCACGGCAGATCACTCGATGACAGTACGGCATTGCGGCTGTATGCCGCTGTGCACCCGGGGATGAACCTGGACCAGAAGCTGCAATTGCTGGGTGCACTTGGGTTGTTGTCACTGGTATTGGACATACGCAAGAGTCTGGAAACGTTGCCGGACGCGGAGACGACTGATAGCCTATCCGATACCCAAAATGGCGAGGCAAACCCACTCGCCCAGGTGAGACACATCGCGGAACGATCCTGGATCAAGGGTTTGTCACTTTATCACCAGATTGAACGCACGTTCGGCCCTCATTCGATAAACTCAAGCCGGGCAGCCATTCAGGCTACCCAGATGCTGATTAACCTGGGCGATTTTGAACAGGCTGAACGTGAACGCGCCAGGGTTGCCAGCATGTATGAGGGCTTGTTCACAGAACAAGACAAGATCGATTTCAGTTGGAGCGCCGGTTGGATCCAGTTTGGCAAACGCGATATGGATGCGGCGCTGACAGACTTTATGAACACCTTGCACCTGGCTGAGGCGTATGGACGGCATGATCATGTCGCCGCGGTGCAGCATTTCGTGGGGATGGTCTATACCAGAAAGGGCAAGCGCGCACGTACGCACGATCAGGCTGCTTACTACTTTGCGCAGGCAGAGGATTATCTGAAACAGGCCTATGTCTACACCCTCAAGCGAAGCGGTGCCGCTGAAACAGGATTTAACCTTTTCCGGCTGGGGCAGCTTTACGCAGCCATGGGACGCGCGCCCGAGGCCGCTGAAATGCGGCGTAAAGCCACCGATATATTTCATGATGACGCCATCGCCAAGTGTCACTTGAGTATTGAAGTGGCGGATTTGCAGCTTAGAGATGGGAATACGCAATTGCCTGGCCATCCTGCAGAGACCAGCATGGCCTTGTACGCCAATATCGGTTATGCCCAAGGGCTGGCTCGTACTGCGCGCACATTGATGGTTGCCGGGCTGCAGAATGGCAGAACCAAAGCGGCGTTGGTTAACGGTATTGCCGCCGTGTTGTTTAACCCCTATGTCACGCTGGATGACAGCACGATGTTGAAAGACTATGTGTCCGAGGTCAATACTCAGTTACGCGGTGAATTGCATGTGGCGCAACACAGTACGCTGTTACATCATATCCATGATGACGTGATTGATCGACGCGGCGTTTTTGCGCACCTTGGCGCCGTGGCGGCCAATCGTGACAACGTTATAGCGGCGCTCTTCTCCGATCTCGGGCTTCATGCACCTTCTGGCTCTTAACTGTTAGCGTGACGCTTGTTGTCACGCGGTGTCAACACCATCCCGCCGACGTCCTGGTCGATTGCACATATCTGAAATCGGCCAGGGTTCGGCGGCCTCCCCCGTGATCTCCTATGATGTAACCATCGTATGATATCCGTCGACATAACGCAATGTTGATTTGTTGCTTAGAGCAACATCGTTACCACTTCTCCTGGTGGCACACCCTGCCATACAGTTTGCCAGATGCTGTGCATTTGGCGTCCAGCTTCATCGATGGCAGATCGCCCCATACGCTGGGCTTGAATTCATTCTTGCCATCTTTGCCTTTCAAAGGCCCCACCTGCGCGATGGGACCGTAATTGAGGCATCCCCCGGTGTCGAGTGTAATCTCGCCGCCCATCGAAACTGGCCCGCATTTGCCGGAGAGTTCTAGCCCGACCTTGCCGCCTTCCTTGGCGATGCCATCCGTGTCAAGGCTGGCGCCGCCGCCGAGGCCAAAACCGACTTCCAGGCAGACCGAGACGCCTTCTCTGCCGATGCAGGTCTGGGCGCCGCCGCCAATGCCATCGTAGAGCGTGACGTTCAGGCAAAGCAGACCCGACGGATCGCGCTGGCTGATCGGGTTATTGCCCACGTACACGTACAGGTTGTCCTGTCCGGCAGCAAACAGGGCCGGATCGCGGGCCGTCCAGCGCCCGGAAGTCACATCGTAATCGCGGCGGCCGAAATGGACGAGTCCCGACACCGCATCTGCCAGTCCGCCAGCGTACCCTAATGGCAGGGTAAAGGCCGGGTTGGTGTCGGTCAGGATGCGCCCAAAGCTGTCAACCGCCAGAACCTTGACGATCACCCCGCTGTCGTTGGTCACGACGCGCGGCGTTCCTACCTGATCTGTGGCGACATAGTAACGCGTTCCGCCGCGTTCGATGGCGATCAGCAGTCCGGCTGTATCGTAGTACAGGGCGCTGAACTCGCCAGTCGGCGCGCGCATGGCCGTCACCAGAATGCTGCTTGGGTCGCCGTACAGGTACTGTGTTGTGCCGGTGTTATCTTCGCGACTCACCCGTCGCCCCAGGCCATCATAACTATAGGTGATCGTTTGACTTGCTATGACAGCCTGAACCAGTTGCCCGCGCGCGTTGTAGTGGAATGTATCCGCGCCGCGCTGTGACAGGAAGCCGTCGGCATCGAAAAGATAGGCAACAGCGCCGTGTTGGTGCAGGCGATCCTGGCTATCGTAGGTCGCCAGCGTGGCTGCGCCACCGTCGAGTTGCTGACTGGTGCGATTGCCGTTCACGTCATAGCCGTATTGCTCACTGACATTGCCATCGCGCGACACCTGGGTTAATTGCCCGTCCAGATCGTAGGTATAGGTCAACGTCGTGGTGCCGCTGACCGTTTCTGTCCGGCTGATCAATTGCCCGATCGTGTTATAGGCCAGGCGCATGGCGTAGACGGGTTGACCATTGACCTGATGGGTGCGGGTGATGATGCGGGCGAGTGCGTCAAAGCCGTAAGACGTGCTCAATGCGCCGTCGCCAACCTGGCTTAACGCTCCGCCCGGCCCGCCCGGCGTAAGGGTGAACGGCCCGAAGCCTGTCAGCAGGCCATCGCGGTCGTGCGTCATCGTCGTATGCAGGCTATCGCCGGCGCTGGTCAGGTCCATGCCAGTGACGTTCAGGTTGTTGTTGTAGGTGTAAGTGATCTGCGCCAGCGTCGTGCCGCTGATGATGATGCCGGAGATCAGGTTGCCGGTGTAGGTGTAAACGGTGTCCTGCGCCAGACCACTCGCAGGCGTATGTATGATGCGCGCTACACGATCGCCAGGCCCGCTTGTCAGGTAGGTGAAGCTCGTCATGGCGTCGAGATCACTCAAACTGCTGACGCGGCCAGCGGCGTCGTAGGACTGCGTGATGGCGCGACCGCTGGGCAATGTCGTTTGAACAAGCTGACGATCCGGGTTATAGGCGCGTGCGTAGCTGGCATTGCCGGGCGGTGTGTAGGCTGCATCCATATCGAGGGCGGTGTATTGCAGTGTATGGGGCGCGCCACTCGGCAGAATCACCGCAGTGCGATTTCCGTTGGCATTGTAGGTGTAGTGCAGCGCGGCGCCACTGGGCATCGTCTGGGTGACGATACGGTCGTTTGGATCATATCCAAAGGTGACCTGCCGCCCGGCGGCATCGGTGCGCGTGATGACGCGACTGTGTGCGTCGTAGCCCATGATCCAGAACTGGTCGCCCTGATGGTCTTCGACCACGCGCCCCAGGGAGTCGTAGGTTACGGTGATTGGGGCGCCGAGTTGGTCTGGCGCCATCACTTCCTGAATGATGCGCCCCTGGTTGTCTAGTCGATAGAGTAATTGCCTGCCCTCAGCGCTTGTGTCCGTCATGACGCGTGTGACGGCGTCAAAGGTTCGTGTGAAGGCGCGTCCGTTGATGATCACGCTATCGGTCGATTTCTGCAGGGAGAAGAGGTTGCTGGGATCGGACAGACTGGCCTTGTGCTGGCCGGATGTCGTCTCTAGCGGGCCACCTGGCGCGCTGCGCGTCAGACGCAACACGCGCGGCGCCAGCATACCCCAGCGCGGGTCGGGGCTATAGGTGACCGAGATCACGGTGCCATCCGCATAGGTCATCTGCTGGCTGCCGTTGGTGTACTCCAACATGACGCTCGCGGCGCCGCTGGGATCGGTGACAGTGCGGCGCTGCGTCCCATCGCCCAGAAATTCGACCATGTACGAGTGATTGTGCGCCAGCGCCGATGACGTGGTGATCGTGTATCCATTGGACAATTCGACGCGAGACAGCGTGATGCTGCCGCCAACGGGGTCTTCGTCCTTGATCAGGCGGCCATCGGCGTCATAGGTAAAGCGATGCACGTTGGATAACGGGTCGCTGAATTGCTGCAACAAACCACTCGCCGTGTAGGTCATCGTATGGGTTTCGCCGGTCGGACTGGTCGCGCCAACGAGCCAGCCTGAAGTGTTGACAGCGAGAGTTGTGCGCTGCCCACCGGCAGCGACGATGGCGGTGAGGAGCGCGCCTGTGCGCTCCAGCGTGGTGACGTTGCCCGAACCATCGGTCACAGAGGCGAGATAACCAGCGGCGTCGTAACCGAATAAATACACCACTGTCCCCGTCTGTGCATTCACGGTCTTCAGGTGGCGACCGCTTTGACTGAACACGTAGACTTCGCTGCCATCCTCAGATGGAATAACCACATCGGATAGCGAGATGCCGGGCATGGCTGGCTGGACGCGGAAGATACGGTGGTGGCCGTTATCCGGGAAATACAAGCTGTTATCGGGACCGACGGTCAAGTTTGTTTCGCCGAAGAGCTGCGCGTCGAGGGCGGGACCGCCTTCGCCAGTAAAGTCGTATGCCCATGTCCCCACCCCGGCTACCGTCGAGATGAGACCGTCAGGACTGATGGCGCGGATGCGATAGTTAAACGAATCTGCAACATAGACGCTGCCGTCCGGCGCGGTGGCAATGCCTACCGGTTGGTAGAGCTGCGCCAACACAGCCAGCCCGCCATCGCCGCTGAAGCCGGGAGCCCCGGTGCCACCAACGGTGCTGATGATGCCATCGGGCGCAACGCGGCGGATACGATTGTTCAGAAAGTCGGCGATGTAGAGGCTGCCGTCCTTGGCGACTGCGACGCTGGTTGGGTAGTTTAGTCGTTTGGTGGTCGCCGGTGCGCCATCGCCGTTATACCCGATCAGACCATTGCCGGCAACAGTCGTAATGATGCCGTCTGTGCCGACGCGGCGGATGCGGTAATTGCCGGAGTCGGCGATGTACAGGCTGCCATCCGAGCCGACAGCAATTCCATATGGGCTATTGAGATTGGCGTTGACTGCGGGGCCGCCGTCGCCGCTGTAACCGTTTATGCCATTCCCGGCGACGGTTGTGATGATACCGCCCGCAAGGGATGCTGTGCTGTCAGGCTTGACGCGGCGGACGCGGGCATTGGATTTGTCTAAAATATACAAACTGCCGTCTGGGCCAACGGCCACAGCCGTGGGTTCATACAGACTTGCGGCAAGGGCTGGACCGCCGTCGCCGCCAAAGGCCAGGCTGCCATTGCCTGCCACCGTGGTGATGATTCCGCTCGGCGCTACCACGCGGATGCGCTCGTTGTTATTGTCAGCGATGTACAGACTCCCATCGGGGGCGGCAGCCACACTGCTGGGGCCGTAATTGCCCAACATGGCCGTCACTGCGGGAGCGCCGTCGCCGCTGAATCCGGCCGCATCCTGCCCGGCCGCGGTGGTGATGATCAACGGCAGTGAGGCGGCGCTGCGTTGCGTCCCATCGCCCAGTAATAGCGCGCCGAATGACGGATCGTAGGCGTGGTGGATGCTCAGCGTCCAACCGCCCAGACCCAGTGGCCGGGCGTTCCACGCGCCAACTACCATGCGCCATGTTCTAGACAGCGTGACGAAATTTGAACTGCGCTGCGCTGAAACTGCCGGACCTGCGGCTTCCATGCGGGCAAAGCTGTTGATGAAATCCACTTTGGCGGCGTAGTACTGAGGCACGTAGTCAAACCCGACGATGATTTCGGCGATTTGCGCGCCATCCACCGGTCGCCCGTAGCCATCTGCGCCGTTCCAGGTAAAGGTATAGGTCAAGTTGGTGGTGGGGGATATGACCTGGTGATAAAACTGTCCGGCCACACTGACATCGATATGAATCGCTTGCATACTCGCCGGTATGGTCGCGCCAGTTACGGGGATGACAATGCTGTTCGAATCCTTGCGGCCTGGCGCGTGGCTACTCACATAGTGCAGGCTCCACGATGTCCCGGCGATCGGCAGCGCCTGGCCCAGGGTTTGATCCTCACACCCTATGATGGACCCACAGTCCTTGTTGGGCTTATCGGGTTTGGGGCGATTCGGACCGCGCGGGCCGCCTGGCCCACCGGGGGGTGGCGTGGCGCCGGGCGGCGGGCCATACGGCCAGTTGCAGTCCCACGGCGTGAAATGCGTGATTGGCACGCGCCACAACATCTGGCCGGGTGTGTATAGCTGCGCCAGTTGCGTCAGTTCATCGGTTGAGACGCCCAGCGCAGACAGCGCCGACCCATTCGCAACCGTATTGGTGCCGTCCAGGTCCAGATCGGCCAGCCCTCCCGTGATGCTGAGAATCTTGATGACCAGGCCGTTGGTGGAAGCAACCCATTGGCCCTTCTGGCGGTCATAGTAGCCGGTTGGCACGGCCGTGCCGACTGGGAAGCCGAGGAAGTTTTCAACGTAGACGGGCAAGGTTTGGTTGAAGCGCACTTCGGCAGCGCCGGCGGCGATGGCCTGATCGATGCTGAACTCGGCGGCATAGGTGTAGCCGCTGCCGGAAGGTAATGCGGCCGGCATCGCTTTGGGACCGCTGGAACCGACCGTGTACTCGGTGGCGCGCACTTGAAGCGTCGATAGGGGCAGGCTGGTTCCGTCAGAGAGCACCATCGTCGCGGTTGTGCCGTGCGGGAATAGCAGGGTGGCGCGGCGAATGCCATCGGTATCGCTGATGCTGCTGCCGCGCGCGATCTGCATGGAGGTTGCGCTGATGGCGACGGTTGTCACAGCCGTGTCAAACGGCATCATGACGATGTTGGGCAGCCAGACATAATCGCGCCAAGGCGCGATCACCTGGCGCTGTACGGTCATGTAGCCGGACAACTGATAGATCACGGTGAGTGGACCGCCGCCATTGACCGCCATGTCAAACAGCCCATCGGCACGGGTTGCGGTGTGTCCGTACTCCGGATGATCCAGGATGGTGACTGTGACTCCCGGTAATTCGGTTGCGTTGCGCGCCAGCACCCGCCCGCGCAAGACGGCCACACGCGTAAAGGTCATTGTGCTGGACAGCACACCTACCTGCAACGCATTGGTTCCGCTATACAGGAAGCTGGTGGCGCTCGCAAAATCCGTGGCGACGCCGGGTTGAATGATCGGCGCTGAGAAAGGCGCGGCAATGGATGGCATGTAGGCATGATGCGTTATGACAACGGCGGCAGACAGTCTGGGGGCTTGCGGCGATGCTGCGGCGTGGAAAGCGTGTTGCGAAAGCGGTGCAGTCGTTATGGATTGAGGCATTGGCACGAATGGGCGCGCTGGCGCCGCGGCATACGAGGTTATTGGTTGGCTCCCGGTAGCAGAGGTCAGTAAACACACAACGACGATCAAACACATCACAGTCCAAATCCAGCGCATCTTCATCAAGCACTCCAAATGGCTTTGCATCCTTCAGGGCGGACGGTAGAGCAACACAAAACTTGCCAGAGGGTCCAATGGTGTATGCCATACGGAACCACGGCCTGTCCGAACGTGAAGGATACAACATGCCCGGTCACACAGTAGATTGGTGGGCTAGAGTAGGCGTCCGGAGATCATGAATGAGCTTCGCGACTGACGCTTTGGCGTGATGTTGAAGAACATACAACATACCACAACCGTTGATACACGTCAACCTGCGATAAACGCAAAAAATGTGGCGTGGATGGGTACCTGACGGGAAAAATCCGATAAAAAGATAGCGCACACCCTGTGGTTTGCGTAGCGAAGTGGGAACCTGGATTACCTTCTGCGTTCGCAAAGTGCGCTAATAGCAGACCGGCGAACGATCCGTTCGCCGGTTACTCCCAAAGCTGAGCACGATCAGGCAGAGTGCAGACGCAAAGCCGGGTTTACACCAATGCCGCCTTCGCCTGACCATTTGAGCCAAGCCGTGATCGTTATCTGCTGAAGTAGGGATCAAGAACGCGCACTTCGGTGATCTTGTCCACGGGCAGGCTGCTGCGGCCGGCTGCGCGGCGAATGGCTTCGGGGTTGGCCGCATCGTAGATGCAGAAGGTCTTTAGCTTGTCGGGGGTTACGTAAGAATGAATCCACGTAACGCCGTCTTCTGAGTTGTTGCCGATGACGGTCAGACAAATCTGGGCGCCCTCTGCATTGGCCTCCAGCGGAAGTCCACCCGGGAAAGAACGTTCTACCATATATCGTGACATAAGAATGATCTCCTTGCACTGTGCCGGCTCACTTATGACTGTGCATCCCTTTGGGATTGTGTTGCCGTCGAAGCGCATGAGTAGTTTACCGGTCGCGCCTGCGCCTGTCGTCGGGGCAAACCCGACAAGACGTGCCTTTCTCACCCTACATTTTTATCGGGGTACCCCTACTAACGCGCGATGCAAGTCTGTGATTACCCTCAGTGGACGTTGGCGCCCGTCAGGCATCCTGGCGCGGCGCGAGGCCTCGCTCCACAGCCCACGTGGCTATCTGGACGCGCGAGGCGAGGCCTAACTTGTCGAGGATGCGGGTGACATAGGTTTCGGCAGTTTTGACGGTGACGACAAGCGTCTCAGCAATCTGACGGTTGGTTTTTCCCTGCGCGATCAACGCAGTCACCTGGCGCTCGCGCTCAGTCAGACCGCCAAATTGCTGCTTCAATTCCTGAGCTGATAGCGGCAGATCGGCGTTGCCGGGAGTCTGCGGCTCACACAGGGCGGCGTCTCGGGCTTGCTCGATTGTCATCTGGCTGCCCGCAGCCCAATGAATTGCGAACACCGCTTCACCGAGTACTGCGCGCAAGTCTGCCAGCATCCGCTCGTAGCCATCCAGGTCCGTTGGGTCGATCACGGAACCCATCGGAGCGCGAACGGCTACTGCCGCAGCGAATAGGGTGACTGCCCGCTGCAGGTCTTCTGTGCGATGGCTATGCGGAGCAGATCGCGCCTCCTGCATAATGGCTTCTGCGCATTTTTCGATACACCAGGCGATACCGCCTTTGTCGCCAATTTCCATGCGAACAGTCAGGCTTTCGCCCAGGAGTGTACGCATACGCTGATAGTCATGCTGCCGCAGCGCTGCCCACCCCAAGGTGCCCAGCGTGGTTCCGACACCCCATTTATCACCGTGTTCCCGTCGCAGCGTCAGGCTCTCATCCAGGAGTTGTTTTGCGCTCTCGTAGCGGCCTTGGCGCACAGCCACCTCAGCCAGGCCAGCCAGTGAAAATGCCGTGTTCGTCGCGTAACCGGCCATCCGGCTGAAGGCCAGCGACTCCTCTAGACGGGATTTAGCCAGCGCAAAATCCCCTGTGCGCATAGCGCACCAACCGAGCAGCATCAGCGCATGTCCCTGGCCACGCGCATTATGCATGTCGCGCCAGATCGTCAGAGCCTCGTCTAGCAAAACGGTTGCTGTCGCGTAATTACCTTCCTCGGCGGTCACATCTGCCAATAAAGACAGCACCTCGGCAACGAGTAGCATGACTGATGAGCCTAGTGGCCGCAGGAGCGCCAAGCTCTCGGCGCACATGGATCGCGTCACGGGATAGTCGCTTTGCAGAAAGGCCATGCTGGCGCCTCGGAACAGTGCGAGGGCGCGCCAATGGGAGCGTTGAGGTGCCTGTTCGCAGTGGCCTGCAAGCGCCAGAGCTGCACTGATGCGCATACGGCCTTCGCTCAGGTAGGCGCGCAACCTCCAGAAACGCGCCGTCGCTATGGCCAGTCGCAAACCCTGTTCGGCTTGATTCTCGATACTCTGACTCCACGCCAAAGGTTCTGCGGGGGGGTAAAGCCGCTTCAGCGCAGCGCGAATGTTGTCATGCTCCACTTCGAAGCGGTTCAACCAGCCAAGTTGATCAGCGTTCATGAGGTGCGGTTCAGCTTGCTCAGCCCAATGGACGTAATAGGTGAGGTGACTCACCTGCGCCAACCCCAACTCGCCTGACTCGGCCAGCTTGTCCAAGGCGTACTGCTTGATCGTATCCAGAAGGTGGTAGCGCACCTCGCCTTCAGTCCTATCCATGACCACCATCGATTTATCTACCAGGTGCGACAACACATCCAATGTCTGATTGTCCGATCCTTCGGGCGCGCGCGCAACGCGGACATCGCTGTTGATGTTGGCACATAGCGCTTCGGCGGCATCAAGGTTCCAACTACTTGCAAAGATGGAGACTCTTCGCAGCGTATGCTGTTCGGGTTCCGAAAGGAGGGCATAACTCCAGTCGAGCATGGCTTCCAGCGTCTGGTGGCGGTGCGGCGCCGTGCGGTTGCCGGTGGTGAGTAAGCGGAAACGGTCGTAGCTGGCCAGTCGGCTGGCAATCTGTTCGACCGGTAAGGATCGAACGCGCGCCGCTGCCAGCTCAACCGCTAACGGCATACCGTCGAGCATCCGGCAGATCTTCACGATGGCGCCTGCGTTGTGCTCCGACAAGGTGAAGAGGGGCGAGACAGCTAAAGCGCGTTCGATGAAAAGCCGGGGTGCTTCGTACTTCATGAGAACGGACAGATCCATGATCGCGTCTTCGCGCGGCAGCTCCTCTGGCACAGACAAGGGTGGGACGGGCCAGACGCGCTCACCGGCGATATACAGAGCTTCGCGGCTTGTCGCCAGAATCTTGAGATGGGGGGCGGCCTGTAAGAGTGTTTCAGCAAGCTGCGCGCACGCGGCAATAAGGTGCTCGCAGTTATCCAGCACCAGGAGCATTTCGCGCGACTGTAGAAAATCGGTCAGGGCTGCGATGAGCGGAAGGCTGGGCTGCTCGCGCATGCCCACGGCTGTGCAGACAGCCTGGGTTACCAATTCCGTATCGGTGAGTGGTGCGAGTTCAACCAACCAGACACCATCCTTGAATGATGGGCCTAACTCATCCGCTACCCACAAACCCAGTCGTGTTTTACCACAACCACCCGGGCCGGTAAGCGACACAAGCCGCGTCGACGAGAACAATTGTTTTATCTCATTGATCTCATGGCCGCGCCCGATGAAACGGCTTAGCGCGTGTGGAAGGTTACCGGGGAAATGCCTGGACATGTGTCACGCTCATTGTAAACCGGACTCGGCGCCATCACGCTCGCCGTGGGTGCTTATCGACTGCAAAAACGCCTGCACAACGCGCGGGTCAAAATGCTTGCCGCTCTGCTCGTTGATGTACTTGATCGCCATGTCCTTCGACCATGCTTTGCGATACGGTCGGTCTGAACGCAACGCGTCCCACACATCGACGATGGCAAAGATGCGCGCCGTGAGTGGAATCTGTTCGCCTGCCAGGCCGCGTGGGTACCCGCTGCCGTCCCATTTCTCATGGTGGCTATACGGGATATCGATGACGGGGCGCAAATACTCAATCGGGTGCAAAAGGTTGAAGGCGTATTCAGGATGCCGGTGTATGACCTCCAGCTCGCGTTCGTTCAGCACGCCTGGTTTGAGCAAGACCGAATCCGGGATACCCATTTTGCCGATGTCGTGCAACAGCGCGCCGCGCCGCACATTTTCGAGTTCCGCGGGAGCAATACCCATGGCGATGGCAAGGTCAACCGTCATCTGCACCACGCGCCGCGAGTGACCTTCCGTTTCCTGATCACGCAATTCCAGCGCGTGCGCCCAACCTTCCAACGTCGAATCATAGGCCAGCATCAGGTCTGCTTCATCTTTTTGAGTTTGTTCATATAGCGATGCGCGATAAACCGCGTTGGCGGCCATATCAGCTACGGAAGACAGCAGGCGCACATCAGACGGCGTAATCTCCTTACTATGTCCCACCCATAGATAACCCGTCAGGTGGTCTTGCGCAATCAGCGGCAGGCCGACACCGCTACGAATATCCTGGTGGGTCCATTCGGGATAGGTCAGGTTCGGATCGCTAGTCAAATCGTTGGTGAGATACGGTTGGCGCGTCTGGCCGATGATGGCATTAATGCCAGTGCCTCGCTTCTGGCTTGTGCCGATTAGTGCCTTCCATTGGCCATGCGCCGCCTCTGTGACGGCATCACCTGTCAACGGATCAATGATTTCGATAGAGACCGTCTCGAAATGTAGTAAGTTGACCAACTGTTCGACGATCACCGGCAGCATACTGGTGCGCGAAGGAGCGTTGCGTAATGCGGCGCTCAGGCTGGCGATGGTCTGCAATTCGTTTTCGTGTTGTTTGCGCGCGGTAATGTCATACACCATGTTCACTATGTAGCGCTCGCCATTAACCTCGATTGGCGCAAACGACATGAGCACATCCTGAATCACGCCCGATTTCGCGCGCAGCCTTGTTTCAAAGTCGCGCACGGTTCCTTGCTTGCGCAGAATGAGTTCGAGCCGGCGCAAGTCGTCAGGATTGACCCACTGGTTCAGGTCTG
The DNA here is from genome assembly GCA_903873965.1 of uncultured bacterium. Lineage (GTDB taxonomy): Bacteria > Chloroflexota > Anaerolineae > J036 > Brachytrichaceae > CAIXPS01. The sequence goes on from CAIQQO010000080.1 coordinate 12,915, forward strand.
GCTCAGAGCGCCCGATGACTTCAGCGCGGCTGTAGCCGGACATGCTCTGGAAGGCGTCGTTGGCATCGACGAACTTGCCGCCGGCGATGCTGATGGTCACAATGGGGATGGGGCTGGCGTTGAAAATGGTCGAGAAGCGCTTCTCACTCTCGCGCAGCGCTTCGACCGCCTTTTTACGCGCCGTGATATCCTGCACCGTCCCGACCGAACGTATTGGGTGCCCGTCGGCATCATAAAAGGTCTCGCAGCGCTCGTGCACATACTTCACCTGGCCATCGCGCAATAGCAGCCTGTGGTCGATCTCATATGGAGTTCGAGATTCCAGTGAGGTGTTGTAGGCTCTGTTGACGGTGTCGCGGTCTTCAGGATGAATGGCGTTGAGAAAGGCGTCATAAGACGCGCCGAACTGGACAGGATCGATATCGAAAATGGCGAAAATCTCATCTGACCAGATCAGGTCGTTCGTGACCAGGTTCAATTCCCAGTTGCCGATCAGCGCTATGCGCTGTGCCTCTTTCAACCGCTCTGTGCTTTCATTCAGCTTTTGTTCCGCCTGTTTGCGCTCAGTGACGTCGATCCCCAGACCGATTTTCTGCTTCAGCGTGTCATCCTTGTTGCGCAGAAAGGGGCTTTCATAGCTGCGCAGCGTCCTCCACTGCCCATCCACGTGGCGCATTCGGTACTCAGTTTCAAGCACCTCATGATCCGCGGCTGTCGCCATCCTGGATTGGAAGGCCAGCACGGCGGGTAGGTCAGCAGGATGGATGAGACGCGTGAAGAGTTCTGCGCTCATCTCTCTTAGTTGATCGGGGCTGTACCCGAGCAGCCGTTCGATCCCGTTGTTGGTGTAGACGTTGCTGAGAGTCTCCAGGTCATAGACGTAGACCATTGCGGGCGCGGTATCCACCAGCGCCGTGCTAAACCTGCTTTGCTCGATGAGCGCTTCCTCCGCGCGCTTGCGTTCGCTGATATCGCGTACGATCGCCTGCAGTATGTACTCGCCGCCAATAAATACACGGTTGAGACTGACCTCGGCATAAAAAGGCGCGCTGTCGAGACGAGTATGCACCCATTCAAAAAACTGTGGTCGTCCTGAAAAAGCGGCCTCGATTTTCTCTAAAGCAGATTGGCTTGACAAACGTCCGTCGGCTTGCCGTTCAGGCGAAAACTCAACGGGTGAATGACCGATAATCTGTTCACGTGTGCATCTGAAGATTTGCTCTGTGGTCGCGTTGCAGTCTAGAAAGGTGGTGTGGTTCAAGGTGAAGATGGCATCGTTGGCGGTATTGAACAAAGTCTTGAACTTCACTTCGCTTTCTCGCAGCAAATGTTCTGAGCGCCTGCGCCCGATGGCGGTAGTCAGTTGCCCGGAGATCACCTGAATGCGGCGCAGGTCAGCTTCGGTGGTCGGTTCTGGGCGCACGACTTCGAGCAATCCATAAACCTCCGTCTCCGAAATCAGCGGAATCATGAGCATGGAACTAATGCCCAGGATGTCGAAGACAGGTGCGGCCAGGCGTTTGAGCAGGGCGTTTTCTGTAAACTCCATCATCGCTGCTTTAATGGTGTTGGCATCGTTGATGGTAATGGGCACTCCCGCCCGCAAGACCTGGGCAAACTGGCCATCGCCCGTCATGGGGATGCGCAATGGCAGGGATAAAATAGCGCCACCAGCCAGACTCTCGATCTTACGAGCCAGAGGAGAGTTGAAATTCATGTGCTGGAAGTGCATGGACTTGTCGTCCGGGTTGGGGAAAGCGGTGACCGTCCCAATGCAGTTAAAGATGCGATTGATTTCGTCTGACATCAGCGCAATGATCGCCTGCAGATCAACCCCCTGATTTACCGCCACATTCAGCGTATGGATCAATGCCAGGTCATCGGCGCGCCGTTGCAATGCTGCCGTGTTCTCGTCTATTTTTACCTGAAGAAGCTGGTTCTGGTTTTTTAGTTGCAGATGCAGGTAACGCGTGCGCAAAAGGTTGCGGATGCGCAGGCTTACTTCGGTGATATCAAAAGGTTTGGCAAGGAAATCCCCGGCGCCCGCGGCAAGGGCGTGCAGACGCGCTTCGGGCGTCATGTCGGCAGTGAGTACCAGGATAGGCAGGTAATCGTCCGGCGGGACGCGTCCACGCAACTGGTCCATGACCGCGAAACCATCGAGGTGCGGCATATGCAGATCGAGCAGGATCAGGTCGGGTTGGAACTCATCGAGCAGGCTTACCACCTGCCGCGAATCAGATGTGCTTTTCACGTTGACATAGCCATCGTGCGCCAGAATGCTTTCGAGCAGCGCAATATTCGACGCTTGATCATCCACTATTAAGATGTGTGCATTTTGCAGTGATGCATTGAGCATATTATTCCTCTTGTAATAACCCGGTTACTGCCTGCGGATAAGGATCGGCCAGTTGCAATTCCAGCCAGAAGGTGCTGCCTTCACCCAGCCTGCTTTCTGCCCCGATGCGTCCGTCCATTGCTTCGACCAATCCTTTGGACAGCGCCAATCCCAAACCAGTGCCTTCTTGTTCCACGGATTCCATACCCAGCCGGTCGAAGGCGGTGAACAGCCGTGCCATCATATCGGGTGGAATGCCCATGCCGGAATCCTGCACCTGCAGGCGCAGAGCCCCGTCCGTGGTCAGGCTGGCAGTGACAGCGATGGAGCCATTCTGACGGTTGTATTTAACCGCATTGGACAACAAATTAAGCAGCACCTGCCTGAAGCCTTGCCTGTCGGCCTGCACGAATACATCCGATTGGTCGCGACGTGTATCGTCCAGGCTGAGTGTGATGTGGCGCGCCTCGGCCAACGGGCGGATCAAGTTCATCGTCTCGTTCAAGGCATCTTTCAGGCGGATTGGTTCGAGTGTGATACGCATGCGGCCAGCTTCGATGCGGGCGATGTCGAGTATTTCGTTCACCAGGTTAAGCAGGTGGAGCCCTGACTTATAAATCTGGTCCACGCTGCGCGCCTGGTTCGGTCGCAGTTCATCCAGCTTCATCAACTGGGCAAAACCCAGAATGGCATTGAGCGGGGTGCGCAGCTCGTGGCTGACATGCGAAAGCAACTCGCTCTTGGCGCGATTCGCTTGTTCTGCGATTTCACGCGCGATACGATCTTTTTCGGCGCGCTTCCGTTCCGTGATATCGCGCGACACGCCTACAATCTCGAAGGGTTGCCCCAATGCGTCCACCACCAGCTTGGTGACCACTTCGGTGGTTACCACCGTCCCGTCTTTGCGGAGTTGGTCAATCTCATCAGTTACGATGAGTAAGTCGGTATCGCCGGTCATGAAAGCGGCGAGGCGCTCTTGCAGTTGGGCTGTAACCGTTGGCCGGATTTCGGGCATGATGATTTCAACCATAGTTTGAGTCAGCACTTCTTCCGGCGTGTAACCGAGCAGTTGCTGGACAGAGGGGCTGACATAGGTAAACTTTCCAGTCAAAAGACTGAGCACCCAGATGACGGCAGGCGTGTTTTCGGCGATGAAGCGGTAGCGCGCCTCACTATCGCGCAGCGCTTCTTCAGCCCGTTTGCGCTCAGTGATATCGGTTAGAACACTGATAAGGCAACGCTGTCCGTCCATGACGAGGCTAGCCATGGAAAGCTCTGCAAAGTAAATCTCGCCCGACTTGCGTTGCATACGCACGTCCAAATTCAGTATGCTGCCGTGCTCGTGTAAATATCGAATCACAGCCTGGCGATCGGCGGATGAATTCCAGATGGCGAATTCCCCGACTGTATGCCCTATCACCTCTTTGCTACTGTAGCCAATGATGCGCTCAAAGGCATCGTTCACGGCGATGTAGCGCCCCTCGGCTTCCGTCGTCAGGATGATGACCTCAGGGCTGAGGCGGAAAATGCTTTCATAGAGATGTTGCGCTTCGCTCAGTGCTGCCTCAGCCCTGATGCGCGCGGTGATATCGGTCGTAAAGCCCTCAAAGTAAAGAACCTGGTCCTGATCATCTTTCACGGCACGGGCGCTGGTTTCTGTCCAGATGAGGCTGTCATCTTTGCGGCGATTTTCAAAGACCAATTTCGTTCCTCTCCCTTGTTCAACCAGGGTGCGCTGGAACTTCTCGCGCGAGGAAGGATCTGCGTAAATCTGGCTGCTGATGTCGGTAATGCCAGCCAGCATCGCGTCTGGCGAATCATAACCAAAGATGCGCGCCATGGCAGGATTGACGTTACGAAATCTCCCGTCCGGCGTGGATTGAAAGATGCCGACGGGCGCTTTTTCGAACAGGGCTCGAAAGTTGGCCTCGGCAAGGGTCTGGGCGTCTGTGGCACGCTTGTGCTCGCTGATATCTTCGACGATCCCATCAATGAAGCTTATTTTCCCGCTCTGATCACGCGTAGCGCTGGCGTTTTCCCTGACATAGATAATACTGCCATCTCTCCGCGTCCACGCGGCCTCAGATCCTTTGACTTGACCAGCCTGCTCAATCATTTCGAGGAAACGAGCGCGGTCATGATTCGATACAAATCCCTCATGGTCGAGGTTTCTAGCGGACAGTTCCTCGAAAGACGCGAAGCCCAGCATCGTAATCAAGGCGGTGTTGGCCAACACAATGCGACCGTCTGGGGTGGTTCGGTAAAGGCCGACGGAGCTGTTTTCGTAAAGCCGGCGGTAGCGCTCCTCGCTTTCACGCAGCGCGAGTTCGGAACGCTTTATTTCACTCACATCAAACACGACACCACGCAAGCCACTCGGCAGGTCGTCTTTGCGAATGACCGACGCATAGAAAAGCACCGGAAACTGGCTGCCATTTCCACGCTGCACCATAAATTCACGATCGATATCGTCCCGCCCATCCAGCAGCTTCTGGATCGTGCCGCGCGCCCGTTCGTGTTGTGATGCGTCAATATACTCAAGAACATACGTGCCAGGCTCAATTCGTACATACCCGAATAAGTCCAGAGCGTGTTGGTTGGCATAAGTAAGCTGTCCTTGCAGGTCGCATTCGAAAACCACCAAGGGCAGCAGATCAGCCATCTGTTGGAAACGAGACTCGCTCTCGCGGCGCAAGTCTTCAGCCCGGTTGCGCTCGGTGGCCAATTCAATGGCTTCCAAGCTGAAGGCCAGATCGCTTGCCAGTTCCACCAGCAATTGCACTTCTTCTGCATCAAAGAAATAGGTCTGGTCGGCATACACATTGATGATGCCGAAAAATCGATCGTTGTGCAGCATGGGAATGGCGACCGTGCTGCGGAAATGGACTGCTTCTGCGTCAGCGTGCCAGGGCGCGTAGCGTTCATCATGCAGCATATCGTGACAAGTTACAGCCTTCCTGGTTGCCAGGCATTCCATGCCGGGCAGGCGCAGCAGCAACGCTTTATCGGGCGTGGCGCGAATGTGATCGATAAGGCTTTGTCCCTCGCCGGCCACAGCGATGGGCAAGAGCACGCCTCTGTGATCCGGCACACCGATCCAGGCCAGTTGGTAGCCGCGCGTGCGCACCAGAATCTGACAGGCATCGGTCAGCAATTTCTGCCGGTCATGCTCGTGGGTGATTAACTGGTTGATATCGCGCATCGCGCGTAGCACCTGGTTGAGATGGTGGATGCGCCGTTCTGTTGCATGTCTGTACAGCGCCATTTCAAGTGCAGCCACCAGTTCATGGCTGCGTACGGGCCTGGCTAGATAGGCATAAGCATCGGTGATGTGGGTCTGCTGCAATATCTCTTCGTCGGTATAGGCTGTCAGATAAATGATCGGGGTGTCAAACTGGCGGTGAGTTTCATTGTCAGCCTGTATATCGGTCATCATGCCGCGCAGGCGGATGTCCATCAGGATCACATCCGATTTCTGCGCTAACGCAGCGACGACCGCAGCCGCGCCCGTAGTTGCCAGGCCGGCAACCTCGTAACCATTTTGGACGAGCATTTCTTCCAACTGAGTGACTAGGATGGCATCATCTTCAACAATCAAAACTCGAACACTGATCATGAGGACACTCCGTCAGCTTTCCTAAAGGATGCAAAGCCATATAAAAAACTCA
>CAIQQO010000081.1 GCA_903873965.1 uncultured bacterium
ACCTAACCTATGTGGCAGTAGACATTCATCTGCGCGCCGTGATCATTGCAGTGGCCGGCTGCATCATGGCGCTCAGGTGCGCCCTCGATTTGCTGCGCATGGTGGCGCAGGGCAAAAGCCATGGGGCAGGGTTGATCACCTTTACGATGATCGGATTCACCATCAGCCAGACGATACGCGCTGTGACGTCTGCGCTATCCAACGCCAAGGGTGATTTTTTCGATCCCAGTGTTGTCTCGTCTACAGCGACCAACCTCTATCTCCTCATGTCGCTGGTCCTGCTTATCACACTCGTGTGCAGCCTGGTTTTGCTGGTGACTGCCCGGCTCAATCAGGAGCTGCGCCTTGCGCAGGCGGAATTGCTTGAGTTAGCTCGAACCGATATGCTGACAGGTGTCAGCAACCTGCGCGATTTCTTAACGAGGGGCGCCACCGCCGTGCGACTGGCAGTAGCGCAAGGCGCGCCACTCGGGTTGATCGTTCTCGACATTGACTACTTCAAGACCATCAACGACACGTATGGCCACCAGACGGGCGACGTGGTGCTGAAGCAGCTGGCCACTGCCTGCAAAGGCGTGCTGCGTAAAACAGACCTGCTGGCGCGCGTGGGCGGTGATGAGTTTATCGTGCTGCTGCCCGATACGCCCGATACGCTGTGCGCGCAGGTGACCGATCGAATCGCCGCAGCAGTCGCGCAACTGGACCTGAAGGAAATCGGCATCACCACCCGATTGTCGATCAGCGGTGGATGGGCGGCGCTCTCAGCCGACGACTCAGACATTAACGCGCTGATTCACCGCGCCGATATCGAAATGTACAAGCTGAAAGCCAGGCGTCATCAAATGGACAAGGCCGAACCATCCAGTAGCGCCGAACAGTCATAACAAACTGCTTTGAGTCATCGATGAGTGAATGGTTTTTGGCAAACCCCGCTATACTCGTGCGGTAGCGTCGTGATGTATACAGGTCAAAACTGCCATCATGAAAGCTCATCATCATAAACATTGTTGGACTGCAATGAATAACAATAACGGCACTTCAGAAAAAGTGGCCGCATGGATACAGGTGTCTGCATGGACTTCAGCCTAGAAACGCGCACCCTGGCTTTTACTGCTGCCTTAGTCTCGTTTGTGGTCATGATCATCATGATCATGATCAGGTTGAGCCGGCGTCCCTATCCCGGCTTCACCGAATGGACCTTGGCAACGGCGGCGATATCCCTTTCCGCGGTGCTTGTTGGACTGCGCGGCATCATTCCGATTTTCTATTCCATTATTGTGGTGAACCTATGCGCGGTGGGCGGCCACCTGCTTCTGCTGCATGGGTTGCGCCGATTCTACAACCAGCAAACCAGCCGTTTCAATTTGCTTGCGGCCGGCGCGCTGCTATCAGGGTTGATCTACGCCACGTATATCAATGATGATATTCATTGGCGTATACTCATGTATTCAGCCGTCATCAGCGTCATATACTGCAAGGCCAGTGTCGAAATGTTCCGCAAGGCGTTCCGGCGTGCAGTGGTTGATCGCGCCAACGGGCGTTTCGA
>CAIQQO010000082.1 GCA_903873965.1 uncultured bacterium
GACGCTTGCCAACAATGCCATAACCCGCGACTCCTACCTTAAGCATTTTTTTGTGCCTGTTTAATCCGCTCATTGACATAAATGATATCAACCCAGTCGGTTCGACCATTCATCGGATTCTTCGAGATATGACTAATATCATAAAGTCTGAAACCTGCCGGCAACAAATACTTTTCAATATCAGAAAAAGAAAGGCTACGCTCGTAGAAGTCGTAGAACATCAGTTCAGTGATTACCACATCAATATTGGATAGCTCTTCCCCTAGTCCGGAAAGCACCTCAGGTTCATAGCCCTGAGTGTCAATTTTAAGAAGGTTAACCTTCTTCATCTGGCTTTGGCCGATATAACTATCGAGTCGAACCAAAGGCACCATACGCTGTTGATTCAGCGAAGCCTCATACTCTGCACGCGCCTGCTGGGAATCGCTTAACTGTTGCAGGCGGATCGAATCACGGCTCTTGGTATTGATCCGGTTAAACCCAGACTGACCCGTAGTGATGTCATGAGTATAAAAAGTGAGCCCATCACTCGCCTTCGCACCGACACCGACTTTGTTGATGACCACTGAACCTGACGAATAGCGGGCTGCTCGTTCTTCCAATTCAAGCCAACATTCTTGTTGTGGCTCGAAACAATGTATGGTTGCATTCGGCCACCACAACTTGAACTCATCGAGTGAAGATCCGTTATTTGCTCCGACATCGAAAATCACGGGACTATCTTCTTTGATCAAAAGCTTTAAAACCTTCTCGCGATCGAATTTCTTCAAATATTCTTCTGTCCGTTGTTCGTTGGTTGTATGCGTTTTCATTAAAGTACCTTCTTGACTGTGCTAATTATGAATGGGAGTAGGGTGGATTTTTCATAGCTTCGGATATTTGGCCAACAGCGCATCACCTCGCATAAGTCGGCCCACTTCTTCGGCCTCCTGCGGAGTATCAACGCCAATGGTCACAGCCTCAGTCAGCACCATACAAATTCGGCCTCCGGTTTCAAGAACGCGGTTCATATCGACAGATTCGATTTTTTCCAGCGCTGTTTCGGGCATGCTGTTGAAGCGAATAAGGACATCGCGGCGGAACGCGATCACACCCACCTGCATGTACATGGGCAAGTGATCAATCCCACGCCAGGGTGATGGAATAGGCTCACGCGAAAAGTACAGTGCGTCATGATGTTGGTTGATGACGACTTTGACATTGTTTTTATCTTCAAATTGCTCACGTGTGCGCAGGCGCGACATGATGTTGACAATCTCAACCGCAGGGTCTGCAAAATGGGGCAGTGTTGCACCGATGGTTTCTGGCAAGATTAATGGCTCATCACCCTGCACCATGATGACAACATCGACACGCTCGCCAGTATCGGCTTCAATCTTGAGCATGGCCTCAGCCGTACGGTCGGTTGCACGGTTGTGGCTGTGCGATGTCATGATAGCCTTGCCGCCAATGGATGAGACGTAGTCTGCGATCTCCTGATCACAAGTGGCGACATAGGTTTCCGCAAGACCTGGCACCATGCTTGTGCGAAAGTAACAGTGCCCCAACATGGGTATGCCCAGAATAGGGTGAAGAGGCTTGCCAGGGAAGCGCGAGGCACCCATGCGGGCGGGAATAATGGCAATTGTTTTCATTTGATTTTATCCTTAAAACATTGAAGACCTTGGCGTACACCAACATCGAGTAAACGGATGTCAACACTGTAGGCAATAAAACGATAACCTTGTTGGATGGATCGCGCCAGCATTGGAACATCAGGCTCAACAATGTGAAGGCAGATCGGAAGAGCACACGTCTGAACTCCAGTCACTC
>CAIQQO010000083.1 GCA_903873965.1 uncultured bacterium
AGCGCGACGCAACGACTCAAGAACAACGCACCGCATGGAGTGACGCCATCTGCGCCAACCTCGTTCGGCTACCAACGTATCAGTCGGCCACGGTCGTACATTGCTTCCTATCGATCCAGACCGAGATCGACACGCGCCCGATCATCGAACATGCGCTGGCGCACGGCAAACGGGTCGTGACCCCGATCTTCGTCAAAAACAGCGCCGAAACACCGGCCTGCGAGATCGACACGCTCGCTGATGACGCCTACAACATCGGCGGTTTCGGTCTGCGCATCCCGCGCGTCATGCGCCCGGTCGATATCGCGCTCATCGACTTTGTCGTTGTCCCGTTGCTGGCAACGGCGCGCATCGAGGGTGAGGCGGGCTGGCGACGCCTTGGCTACGGCGCAGGCTTCTACGATCACTTCCTCGCGCGCACCACAGCGCCTAAGATTGGCATTGCGTTCTCCTTCCAATATGTCGCCGACCTCCCCCGCGAACCCCACGACGTCCTGCTGGATCAGATCGTGGATGAAACGTGATGCGTGAAACGTGAAACGTAATCGGAGAGATGCGTGAGGTGGGCAGTAGAGAGTTGTAACCGCACAACACCGAGTCGGCATCACGATCCGTTCCGATCACGTTTTAGAAAGACGTCTGGTACACGAAAAAAAACGCTCCCGACACCAAGCTGGTATCACGGTCTGTTCCGTTCCGTTCTGTTCACGTTTTACTAATCCCCAATGCCCGGACCGCGCGGCTCCACAAAGTACAGCGGGTTGCGCCGATACGCATCCAGCGCCGCCTGCCACATGGCCTTGGCATCGAGAATATGCACCAGTGCGGCCATCACCAGACCGCTGTGGTGCGACGTGTCATCAAGAAGATCGACGACGCGCTCGTAGCGTTGCGCATAGCCGGCAAAGTCGTGGCTGCGGCAAAGCTGCGTGCGACACACGCCATCGGGGAGCGTCACCTCGTAACTCAACATGCGCCCCCACAGATACGGCGGGACAACGACCTCTTCGACGCTATGCATGCTGGTATTGCGGCGCGGGTTGCAGCCGAGGAAAACGACCTGCCCGGCGCAATCGGGCAACAGGCGATAGGGCGAATGCTTGCCACACGGCGTGTCATCAAGGTCGTGACCGCCCAGCAATGCGCCGGCCAGCGGGCCTACGCCGCACACCGAATGGGTCGGGCAGATGCTGCGCCGTGTGCCGGGGCGCGTGCGAAATGTCTCGGGGATCACGCCGACATTCGACGGCGTGATCCGCACATCGAAGTAGGGACTGTCGGCATGCACATAGCTATAACTCAACGCCGGCATGAGCAGCGTGCCAGCGGGGCCGAGCGCCTGCAACAAACCACGGATGACCGTCTCCGCGCCGCCGGCGATATACCCGAGCGATGACAGCGACGAATGCACCATCACGACGCCGCCCGGGCGCAGCCCAACCGCGCACAGATCAACCGCTATCCGGTCAACCGTTGCCTGAATTTCATCAGCCGTAGGATTCAATGCCATGCTGTTGTTATTCTCCCCGTGTCACGCGATTCATCACATCCCACCAGAACCCGTAGCAATCGGCAACGTCTTTCGTCGTTTTCTCATCCGCCGGGCGGCGGAACGGGAAATGATCGACGCGCTCACGGAACTCCTGCGCAATCGCATCGGCGTCAAACGTCGTGATGCGCCCGTCCTTCACAACATGTTCGCCGTTGACGATAACATGCTTCACCGCCGCGCTGCCGCCGCAATAGGCCAGCATACGATAGGCGTCGTTCATTGGCGAAAGCACCGGATGTCGGGTATCGAGCAGCACAATGTCGGCCAGCTTACCCACTTGCAGCACGCCCGTCTCGCCCTTCAGCAGCATGGCGGCTGCGCCACCTACTGTTGCGGCGTCCACGGCTTCGCGCGCGTTGATCCACGTTTTAGTGTCATAGCTCTTCAAGTTGTGGATCAGCGCCGCCAGTTTCACGGCCTCAAACATATTCTGGTTATCGTTGCTGCACGCGCCATCCACGCCAATGGCGACCGTGATGCCATGATCGAGCATCTCGCGCAATGCCATCAGACCGCTGCCCAATTTCAGGTTCGCGGCTGGGTTATGCACCGGGATCGCGCCGCTTTCGGCCAGGCAAATCAGATCGGCCTCGCTGCGAATCCAGACCGAGTGCGGCAACGTGACATCGGAGCCAAGCACGCCCTCGTCATGCATCCACTGGATCACAGTGCGACCTTCATGCGCACGGCGGATGCAGTAATCCTGCACGCGCGTCTCCACACAGTGCATGTGCATGCCCGCGCCATGTTTGCGCGCCAGATCGAGCGTCATCTGCAAGCATTCTGCCGTCACCAGCTGGCCTGCGCCGGGGCCGAGAAAGGTCTGCAACCGGCCGTCTGC
>CAIQQO010000084.1 GCA_903873965.1 uncultured bacterium
CTACAGCCTCGATCTACTCGCGGCACTGCGCCTGCACACCTGCCGTCGCCACTCACCGCCACAACCGTCCTTCACTGCCTTCACTGCCTTCGACCACCGTCCACAGCCCAGCGCGCCACCCCACAACCGCCTTCACCCAGCGCGTCACAGCCCCATGCACACGCACGCATCACTACCTCACGGTACGCCTGCTGGCAGTAAAAACACCACCAGCAGGTACGCCGAGCCGACCGTGAGGCACCACCGCTTCAACCGCGCATCGCCTCAACCTGCCCACTCTGGGTCGGTGATCAGCTGGTAGTCTCCTCTTGGGGACTGCTCCATATCACAACCAACGTGATGAAACTCACCTGGCAGCACGTGGCAGTCGCCGCAACGATCCAGGCCATTGACTTCGCCACCTTCCCACGGGATCGCCGGCAATACCGAGCCATCCCGGTAGACCACATGGCTGTGGTTCGTACAGCCATCAACTGCCAGCATATTGCAACCGCACTGCTGGCAGCGCGCGCCGCGCTTCGAGTCTGCTTCGACCGGCTCAAACAGCGGCTGCTCCAACGCGCGCAGCACCCTCAACCTGATGGACGGGAATTCCGGCAACACCTGGCGGAAGGCGGCGAGCAACGCGCGCGCCGCATAGACATCACCCTTGACCAGATCGCGCAGTCGCGGGCCGCGGCCAAAGATGACCAGAAGCCGACGAGCCCTGTACAGAGCTGTTGCCGTTGGCAGTGCTACTTCTTCCTGCGTCTTGAACAACTGAAGCATTTGACTTCCCATATCGTTTTACCTCACTTGGGGCCTACCGATTCTGCCAAATATACGGAATATCGTCGAACCAGTTGAAGCGCATATCCGACTCTGGCGGGTCCCAGTAGGTGCCCGGCCAGTAATAGCTACCCCACTCGATGAAGCGGCGCTCACCATCACTGCAGCGGCACCAGCCAGCCACCTCACGCGTGAAGTCGTCAATTCGCGTGAGTAGCGAGCCCGCTTCGATGCTCATAACCAGAAACCCTACGTCTTCCTCGTCGTCCGTGCTGCCGTGTAGCAGGGCGAGCTGCTCATTGAACAAGCTCATCGCCTTGCCGCACAAGCGTGCGACGTTCTTTGCCGCGCTTGCCTGTGCCGCTTCCTCGAATGTGATTTCCCGTACCATCATGCGACCTTCTCCAACGGGAACAGGGGCGGTCAGAGTCGCCCCATCCTTTCTACTCATCGCCGAATTTCTTCGCCAGCAGGTCTGCGGCGGCGCTGGCCGATTCCCAACGCGCCAGCGCCCAAATGACCAACTGCATCAGGTCGGACACCGCACGGCGCTCACCGTCCTTATCGACCACGCCTAATGCGCTCTGCCCACTCGAGCGCATCAGATAATGCGCGTCCTGTTCCAGCGACATCTTGGCGGACTGGAGGCGGAGGAACAACTGATTGGCGCTTTCCAAAACCGTCAGGTCGTCGGTGAATATCTCGCGCGCCTTCTTCGTCATGTGCCGCGCTACCGCTGCCTTCTCCGCGTAACCCAGCATCAGCTGCGCGATGCTTTCACCTTTGGCAACCCAACCCGCGATCCTGGCATTGAATTCGGCTTCGGCCGCCAACGCTTCCTTCACGTCAATCATGGTCTTGTCCAGCCATGACGCCGTCAACTCCGCGCGCGTCGGGAGAATCGTCTCACCGCATACGATCTTTACGGCGGTGATAACCTTGCGTTTCGCCAGCAGCTGCTCGGCGACCTGCAACTCCTGACTGTCGGGGAGAAACTTCCGCGCCGGTTCGCCATACTGAATGGACTCTCCAGCTTCGATGCGCTTGACGGGCCGACCAGCTAATTCGATTGTTACGAACCTTTCCTTGCGTTCCATTTGTTCTACCTCATACTGGTGGTAATTTGATCTAGGTTAATTGTACTTGTTAGTACAACCATTGTCAATGGGTTAGCCACCCGAGTTTTATCAGGAACCGGGGAACCCGCACTCGAACGTGCACCATCCATAAATGCGCCGGTTGTACGTAAAGTGGGCGTTCAGCATTGTCTCGCTCTCTAGCGACTCGCGCCACTCAGCCACCTCGACTTGCGCCCGGCTCTGCGCCTCCATCTCACCGCCAGCCTCGTTCAGCCACCACGCGACCAGCCAGTCACTGATCTCGTTCAGCCACTGCTCGTCACTCATGCCGACGCGCCGGTGAGGGTGCCACGCTCCGGCGGCTGGTGCGCGTCGTCCAGTTCTCTCAGCCAGTGTAGGCAACGTGCTTTCGCTGCCCAGGTTGCTGATCGCAAGTGCTGTCGCAAACAAGCGGCGCTGCGCCGCGCTCAGCGGCGGCGCAGGCGTTATTCTGTACTCTTTATTCCGAATCATCACAACCTCCTCAAACCGCTACAATGAACCGATCGCATAGCGAACGCGCTTCCATGCGTAACGTGCTCATCACCTTCTCGACCTGCGGCGGCAGGTTCTCCCACTCCAGCGCGCAGAAATAGCCACTCTTTACATCACCAGCATACACGCTGCTCTCGTCATCTTCAAGTATGAGAGCCGGGACCTCTTCCTCCCAGAAGAAAAAGCGCTCATGCCCGCACGATGCGATCACTACGCCGACTACTGGTTCTGACTCAGACGACCAAGTCTCTAATGAGAGCGCCGGCCAGTTCTGGGCTGACTCGCTCACCATCCGTGCCGTGGGGAGAAGACTCCCTACTGTTCCTGTCTTTAGCTTAAACATGGGCTACCATCCTTTGTGATTTGATTCTTCGCACCCACTGCTGTGGGGTTTTGATCTGGTTTAATTGTACTTTTTGGTACAACTATTGTCAATAGATTGCGCCACAGGTTTCCCAACAGGTTATCCGAATCCCAGTCCGCGCTCTTTCAGGCTGACGTAGCGTGTTCCGCCGATGACGATATGATCGAGCAGGGCGATGTCCAGTATCTTGCCGGCAGTGACGATCGTGCTTGTCACGCTGACATCTTCCGCGCTTGGTGCGGGATCACCCGACGGGTGGTTGTGCGCCATCACAATACTGGCAGCATTCTCGCGGATCGCCTCGCGGAACAACTCACAGATGCGCATGCTCGCCGTGTTCAAGCTGCCGCGGTAGACAACCACGCGCTTGATGATGCGGTTGCGGGTATCCAATAGCAGAATGTGAATTTCCTCCTGCTCCAGCCGAGCCATCTCCACATATAGGTAGTGAAAAGCGTCCTCGGGCGTCTTGATCTGCGCCACCGGTTCCTCTACATCCAACGAGCGACGTCCCAACTCCAGCGCCGCGCGCACGCGTGCCGCAACCTTCTCACTCATGCCAGGCACGCCTTCGCACATCTCGACAACGCCGGCCACAGCCAGCCGCCGCATCGATCCAAACTTCTCCAGCAGTGCCGCCGCTGTCTTCTCTGCCGCCTCGGTGTTACCGCCAATCAGGGCAACCAGCAATTCGTCTTTCGCGCATACCGCTGCGCCTTCGCGCAACACGCGCTCGATCTGCTTTGCAATATACTCTGCCATGGTTTGACCTTCCTTGTTTGACCTTGCCGCCGGACACAGCGGGCGGGCTCGTCTCCCGCCCGCTGTCAGTTCCTAGTACAACACAACGCTGATGCCGTCACCGAACTTGACAACCGGCTGCTTGCCGGCCGCCGCACGCGCATTGCCGACGCCGCTGAAGAACGCAGCTGATGCGCCCTGCTCTGCGATCTCTGCCTTCACCGCCGCGATGCTGTGCGAGCACATCACACTGTGATCGTAGTGCCGATGACTCGTCCCCCACTTGCAATCACAGGTGGCGCGCACGCTTTCGCCCGCCAAGCCGAGAGTCAGCACCACGTGGTAGGTATTGCCGCTCCCGCCCGACGTGATGTCGTACAAGCCGTCTCCGACTTTCACGACCGAGTGCTTGCTGGCGTTCGCCTCTAGGTTCTGGATGTTTCTCATAGTTTGACCTTCCTTATTCTGGTAGTGGTTTGATCTAGGTTGATGATACTCCTGAGTACAACCATTGTCAATAAGGTAGCGTCGGGTTTACGCGAATTTGCGCTATCGTTTGCTGCACCTGTCGAGGAGAGTCTTGGCTGCGCGAGGAACTGGTATGACCGCGTGCAACGCCATGGCGGCGTCGGTATTACGCGCCTTGGCGCGCGCATAGGACTGTATCGGTAGCCTGTGTTGCTTGTCCGCCACGCTGGCCCTGGTACACGACCCGAGCGACCGGCTGCGTCTGCGTTCTCTCTACAGTCACTCCTGATTTCCTTTGCCCGTTTCGCCACCGTGCGGGGTATTCCCCTGGGCACAATACGCCCCTGGGCGGCCATCAAATCGGTGGGCGTGGGGAATAATGTGCGGCGCCGTGTTGCACGTTGATACGACCCGCGTACTGCCAGCGATTTTCAGTGCCCGCGTGGCTCACCAGTGCGATCCGGTAACGTCGTTTCGGGATAAAAAGTGTGCCGGTCATCCGTTACGGACGGATACAACCGACGTGCGCCCAGCAGTTTTCAGCCGCGTATTTGCGCCCTATTGCGCCTTAATATCGCGGCGCATGGGAATAGGTGTGCGTTGCTGGATTACGCCCTAATACGCGGCATGTGCTTGCACCGTGTACTGCCATAAAGCGGCCTGTTGCGCTGCGTAGCCGCGGCACGTGCGCCCACGGGACTAGCCAACCGGTGAGCGCCTTCGTGGCTATCCACCGTCACAGGCCGACCGCCCGTCGTGGGGCGGGCTACTCGGCGAGTCGGCTCGTCATCGGCGCGCCCGGCCTCTCGCGGAGTCACTCCCATGCCCTACAGCATCTTCCCGTGATACACTCGCGCATCACTACCTCACGGTACGCCTGCTGGCAGTAAAAACACCCGCAGCAGCGGGTACCGCGAGGCACCCGCTGCAGTTGCGCCGAGCCGACCGCGAGGCACCACCAGCAGGGCGCGGCCAACCACGGCTTGGCGCTACTGGAATCGCCAGCCAGGCACTTTCCAATACTTGGCCGGCGCCACGATGGCCATCC
>CAIQQO010000085.1 GCA_903873965.1 uncultured bacterium
GACGCGACAGCCTCGCACATGACCTGTGCTGCCGGTGTGATGCGCACGGGCAGACGGGTGGTATCAAGCTTATGAAGCAACTGCGCCAACCTGGCCATCGCACCGCCATGCATGGGCATAGAGCCGTGTCCGCCCGGGCCGTGCACCGTGGCGCGAATGGCGCACATTTGCTTTTCGGCCACGCCGATGGGGTAGAAATTGCGTATGCCGAGTTGCATGGGGAATCCGCCGAATTCGCTCATGGCGTAGCGGATGCCCTTGAACAGATGGGCGTGTTGCTCAACCAAATAGCGCGCGCCAAAGTCACCGCCGCCCTCTTCATCGCTGACAATGGCAAGTACGACGTCGCAGGGAAGTTCATCGCCCGATGTCGCCGCGCGCAGGAAAGCGCTGACCATCATGGCGACACCGCCTTTCATATCGAGCGCGCCACGGCCCCAGATGAAGCCATCGGCGATATCACCCGAGAATGGCGGGTGCTGCCATGGTTGGCCGGCGGTGGTGACGACATCGACGTGGCCGTAGAGCAGGACAGGTGCGCTCGATCCACGCCCTTTTAGCCGCGCCATGAGATTTGGCCGATCTGGCGCAAGCGCCAGGATCGTGGATTCAACGCCGGCGGACGCGAGCAGATCGCGGATGTAATGGATGCAGGCAGTTTCATTGCCGGGCGGGTTGGTCGTGTCAAAGCGAATGAGTTGTTGTAGTAGCGCGTCCGGTTGGGGCGGCAAGAAGCCGGGTGTGGCTGTGATCGGGGACATTGTTTTTCCTTTGGGTTTATTGTAGTCCCCGTGCCGCATGTTCATTCTGGCTCTGCCGACTGGCTATGCCATTTCCACGCTTCGCAATTCTTGGCAAACTGCTTGAGCGATCCACTTTTGACGATGATGGCGTCGGGTTCGAACACAGAAGCATACATCGTGATCAGCGCGATGACATCGAGCAGGGCGCGATAACTGGATAGGCCGGACATGTCGATGTAGACTTTATCGAAGTGCGCGCCCAGCCGCATGGCGCTGCGGATGTCGAATGCGTCCAGCGCTTCGAAGCGGATGTGCGGATAGCGTTCGCGCGCCATAGCAACACAATCATCGCTGATATCGGTCGCGATGAGGTGTTTTGTTGCGCGCGAGAGGATGTCGGACGTGGTGCCTTTTTCGCACCCGATTTCCAGCACGGCGTCGTCGGGTTTGACCAGAACGCGGACGGTCTGGCGGTACTCATCCACGCCGCGCGTGGCGATGTACTTGGTGAGTAACTTGAATTGTTTTTCGTTGGCCATGATTGCATTTCGCACAGCCATGCTATCACGGTGCATGCTGACATCGGCATTAGGACTACACTAGACCTGATCGTGAGTTGATATACAAATGGCAACCACGGCAAATACAGAATACACGGCAAGAACAATGAGAGGAAAATAACGCGATGAAAGCAACAGCCTTGATCTGCGATGTACAGCAACGTTTCAGCCTTGAAGAGGTCGTCTTGACTGATCCGGCAGCCGATCAGATCGCTATTAAAACCAACTATAGTGGCGTGAGTATCGGCACCGAGTTTGCGTTGATCCGCAACAAGATATCGTGGGGACCGTACCCGTTATGCACCGGCTATATGGGCAGCGGCGTCGTCGAAGCTGTCGGCGCCGACATCACCAACTTTGCGCTGGGCGACAAAGTGTATTTTCGCGGCAATAACCAGATGGCGTTTCCCGATGGGCGCGACATCAGTTGTGTGTCGGGTGCGCACTGCTCGCATGTGGTCATTCGCCCCAACACCACCCACGGTGCTGATCATGTTTATCCCGGCGCAGGCATGGATGTGGCAGCGATGTTTGTGATGCCGGCGGTGGGATTGTATGGCGTGGACATGGCTAACCCGCGCATGGGCGATATCGTCGTCGTGCATGGCACCGGCCTCATTGGACTGGGTGTGGTAGCCGCATGCGCACAGCGTGGTTGCGTTGTCGTGGCTGTAGATGTGAATCCAAGGCAACTGGACATAGCGCGCGCGATGGGCGCTGATCATGTCATCGACGGGTCGACGCAGAACGTGTTAGCGGAAGTGCGGAAGATCGCACCGGACGGAGCGGATGTGGTCTTTGAGTGCACCGGCATCCCGGCCTGTCTCGATCCCGCGATTGAACTATGCCGTACGCATGGGTCGTTTGTGTGGCAGGGCAACTATGGCGCTGCGCCAGTATCGCTACACTTTCTGACGCCGCATGGCAAGCGGCTGCGCATGTTCTTCCCGTGCGATGACGGATTGCAGCCGTGCCGACGCGCCGTGGTCAAGAACATGGCGATGGGTGCGCTCAAGTGGGAGAAGGCTATCACGCACCGCATCGAGGTAGCTGCTGCGCCTGACATCTTTGCGAAGATCAATGCCGGGGTGGATAAGGATATCACCGGTGTGGTGATTCACTGGGCAGACTGAGCTTGTTTATGCCGCCGGTTCGCGCCGTTGCTCCATCAGCGTCGCGGTGGCGCGATCCAGTTCTAACGGACTGTGCGCCAGCGCGGTGATCACGCCGTCGACATCGACCGCAGAGCGGTTCTGGCTGAGCTTGAACTTGCCCTCGACGCGCGCGATGGGCAGATCGAACGCCACGATCCCCTGCATCATCTTGTGCAGGTAGTCGTCGGGCACGTCCATGCGCCATTCGGGAGTGCGCCCGTGTTCGTGCTGCTCAACCAGTGTATCTAACAGGCTGTGCATGGCCGCTTCGTCGTCGATGATGCGCGGCGCGCCGTAAACATGCACAGCCGTGTAGTTCCATGTAGGGACGCTCGGAAGCACCTCGTACCAGGTGGGCGATATGTAGGCATGCGGTCCCTGAAAGATCACCAGCACCTCACGCCCGTCAAAGCACTTCCATTGTGGATTTGCGCGGGCAAGATGTGCGCGTAGTAGCCCATTTTCAGCATCCACGAGGAAAGGCAGATGTGTTGCGGCGAGTTGGCCGTCAACACTTGTGATCAGCGTTGCGAAGTTATTGCCGCGCATGAACTGATATAGCGTGACAGCATCGGTTTCAGAGAAAGAAGCGGGTATATACATAGGTCTATGGATTCTCGTACATCTCGGCGCGCGTGTGTCCGCGGCGCGGCACGCATAACGCCTTCATCTGCAAGCTCATACGCTCGTATGTTTCTGGCCAGATCGGTTGGTGCCCGCCTTCCATCCAGTTGTTGAACCAGCGCGGGTAATAGGCGATGTTCAGCCCGACGCGGATGGTGTTGCTGCGGTTGGCGCGCGCGAGGTGCAGCAGCCCGCCGTGCCACAGCATAACCGAACCGCTGCGGCCGGTGATCGGTTTGATCAGCGGGCTGTCATCGGCCATGTCCGCCGGGGGTGACTTGAGACGCGAGCGATGGCTCATCGGAACAACGCCCGTTGCACCGTTGTCGGCGGTGAAGTCGGTAAGCATCCACATCGTGTTGATCATCCACGGGACATCGGGCACTTGCTGGAATGCGCTGGCAGAGTCGACATGCAAGGGTTGTGCGGGAGCGCCGGGCCATGTGGGTTTAGAACAGGCTTCGACGACGCGGCAACCTTGACCGAGAAAGTGTCGCGCCACGGTGACGACATCGGGATGCGCTGCGAACTGTTGAACCCGTTCATCCAGGTTCAACGTGCCGAACAGGGTCTGGTAATGGTTGTCGCCGATGACGTAGGGCGTATACGCCGGGTCGGCATGCAACTGCAGGAAGCGCTCAGCCAGTTGCGAAGCCAGCGCAGCGGGAAGGCGATCTTCTAATATGCAATAACCATAGGTCGAAAGGTGTTCGATTGCGTTTTGCACGTCTGTGCTCATGTGTCACCTCAAGTCAATGCCGGGAGAATAAACCGTGCGGTAATTATCATTTCTGTGCTGAGTTTATGTTATGGCGCGATTGCGCTGTTGAGTACGATCAAATCCAGCGACGCAAACTGGCGAAATCTCTTATCGAAGGTGACAAAGGCCATCCCGCCAAGTTGCGCAAATGCTGCCAGATAGGCATCCATCCATAGTTTAGGCGCATGGCGTGTGTCTGACGCAAGCATGTGCCAGCCCTTTTCAAGGCCGGGTGGTTCTTCCGCAAAACCCATGCGGATGTCCATCATCGTGGTGCTCAAGATTGTCAGCGCCTGTTCATTTGTCCGTGTGTGGGGACGCATAAATTGATCGGTCGTCAATAACCTGAGAAAAGAGGATTGTGTCATGCGGCAGAAATCAGCGCCGTCGTCAACGCCGAGCCCATCAAACCACTGCAATGCCACGCGATGATGAATGTGTGCCAATGTCACCAATGCGACGAAGACGTTGGAATCACACAGATAGCGCATGACGTTCCTCATCCTCCACGATGTCGATCTGGTGTGCCGCATCATCAGGGATGTTGAGACTTGCTGGTTCCCCCTCGCGAATCAGCGGGAATGGGATTCGCCTGCGCGGCTCCGATTGATAGCCTTCGCGTAGCACCCTGCGCAGACCCTCAGCAACCAGATCCTTGATCTTGGTGCCTTGCATCGCGGCAGCAATTTTGGCTTCGCGGTAAAGTTCATCGGGTATCTCGATAGTGGCTTTCATGTTAGCAAGTTTACCATCTTCCCATTCAACTATCGGCCGATTTTGGCTTTTGCGCGCGCTCTGTGGATTGAAGCTCATGTCACCTACGGCCTTCGCAAGGTGGATGCGCCTCGTCCCGTTACTCACAACCGCATCACGCACTAAACTCCAACCCATACAACGTCGCGTGATTCAACCGGATGCGCAGGCGCACTTCGTCTCCCGGCGCGATACCCAGCCGATCATGCTCGCGCCAGCGCGCAGGCTGCCAGTGCGCATCACCACGCAGCGGGATGGCGTCAGCCAACGAGCGCCCTGCGATGGGCAGTCCATCCTTGCCGATGGCTTCAACAAGCACAGACCCAGTCCGTGTCGTCGTGGCATTGATTAACAATTTGTCTGCTTGCGGGATGATCGGGATCGTGCAGAAACCGCCACTCTCTGCAGCGTCTACGCCAATCAACCGCCCCTTTGGCCAGATCGCATACCCCGTATAGCGTTTCGCTTTCACGCGCGGATACTTGTGCGGCACGTTGTAGCCCGAGTACGGCAACGCCCAGTCGCCATTGGGCAACTCGATCAGGTTGGGATGCGAGAAAATGCACCCGCCATCCCATGCGCCAAATGGCGCGGTGCTGAAGATCGGCTCGTGCCCCACAAAGTTCCACAACTGACCGTCGTAGCTGGATGCCATCCGCAGATGCGTGGCGTCGGTGCCGCCCAGATTCCACACAGCCGGGAACATCAGATGATGGTCAGGCGCGCCGGGGATGGTGGTGTAGCAATTGGTATACAGCACCTCGTAAGGTTGCATGTCGGGCGTGGCCTGCAGCACCACATCGGGCAGCGGGAAGTGCCGGAAGTCGGCGCTGTGCGCGCGGCCAATGGCGCGGCGCGATGTAGCGATCCAGCGCGTGCTATGCTCGGATAGCGCTTGTCCATTCGGCAGGTCAGCCCACTCGCGGGTGTAAAGCACATACTCGCCCTGCGTTCGGTCGTAATAGGCGCACAGCTGTGTGTCACTATGCGCCAGCGTCAACGGTTCGGAAAGCACCGTCCAGTTGATGCCATCCGGCGAGGTAGCGCCTAGCGGGGCAAGGTATTGCTGAGCATCATCGCGCCATGCGCGCGGCTCGATGTCGCTGGGCCAGCGCGCCATGTATCGCTCGGCGCTGGCATGATCCCACAGCGAGTACTCACTCACCATCTTAAAGCGTTCGCGTTGCGGGGCGGATGGGTCTACAAACACGCCTACGCTGCCACAACGTAACTCATCTTCATCTACCTCATTCCCTTCCCAGCGAAAAGTATTGGGTACTGGCTGCTCCCAGTGGCGCGCATCGTCTGAAGTCAGATGCCATAGTCTGCTGGCGAGTTTAAGGTCCGGGCGATTCTGATTCAAGTCGCCCCACCCGCTGCTGATCCACGCATGATAGCGTCCATCGCGTTGCAGCATCGTGCCCAGCCCGCCACCGGCGTCCCACGGTGTGGCGGGTTGCGACAGCGGGTCACTGTGCTGCGCCGGATACACCTTCAGCCGAATACCATAGGCGACGTTGGGCGAAGGGGTAAAGCGCGCTTCATCTGCATCCTGATTGCCCACAACGCTGATGTTATTCCCGGCATCATCCTGCCATTGAAATGACCCTTGATCGACCAAAAACCAATGAGTCAATACGATGCGCTTGCCCAGTAACCGAACTGGCGCGCCTGTTCTTACACGTTTTGCGCACATGCCATTTCCTCCTGACGGCTATTATGAAACAGATCCTGATTTTGCTCTGATCTGGTATGCCCAGTGAGGTCATTCGACAGCACGCGCTTATTGGCAACAATTAGGCATACCTGACACTCGCGTTTTTCCACCGATTCGTACAATGGATCAATGAGTCACTGGATTGCTCTCGTCACTTGCCTGGCGGCGCTGTCGGGGTCCATGGGACGGTTGCCTGTCAGCGCTGTCGCGCGCCACTCCACCCCTGCACCGATCACACGCGGTAGTGCGGACGATGCGCGACCCGACGGTGACATTTCCCCGGCGCAGGAACAGGCCATGTGGGAGGAAATCCAGCGCAACCTCGCTGTAATCCGGCGCATGAGATCAGAGAGCGCGCCAGACTTACCCCAGGTCGTAACCTACACCTTCCCACTGCGACTGGCTGCGGGGTTGCCTGATGATGATGGCTACCGAGTCTCCGCCTTTGCCGACCACCTTGCCGCCAGCGGGCAAGTGCTGGATTACAACGGCGGCGTGCGCACGTACGATGGCCATCATGGGACGGATTATGCGCTGTGGCCTTTTTCATGGAACAAGGTGGACGCAGGCGAGATGCAGGTGATTGCTGTCGCTGCGGGGACCATCGTCTATTACTCCAATGTCGATCCCACCGATCACAACTGCGTCACCAGCAGCAACGATACGTGGAATGCCATCGCACTGGTGCATGCCGATGGGCGCATGACCTTGTATGGTCACATGCGCTACAACTCACTGACGAGTAAGGTCGTTGGCCAATCTGTTGCGCAGGGCGAATACCTGGGCACAGCAGCAAGCTCCGGCAACTCGAGCGGCCCGCATTTGCACTATGAAGTGCGATACGGCACGTATACATCGGCGGAGTGGATGGATCCCTACGCCGGGCCTGGCAGCCAACCAACATCCTTGTGGGCATCTCAACGCCCCTATCTCGACTCAGCCATCAACAGATTGACCACGCATGCGTCGCCACCCAGCACACCCGATGCGTGCCAGCCCAGCATCACCAACCTGCAGGACAATTTCACCACGCCAGGGCGGATCTATTTCTACGTCTATTACCGCGACTTCCAAGGCGCGCTGGCTACCTGGCTCAAAATCACGCGGCCCGACGGAAGCACCTACAGCTCGTGGCAATATGCGCCTGCCGGCACAGCGTTCAGTCCCGTGTGGTACCAGGGGTGGGCGTACCAATTCAGCGCCAGTGACCCCGCGGGTACGTGGCGATTCGAGGCCACTTACAACGGCCAGGCACACGAGACGTTTTTCAATGTCAACGCGCCGGCAACCCTCAACGTCAAGAGCCCGAATGGCGGGGAACTGTGGGACCTGCGCCACACGCATAGCCTGAGCTGGGCAGATAACATCGGTGGGGATGTGAATATCGCGCTCTATCGCAATGGCGCGTATGCAAGCTCGATTGCCTACAACACACCGAGCAATGGCAGCTACGAGTGGTCGCTGGATCCAGCTCTACCGCCCGGTTCAGGCTACACCGTGCGGGTGTCCAGCGTCATCCGCAGCGCTTCCTTCGTCCTGTTTGACGAAAGTGACGCGCCGTTCACCCTCACAGACGGGCCGGTCATCACCGCTCGGCATGATATCGCGCTGATGGCTGTGAACAATGCTGTTGTGATTGACGCGCTGCGCAATGACGAGGAAAGCAATGGGAGTCCGGTGTCCATTGCTGCCCTTGGAACACCCGCTCACGGCGCGATCAAAAGCGTCAACGCCATGATTATCTACACACCCACGCTGGATTTTGTGGGCGCCGATACCTTCACCTACACAGCGAGCGCCGGTGTCGTGACTGCGGACGCGACTATTACCGTACGCGTCGCCAGCCAGATCCACTGGGTTTACACCCCGTTTGTCTCGAGATGAGACATCACGGTGAATTGCTTCATAGCTATGCGCCACCTCCCTGCATCGCAACACTTCGCGCCTTGTCGCAGAGAGACACTATTCTTCTCCGTGGTGACTATATGACATGCTTGATCTCATGTCAGGTTGACGTCAACGTGTGTCAACCATTCATCAATTGCAATGGCTCGTTTGCGTATGGATGTCAGCCGCAAATTCATTCGCGGGGATTTCGCGGGATTCAATCACCGGAGCGACGACGATGTCACGCCATCTCCTGATACGCCACCAGCGCCGCGACCTTCACCGACTCGTCCACCAGGTCATCGAATTCCGGCGTGGTGCAGATGAGCTTGGCGGCTGGCTGAACGATTCCGATGTGCCTATCCGTCAGGGCTGGGGTGTTGCCGGGGTGACCGTGCTGCCCTCTCCGTAACTCAGCGCATCGAGAAATGCCAGAACCGCAACCAGGCCCTTGCCTTCGATCAGGTTCGCGGCGGCGGGGCGCACGGCTTCGGGCAGCGCTTGGTTGGCCTTGTGGTACCAGTGGAACTGGTGGATCAGTTCATCGATCGCGAGGAGCTTGTCCTGATAGGCGCCGGTGATGTTGAAGTGCGCCACATAGGCTTGGAAAAAGGGCAGCGCCGCGCCGCCGAAGAGTTGTTTTGCCTGGTAGCTATGCTGATAGTCTTTCCATGCCGCTTTCCAGCCGCATGCCGGACAACGCAGGTGGTCTTCACGCGCGTGAGTGATGATGGCCGCACAACCGTGGCACTTGACACGTCCTTTGACGGCAGCCGTGACCTCAAGAATGCTTGTGCAGCGCAGGTATAGCCCAAAGGCGACCTCGTTAAGCAGATCGTCGTCCCGGATGCCGCGCGCATCGCTTTCATATAGCCGACGAAGCTTATCCTGCTTGACTTTGGGCGCCCACTGGATCGGGCTGGTAGTGTTTTCGGGCATGGTTGTACCTTCCTATTGCACGCTGTGATTATCGCAAAAACCAGCCCCGGCTGAAGTGATTACGCTGAATAATCACTTGCCGATGATGCAGGCAGAAAGCCGATCGGACGCTTTCGAGAACCCAATTCAGTGATAATATATGCGCCGAACGCGTTGTCTGGCATTCGGATTGGTTGTTGCAATGAGCAAATTTACAGTTCCCCAATACTAACTGCATGGAATGACTTATGCCCACTGATATTCTTACACGAAATAACGTCACAATTTCCGGTCGAGGTACGCAACCCATTTTGTTTGGGCACGGTTTCGGATGTGATCAGAGTTTCTGGCGCTTTGTGGCACCCGCTTTCGAAGATCACTACCGCGTTATCCTGTTTGACTATGTTGGCTCCGGTCGATCAGATCGCACTGCCTATGACCCGCAGCGCTATGGCAGCCTGCGAGGCTACGTTCAGGATGTGCAGGAAATCTGCACGGCGCTGCAACTGACTGACGTTATTTTTGTCGGCCATTCCATCAGCGCCGTCATCGGCATGCTGGCGTCCATCCAAAATCCCCGCCTTTTCAAGCAGATGGTTCTGATTGGCGCATCGCCTAGTTATCAAAATGCCCCACCCGATTACATGGGCGGCTATAACCAGTCTGACCTTGAGGGACTGCTCGATATGCTCGAGAAAAACCATCTTGGCTGGGCGCAATTTCTCGCGCCCGTCGCTATGAAAAACCCGGAACGCCCTGAACTGGCAATCGAGTTGGAAACCAGTTTTGGCGCGACAGAGCACTTTATCCTGCATCAGTTTGCCGAAGTCACTTTTATGACTGATGTGCGCAGCGAGCTGGCAAAAGTCGCGGTGCCTGCGCTCATTATGCAACCTCGCGATGACGCCTTTGTGCCCATACCCGTGGCGCAATATCTCCATCGCCAGTTGGCAGGCAGTTCGCTGGCTCTGATGAACGCGACCGGACATTTCCCGCACTTGAGTGGCGTTGCGGAGACCATTCAGTTGATCAGAGAATACATCTCACCTCTCGTCGCGACGGCTGAGTCATAATAATGGCCGTGGTGCGACATGGATGAAATAATGGACAATGCGCCATGCGGGTTCCTCTCCCTTTCGGAGAGCGGAACCATTTTGGCGGTCAATGCAACCCTGCTGGCGCTGCTCGGCTACGAGTATTCAGAACTGTGCGGAGCGCCAATTGACACCATCCTGCCGGTCACCAGCCGTATGTTTTATCAGTCCTATTTTCAACCACTTCTCGCCAGGCATGGTCGAGGCGATGAGATTTTTTTCTCGGTGCAGCGCAAGAATGGGCAGGCTGTGGAGATGCATGTCAATGCCCTGCGGCGCGAACGCGGCACGACGGGCGCGCCGGTAATCGACTGCGTTTTGATGCCCATACAGATGCGCATCCAATATGAAAACGAGCTATTGCGCGCTCGCAAAACTGCGGAAGAAGCTACCCGTCAAAGGAATCAGGTGATTGCTTCACTTGCGAAGAGTGAAGAGCGCTTTCGCAGTTTGTTTGATGATTCTCCCGTATCGCTGTGGGAGGAGGACTTCTCAGAGGTCAAGAAGCGCCTCGATGAGATGCGCCATAACGGGATCGTGGATTTCGGCGAGTATTTCACCACGCATCCAGAGGTTGTGTCGGAATGCGTTAGCCTGATAAAAGTACACGATGTCAATAAAGCCACCTTGAGGTTGTATCATGCAGCCGCCAAAGAAGAACTGCTTGGGAATCTATCGAGTATTTTTGTTGAAGATGCCAATAATGATTTCCGCAGAGAATTGGTGAACATCGCGAATGGGATTCACCATTTTGAAATGGAGTCCCTCAACCGCACACTGGAAGGCAAGCTCATCACCGTCCAGGTCTATTGGTCCGTCCTACCCGGACATGAAGACGACCTGCTCAGGGTGATCGGCTCGCTGATTGACATCACCGCGCGCAAAGAGGCAGAGTCGGCTGTCATGGAAACTAACCGTCAGTTGGAAGAGTCCACAGCAAACGCCCAGTTTCTGGCTTCGCAGGCAGAATTGGCCAGCGCGGCCAAGAGCGCTTTCCTGGCAAATATGAGCCACGAAATCCGCACTCCCATGAATGGCGTGATTGGCATGGCGGACCTGCTGTTGAGCACCAACTTGAATGAGGAACAGCGCCGTTTTGCTGAAATCGTGCGATCCAGCGGCGAAGCATTGTTGAGCGTGATCAACGATATTCTGGATTTCTCCAAAATCGAAGCCGGGCGGATGGAGTTGGCGGCGCTGGATTTCGATCTGCTCAGCATGCTGGATGATTTCATTCTCGCCATGGCCGTGCGCGCGCAGGAAAAAGGCCTCGAACTGTTGTACAGCACCGAGCCGGATGTCCCCGTCCTGTTGCATGGCGATCCTGGCAGACTGCGACAGATTCTAACCAACCTTGTGGGCAATGCGATCAAGTTTACGGATCGCGGTGAAGTTGTCGTTCGTGTGACATGCCAGTGGGAGGAGGGTGAGAACGTGGGCTTGCGCTTCTCGATCCGCGATAGCGGGATTGGCATACCGGTTGACAAGCGCACATTGCTGTTTAATAAATTCAGCCAGATAGACCCTTCCTCTACGCGCCGATATGGCGGTACCGGGTTGGGGTTAGCAATCTCGAAGCAATTGACGGAACTGATGGGCGGTCAGATCGGTGTGGAGAGCGTAGAAGGCCAGGGATCAGAATTCTGGTTCACGGTTCGGATAGGTATGCAATCCGGCAATGCGCTAAGCGCGCGAGGCAGAGCATCTACCCCCACCAACCTGCATGGCATGCGTGTTCTGGTGGTGGACGACAACGCTACCAGCCGCGAGATACTGTGCAAGCAATTGGCATCGTGGGGCATGCGCACGCTGAACACTAAAAACGGCATGACTGCGTTGACGGCGCTGGCGACGGCACAAGAGCAGGCGGACCCCTTTCAGGTTGCGCTACTCGACATGTACATGCCCGAGATGACCGGCGCTGAACTGGGGCATGCCATCAAGAGCGATCAAAAACTGGCCGAAACGCACATGGTGATACTGTCGTCTTTGAGCCAGCGTGGCGACGCTCGGCGTTTTGAAGAAATCGGGTTTTCCGGTTACCTGAGCAAGCCTGTGCGCCGCTCCGATTTGTACAATGTGTTGTCTGCTACGCTGGCGTCTGCCCCGGCCGAGAAGCTGCCGATTGTGACACGCCATCTGGCGCTTGAAATGCAGCGCCAAAGCATGGTTACAGGCGCGCGCGTGCTAGTGGTGGACGACAATCTCACCAACCAACAGGTAGCGCAGGGCATTCTCCATCAACTTGGGTTGAAAACCGACACGGTGAGTAACGGAATTGAGGCGATGGCGAAATTGCGGGTTCATGCCTATGACCTGGTGATTATGGATGTGCAAATGCCAGGAATGGATGGGCTGGAAACCACGCAGCTAATCCGAGATGCGCGCACCGATGTGCGCAATCATCAAATTCCCATCATTGCAGTGACGGCACATGCTACACAGGAAGACCGCGAGCGTTGCATGGATGCCGGTATGAACGGTTATGTTTCCAAGCCGATTAAACGGCAGGCGCTTTCAGCAGTTCTGATGCACTACCTGCCTGCGATGTCAACGAATCTGCCTGAAGCGCATGATGCGTCGGGCCATCCCCCCGCTGCGGTCTTTGATAAAGCCGGTTTGATGGAACGGCTGATGAATGATGAATACATCATTAACATGGTCATTGATGGTTTTCTGGAGGATATTCCTCAGCGCCTGAAGGCGCTGAGGGCGTGCCTGACCGCTTGCGACACAAAAGGTGTTGAACACCAGGCGCATACGGTGAAGGGCGCTGCGGCGGAAATCGGAGCTGAGGAGATGCGCGCGACAGCGGAATTGATGGAGAAAAACGGCAGGGATGGTCATCTGGATGTGCTGCGCGGATTGATGGTTGATCTGGATGAGCAATACGCGCGCTTGCGCGAAGAATTGACGGCTAACAGCGATCTGTGAACGGGAATAAGCCTATGGCGAGCGTTGCAGAATAGTATCAGAGTGCGGATGTCAACCACAAAGCCATTGCCCCCATATCCTGGAAGTTGTTCATGGAGCAATTCCCTCGACAAAGACTCACTGATTGCCGGTTGGGTTCATAATAAACGTCACATCCGACCCCCGCGTCAACCGCGCCTCCTGCATCCCCTGCTCGAGCGAGAATGTTCCGGGTTCGAACCTCTGGAACAGGTCCAGCCCGCGGTCCAGCGCGATCTTCCACCCGGTGTCGGTCGTGATGCTGCGGGCATGGAAGTTGGGGTTTTCGTCGAAGTCGTAGTTGAATGACACCTTGGACCCGGTAAAGGCCGCCACGATTGCGTCGAGGTTCTCGGCCTGCCGCGACGACGGATCAAACTCGGATTGCGTGACCAGGTGGACCGTCACTTCATCGCCGTCCGGCACCAGCCCGTGCACCATCTGCAGGAATTCCATCAGGTTGCGGGTCTGGTAGAACAGTCGGATGTAGGGGTCGCGGATTTCAATGCTACTCGCGCCACGCAGGTGGTTGGCGAACAGTCGCGAATAGCTCCAGCCTTTGGTGTTTTCCGGCACGACGATGTGACCTTCGAAGGGCGTTGCGGGTTGCGCCGCAGTGGGCGTTTCGTCCTCGGTTTCGTCGGGGAAGTCCACGCTGGCGTCTGCGCCGCCATGCGCATCTTGCGCGGTTGCCACTGGGATCAATCGCGGCGCAGCAAAGGCTGGGTACTGTATTTCCTCGGCAGTGACCACCGTGATGCGCTGGTTATCGCTGTTGCGCTGGTAGATGAACTCGTGGCGTTTGAAGGTGTCGTCGATGCGCAGCAAATGCTCGCGCACACGCCGTCGCGCTTCCATCGCAAAGGCCAGCAGTTCTTCGATCTCAGCCGGTGTGGCACGGCCATGCGGATGCAGGATTTTCATCAGCCCCGAGAACGTCTTCTCGATGCCGGTCTGGTCGCGGGTGGATAGCTCGGATACGAGTTCAAAGTGCGGTTTGTAGCCGCCGGTGTAGTCTTCGTTGCGTTGCTGCTTGAAGATTTCGGCAATGTAGTCCACGATGAAGCCGTAGCCCGAGGTGAACAGTTCGTTGCGGATCGGCGCGACTTCCCAGCCGGGGTTGAAGGCGTGCAGGCGGTCGAGGAACGCGGAGTCGATGTACTTGTCGGGGAGTTGCTCGTAGAAGTGCGAGTGTTTGAGCATGTAGGCCACCGAGCGTTTGGTGTTGCCCATGAACACCATCGACGCCTCGGCGCTGAGCTGCTCGATGCCGCGCGAGAAGGTGCGGTTGGCCATGTAGTTCTTCATGATATCGACCAGCGCCTTGTCTACACGCTTGTCCTTGCCCGCGAATTCGTCGAAGCAGATGCAGTCCCAGTAGCCGACCAGCCCGATCCGACCGGTGGCGTTGCTGACGAACAGCTTGGGCGTCGTCACTTCCGAGCCTGAGATCAACATGCCGTGCGGTGAGAACTCGGAGTAGATGTGCGACTTGCCCGTGCCTTTCGGCCCAAGCTCGATCATGTTGTAGTTGCGCTCGCAGTACGGGATCAACCGAATGAGCTGCAATAACATGCCGCGCCGGGTGAAATGCTCCGGGTTGAAGCCGATGCTCTGCATCAAGAGCGCCATCCACTCCTCGGTGTTGAAGCTGGCTCGCGCCTTGATGAACTCGTCGTAGTCGGCGTGCGACACCTGAATGGGTTTGAGCGTGTCGATAGACCACGGGCTGGCTTTGGGTTCTTCCGGGATCGCATACGACACGTCGCAGATGCACCAGATGCCGCCGACCAGCAGCTTGGGATGGCGACGCACGAAGTCGTCCAGCACAGGCACCTTGCGCAGCCCGAGGTTGGTGAACTCGGCCTCGTAGAAGCCGCCTTTGTCGTTCAACTCGACGGTCAGCTTGTCGATGATCTTGTGGCGGCCTTTCTCCTTGATGGTCGATTTGACCAGTTCGGCCTGATTGCGATGCACGTAATGTCTGGCCAGGATGCGTTGCACCGCTTCCAGCCCGGCCTTCAATGCCTCAGGATCATCGGTCGCGCAATGCTGGCCCAGCAAATATTCCAGCACGTAGGTCGGCACCACGGCGTTCTGCTTCAAGCCCTTGGTCAGGTCTTTGCGCACGACCAGGCCGGGGAAGTTCTCGACGATCTTGCGGTCGAGCGCGCTTAGCGCCGTGGGGTTGGCCAACAGCGCCGCAATCGGGTTGACATCGGTATCTGTTTCAGGGTTAGTCATCGAAGTCGCTCTCAATCGGTTTGCGCAATCTTACCTTGCGACGCTTGTAGATTGTAGACTGGGTTGTGCCGCTGAGCGTTTCTTCCAGGCGGATTTCAACTTCTTTGTTGTTGTAGGCGTCGGCGGCGCGAGACATCATCAAGGCTACGGTTTTCTCGCGCTGGCGCGGCTCTGGATCGGCTGAGTCGAAGACGAGTGTGCGCACCTCGGACAGTGCCGCCCCATCCGGCGCATAGATGCCGACACGCAGCGTGCGCGGCAGCACTTTGTCGGCAATCGGGCGATCCTGATACAGCGACAAGGTGATGTTGCCGGTCGTGATCTTGTCCGGCACCCGCAGCAGGTCAACATCCACCTGCTCGGTATCATCGGCACGGGCAATGTGGATTTTGAGAACCGGCGCGATGACTTCCTGCAGGCTTAACCCGCCGTGGACATAGCGTTTGCCTGAGCCTTGCAACGGGAAACGCCCCAAACCAAGCGGAAAGGCTACCTGCCAGTCGCCCGGCATCCACAGCGACAGGTCGGCAGCGTTGAAGACCTTGATCGCCGGGTTGGGAACGATGGCCCGACCCAATGCGTAGCGCCGGTTCTTGTAGCCCCATTCGGTTGCGCCGGGCAACGGCAGGTCGTCGGTCACGGCGGTGTCGGATTGCTGGAACAGGAAGCCGTGATCGGCGGTCAGCAGGATGTTGTAGCCGTTGGCGTTGTAGACTTTGCGCAGCAGCGCGATCAACTCGTCGAAGGTTTCTTCCACCGCCTCAGCCGTCCGCGCTTCGGTGCCGAGATCATCGCCGACTTTGTCGATGTGGTTGTGATAGATGTACACCACATCATGCTCACGAAACAGCGCCCGCGCATCCGGCCTGGTTTTCATCTCCATGAAGTCTGTGGCCTGGATGGCGGTGGCCTTGATCTGCTGACCCAGCGTGGGCGACGACAGGATTTGCGCTCGCGCCGTTGTGCCGGTGGCCGATTTGCCATCGACCAGCACACTGCCGTCTATGGGCGACAGGCTGCGCTCGTTGCCGGGCAATAGCGCCGCCATGCCCAGTTGCGTGTACGACGGCAGCATGGTGAGCATGGCTTCCAGTTCGGCTGTCCAGCGGTTCTCGGAGCGCAGGCGCGATGCCAGTTCGGCTGCGGCTTCGTAGCGCAAGGCGTCGGAGATGATGACGATGACCTTCAGTGATTTCGCCGTAAACGGGCGCACGTCATGGTCGAAGAAGGCGGCCTGGGAGAGCAAGCGTGTCGATTGCCATGCCGACATGCCGCGCACCTGATCGCTCCAGCGATCCGTCAGCGGGAGCAGGTAGTTGTTCACGTAGGCTTTCTCGACCCAGTCC
This sequence comes from uncultured bacterium, assembly GCA_903873965.1. Lineage (GTDB taxonomy): Bacteria > Chloroflexota > Anaerolineae > J036 > Brachytrichaceae > CAIXPS01. Next base: position 16,753 of record CAIQQO010000085.1, read on the forward strand.
ACGATCCGCGCCAGCAGCGTGACCTGCCCGTACTGGCGCTGGTGGTAGCAGAACTTGCGGTAGGCAGTGTCGATGCGATGCCAGCGCTCGATGTAGCGGTTGATCCCGGCATCGATGCTTTCAACCTTCAGTTCGGCGGCAGCGATCATGCCGCGCAGGGTGATTGCGTGCGTCAACGCTTCGTAACCCGCGGCGTGCTTGTCGAACCAGAACGAGCCGCGTCGCGCCTGGATGACATCGAGCAGGCGGGCATCGTCATCACCGCGCTCGAAGGCAGCGCACAACCAGTGCATGACGTACTGTTCGAAGGCCGCGAACATGTCTGAATCGCCCAGGCGTTTCGGGTTGTCGAGTTCATCCAAGCGGGTGCGGACGTGCAAGACTGCTTCGAGCCATTCGGACCAGCGCCGGAAGGACGGACTGTAGTCCTTGCTGTCCTTCCACTGTTGCAGAAAGACACGCGCATGCGGATCGAGCGTCACGCCCGATTCCAGCGGGTTAGCCCAGCGAAACAGCGTTGTGGCGAAGTCGCGCAGGTTGGCGGGAGACGCGTTGGTCAGGCCAAAGGCGCGATTCACCTCCTGCCAGAAGTACTCACTGAGACCGGCTGCGCCGAGGTGTTCTTCGACCGGATCCACCAGTTCCTCGGGCGCTGCCTGCTTGAGGAACCATAGCAGCAGGGCATCCACCTCCGGCGCAGCACCCGTGCAGGTTGCCATCAGCTTCAGGCGGATGGCGCGGGTATCGTCGCCTGATATGTACAGGGCGCGGAATGCGGCGGCTCGTTTATCCGTGTTGAACACCCAGACGTGTTCGCTGATGATCGGCAGGAACTCATACGGCACACCGGCTTCCTGCAACGCCAGCGAGGCGCGGTCGGCCTTGTATTCGTGACCCTGCATCAACAGATCGAGCAGCCAGTTGTCGCTGTCCGAGGGGCGTGCCGTGGGGAAGTACAGCAGGTAACGGGCACTATAATCTGGGTTGCGGTGGATCGCGACCTTGACGCCAAACTCGTTGCCGGCCACCTGCACTTTCGTGATCGCCGGATCGACGAAGGTCTCATATGCGTCTTTCCATTCACCCGTGGCGTCATACCAGAACACCAGGCGGTGTCGCCGGAAGATCGCTTGCAGGCTGTCGTGGATGCGATTCATACGTTTGATTCTCGCTTATATCGGAAGCGATGCCCGCGAGCGATGCCCGCGAATGAATTCTCTCCGTAACGCACTTCAGTGCGTTTCGCGTAGCGGTGTCAGGCTGCGATTTCCAATCGCAGCAATGCGTGAATCGATGCAATGCGTGAATCGATGCTCGCGAGCCCGCGAATCGATGCCCGCGAATGAATTCGCGGCTGACACGCCGAGCCGAAACGCGCTGAAGCGCGTTGCAGAGTTGGGCCGACCTCTGCGATTTCCAATCGCAGTTCTAGAATGGAGAAGGACCCACATGATCATAAAAAGCCGCATCATCCCGGACAATCGCTGCTCCGTTATCCACGTGCTTTCCCGCTATGGTCGGGCCTTCGTCTACATCAGTGCAATACTCCAGCATCTTGCTCACGTTTGCTTCTTTGTGATGTTGTTTCTGTGCCTCGATGTACGTCTGTGCGATAGAGAGCGCCAGAATGACATGAAAGTGCTCCTTAATCCTCTTCCTGCGCCGCCAGACCCGCTATCGGCGCGAGCGCAGCGCCCAGTTTGAGATAGTTCACCTTTACGCCGTCATCGAGATCGAGTTCGATGCGTTGTTGCGCCAGCGGCAGCAGCACGTCGCGCTCCCAGTCCTCGCACTCGCGCAAGGTCTTTTTGAGTTGATCGCTCTCCTTGCGAGCCTGCGTCTTGTCGCGCGATGAAGCATTCTCGGTATTCATCACGTGCTGCAATTGCTCAATGCGGGAGCGCAACTTGGCGATGTATTCGCGCAAGTAGCGGTTCAGCACGCGATTGACGGTGTCGCGGGTGTAGCGATGCAGGTAGATCAGGCACTGGAAACCCTTCTTCGGGCTCTGGAACATCCAATAGATCGGGCGCTTCTTGTAGGTTTGCAGGTGATCCTTGTAGAAGTCGGTCAGGAAGTATTTGCGCAGGTCTTTACCGAGCGATTCTTCGATGAACTTGATATTCTCGGCCAGCGTTTCCGGCCCAAACGTGACGCGCAGAAACTCACGCACGCGGGCAACGACATCGTCCTCAAACCACTCGCCATCGAGGACGGGGATGATGCCGTCTTCGTCCGGCGTGAAAGAAAAGGGGACAGGGGTCAGGGGTGAGGGATTAGGGGGCAGAGCATAGGGGTCAGTCTGAACTGATCCCTCACCCCTATCCCCTAATCCCTTCCTTCTGCCCCCTATCTTCCTCTTGTAGTCTTCCAGCGTGTCACCGGCATCGGCCAAGATGAGGCCGGGTTTGTCGAGTGAGTAGCGACCCATCATGCAGCCAACGGCGTAGGACAGGAACGCGGCCATGTCCTTGCGCCGATCAGGGCGAGAGAGAGTAATATCTTTAGCCAAGATTTCTGGGGATATCTCGTCACGTAAACCATAGGCCTCGATCCACAACTTATTATTTTCGTATTCTAACTGTTGTAATTGAGTGATTCTGCTACCAAGATGATCTACCCAATGCCGCCAAGAATCTTCAAGTGTTGCGGAACTAATCGCGTGAGGAAGTAGAGGCATAACACTAAAATTCCACGAAGATTCGAACTCATCCCAATCTTCCTTGGCTAAAGCGACACAGTTTCGTGCAATGGCGCAGATGGAATCTTTATTATGCTCAATAACGATAAATGGTAACTTACCAAGGGGACCCTCATGATAATCAGTCGTTGGAGCAAGCGCTAATAATAGTTTCTCTACAATAGAAGTGTTGGCAAATGCTAATCCATACTCAAGCATAGAGTGATCATTGAAGAAACAAACCGAACCTTTTGTTTCAAACATATGACCAATTGGGGAAATCCGCATTGAAAGGCGTGATATGGTAACAGTAGACCAAGTCATGCCTTCTCGAAATGCAAAATCGATATTCTGTGGCCGAGAACGAAGGTTGCCATCTTCATCATAGAAATTGCGTATCCTCTTACCGTCAGATTCCCAGTCAACGACATAGTGATGGTTACCGTACCATTTGCGAAATGGTCCACCTTTGTTGCATGGAAACCATGTTTTATGTGATTCAGTAGCTAGTTCCCGAGAGGTAATCCCAAAACCAATCCGAGTAGTTGCTACCTCCCACCAATAACGAAGAAACTGGTCATTATCGCCTGTTGCTAAACCCTGTCGTGGTTTTCCGAAAGATGATAGCGGTAAATAATTCACGAACAGTTCTGCTACTTTATTACTCACCCAGTAAGCAATCGGTTGATCAGGAATCTTTAGTAAACGATCAGCATTTGCGAGATAGATCGGACGATTTAACCTGTCATTGAAGCGGTGTTCTAGCTCGTCAGTATCATTGACTTCTCCTTGCTTATTGAAAAGCCTATAGA
>CAIQQO010000086.1 GCA_903873965.1 uncultured bacterium
GCCTGTTCGATCACGCCGATCTGCGCGGCCAGTTCATCCAGCCGGCTGTTGTTAGAGTACATCACATCCTCCTTATACAAGCACCTGTGCATCGTCGTGAGGCGCGCGCCGCGGGGCCGGGCTGCTGATCACCTCGCGCGCCTGCAGGTCGCTGTCGCTGAGGACGGCCACCAGCGCGGCGCTGATCAGGTGGTCATCGTGCAGCGGTTCGTCCGCGCCGGTGATGGGATGGCGCCACGCCACGTGCGCCGGCACGCCCCATTGCACATGCGCGCCATAGTAATGATGCTCGCATTTCTCCAACTGGCGCGTGAACCGGTGCGAATCGACGCTCGCGTCGCGGTAATGGCGATAGCGGCCGGTTTCGATCAGCGCCAGGAAGTCGTTCAACAGCGCGCTCTTGGCGGCGGCAGTGAAGGTGAAGGCGATGACCTTGTCGCGATAGCGCGCGGTCAAGGCCGATGCCAGCCCCGCACCCAGCCCGGTGGCGTCGACCACGATGCGCAGCGGCGCCCATTGGTCGATGTACGTAAACAGCTTGCGCCGCTCCGGCGTGTCATCGAGCACGTTCGCGCCACTCAGCGCCAGTTGGTCAACCGTGTCGAAACGGTTGAGGCCATCGCTGCTCGCGCTGATGCGGTGGGCGCTGGCCACGGTCATGTCGTGCTCGCCGGCGCGCTGCGCGTCGGGGAATGCGCCAAGCGACGCGCCGCCCACATCGAGCGTGATGCAACTGCGTTCCGCCGCGCGCGCCGACTGGCGCGGCCATGCGCCCGCGTAGATCAACGCCAGGCGTCGGTCGTCAAACAGGCGGCCGGTCTGCTCGGTTTCGATGTTGGCAAATTCGGTCAGGATGGCGGGATGCAACGCACCACGCCGCGCGATGGCGCTCTCGACGGCCAGGCCATAGGCGGCGTTGACGCGCGCCACATCGCGCCAGTCGATGATGAACACGCGCCGTTTGCCATCGCGCCGCGTCATGGCCTCCAGCTCGCGCCGCTTCATGGCCAGGTAGGTGCCATCGTGGCGGGCGGTGCCGGTGTGGATGTGCGGCGCGTTGCGGTCCGATGTCATCGGGTCGAACACGCGTTCGATGTAGCTTTGCGTCAAGTCCTGGCATTCGTCTTTGGACAGCAACACGCTGGCTGTCGACCCGACGTTGGGCTGTTCGCGCTCGGCGCCGGATAGAAAGAGGGCGCGCGCCTGCCCCATGATCAGCGTGTTGCCCGACGTTCGCAGCGTCTTGAACAGGGGGTTGCGCGCCGTGATCTCCAGCACGCGCTGCATGGCGTTGCGCGCCTGCGGGTCGAAAGTGGGCGCGGTATGCACTATCGAGGCCAGCGGCACGCGCTGGTATAGGAACAGCAGGTAGGCGTGCACATGCGCCAGCGTCTCATTCTTGCCCGACTGGCGCGGGAACCGCCACACATACTGCTCGCCGTCATGCGCCAGCGCCGACGCAATCGCGGCGCGCGCCGGTTCCAACTGATACGGGCGCAAGGGGCGGTTGAGGATCAACCGGCTGAACGGTTCGATATCGAGCATGGCGGCGGCCAGGCCGGAAGACAGCCTGTTCATGCCGTTATGTGCGCGAAGCGAAAACGGCGCAGCGCCGCGGTGATATACGCCCGGGCGCGCGCCTGCGAGTATTCGGTCAGCGCCATCATGCGGCGCATCATCGCCAGCGCTTCCTTTTCGGTCACATGGTGCGGGTCAAGCTGATGGCGTCTCACCCAGTCCGCCACGATGGCATCGGCAATCTCGGTTGTACTCATTACTGTTGTCATAAAAAACCACCTTGGGCCCCTATCAGGGCGCGTTCAAGCGTTGGCATAGCGCGACACGGTCTGGATGCGGCGGCTGTGCGCTTCACCCGCGACCGGCAAGGGGCGCGCCAGCATCTGGTTAGCCCACACCGTCATGCGATCGGCGACGTTCTTGTCGGCATGGTTCAGGGCGATAGCCATCGCCATGTACGCGGCGGCGCGCGGGACGATGCAGGCCTGGCACTCGTTCACCTCGATGTTGGACGGATAGCTCGTCAGCGTCTGGTAGGCGGTGGGCGTGACGCCGATGCTGATCGGGTCGGGCGTGCTCAGTTGGACATAGCGCCCTGCGTAGGTCGCGCCAGCCTGGATGGCAAACGTCGCGCCCTGGTGCGCCCAATCCCAGCTCAGCGTGCTTGGGCGCGTGAAGGCGTAGATCGTGCCGTTGGTCGAAAACACATACAAGCCGTTATCGGCGGCGCTGGTCTGGCCGGTCAACAGGCAGATGCCGTAGTTATCGGGCGCGTAGCCATCCAGCAGCGGCCCCGATCCCATGCCGCTCAAGGCCACGTTGCTCACGCCGATGTTGTTGACGGTGAACAGTGGGCCGTTCAGCGTGCTGATGACGGCAGCGGCCGGCCGGCGCGGGAACTGGATCAGCGCCAGCAGGTCGGCCTCGATCACCGCCTGCGGGATGATCGTGCCCACCGCCGTCACCGCGAAAGGGATCTGGTTTTCGGGCAACACGGCGGGCGGCATATACAACGCCTCCAGCCGGCTGCCGATGAAGCCATTGCCCACCCCCGGAATACTGGGCGAGTCCTGCCCGCGCCACGCCTCCGTCGCCACCGTGACGGGCAACAACAGCGGGTCGGCCTGATCAAGGTCGAGGCACGCCAACGCCAACGCCTGCAAAATCTGTTCACGGTCGCGCGTAGCCGGCCGGCTATCCGCGCCAGTCACCTGCGCCAGCAACTGCCGAGTCGCACGCACCGCGACCGTCGGATCAACCAGATTAACCGATGAGAAGATCATGATGAAATACCTCCTGAAGTGAAACGTGAAACGTGAAGCGTAAAACGTGAAACGTGAAACGTGAAACGTAAAA
>CAIQQO010000087.1 GCA_903873965.1 uncultured bacterium
TGGAAGATGTTGAGATTGTCAAAGACATGGATCTGAACCCTGGGTGGATGGCGTCCAGGTGCGATTGGGCGCGTCCGGTGCAGAACATTCGCTGGAACCCCGAGGGCGAGGCGTTTGATATGTGCCGGTTCACGTCCGAGTCCAAGATCAGGCAGGTAGACGTGATCTCGCCCATATTTGCCTGGATTTGTGCAGATGCCTTTACCAAATGCCCATTTCCCCCACTAAATTGGTACTCGGATGACGTGCAGTGCAATGATCTAAAGGCACTCGGGTACGAGAATTTTGTGAGCGCGTCCTACGTCCATCACGTCGGGAGCCAGACGGTGGGCGTGAACGCCGAGTCCCTAACCAACCAGGCGATGCCCTGGCTTATGAAGCACCGACCCCAATATGTCAAACAGTGGTTTAACTCTTAACCTGGGTTCCGGTAAGGATTACAGGAATGACTGCCTCAATGCGGACATCCGACCAGACGTAGGCGCAGATTGGGTGGTGGACATTTCCGATCTACACATTGGCGGCATCGTCAAGTGGAAAGATAACTACATTCCCATCAAGCGCGGAGGCTTTGAGCGCATCATTGCCTTTGACGTTTTGGAGCATATCCCCAACCTGGTGAAAGCCATGACCAACTGCCGCGATCTGCTGGCTGATGGCGGTGAGATGCATATCGTCGTGCCCTACGAGTTGAGCCTTGGCGCTTGGCAGGACCCGACGCACGTCCGAGCGTTTAACGAGAATTCCTGGGTGTACTACTGCGGCTGGCACTGGTACTTGGGCTGGAAGGATCACCGGTTTGACGTGGCACACCTGGACTACAAGCTGTCCGAGTATGGGAAAACCCTAGAATTGGGACTAGACGAGTTGCTGCGCACGCCTCGGGCGGTGGACAGTATGTACGTCGTACTTAGAAAGATACCCGTATGAACATGAACGATATGCCAATTACCACCGACGTGGCGGCGCAGGAGCAGATGGATGACACCGAACTGGAGGCGATCATCGGGCAAGACCTGACCGACGCAGTTAGCTACATCGATTCCGATATATCGCCCATTCGGGCGATGGGGACGGCCTACTACCGTGGCGACCCGTTTGGGAACGAGGAAGACGGGCGCTCCCAGGTGGTGGCAATGGAGGTACGAGACACCGTCAGCGCCATGATGCCCAGCTTGATGCGGGTGTTTTTTTCCAGCGAGAACACCGTCGAGTACGTCCCCGAGACACCGGCAGACGTGGAACACGCCAAGCAGGCCACCGACTACGCGAATTTCGTATTCAACCGTGACAACAACGGTTTTATGAACGTCTACGCTATCTTCAAAGATAGCCTGGTGCGCAAGTGCGGCATTGCTAAGTTCTGGTGGGAGGACTCCGAAAAGGTGGAGATCACCGACTTCACCGGCCTAGATGAGCAGACCCTGCAAATACTGATGCAGGAGCAGGCCGAGGTGAAGATCATTGTCAGCTACCCTGATCCCGACGCGCCTCCCATGCAGCCACAAATTGACCCGATGACGGGTCAGATGATGCCAATGCCACCGCCTCCCATGCTGCACGACGTGCAACTCAAGCGCGTCACCAAGGACGGGCGCATCAGAATCATGGCAGTGCCTCCCGAGGAGTTGCTGATCGACCGCCGTGCGCGGTCATTTGACGATTGCAGCCTGATTGCGCATCGGAAGATGGCGACTGTCGCTGAACTGGTGGCGATGGGATACGACGAGGACGAGGTGCTGGACAACGTCACCGCCTCCGACCTAGACGATAACGAGGAGTATTTGGCGCGCCAGCCGCTGGCGACGGCCATAGGTCAGACTGACAGCGCCAACCCCATGCAGCGTCGCGTCCTGTACATCGAAGCCTACGAGCGCATCGACTACGACGGTGATGGCATCCCCGAACTGCGGAAAATCTGCTGCATGGGTTCCGGATACAAGGTCGTGCGGAATTTGCCGGCGTCTTACATCCCGTTCGTGGACTTCCCCTGCGACCCCGAGCCACATACCAGCCCCATCGAGGCGATGTCCATTTTCGACATCACGCACGACATCCAGGAGATCAAGTCCGAGATCCTGCGCAATACGCTGGACTCATTGGCGCAGTCCATCCACCCACGCACTGCCGTAGTCGAGGGCCAGGTCAACATGGACGACGTGCTGAACAACGAGACGGGCGCGATCATTCGTATGCGTGCCCCTGGCATGGTGCAGCCGTTCTCCAGCCCGTTTGTCGGGCAGGCAGCGTTCCCCATGCTGGACTACATCGACCAGATCAAGGAAGACCGCACCGGCATGAGCAAGGCCGCGATGGGTCTGAACGCTGACGCCTTGCAGTCCAGCACCAAGGCCGCGGTGGCCGCCACCATCAGCGCGTCCCAGGGCCGCATCGAACTCACGGCGCGGATGATGGCCGAGGGAATGAAGAAGCTGTTTAAGGGCATCCTGTTCCTGATGGTGACGCACCAGGACAAGCCCCGCATGATTCGCCTGCGCGACCAGTTTGTGGAAATCGATCCCCGCGCCTGGAACGCCAACATGGACGTATCCATCAACATCGGGTTGGGTAACGGCGACACCAACGAGCGCCTGCAAGCGTTGATGATGATCAGCGCCAAGCAGCAGGAGGCTCTGACGCAACTTGGACCACAGAACCCGCTGGTGACCCCGTCTATGTACGCCAGCACCCTGCGCAAGATTGTGGAACTCAGTGGGTTCAAGGACTCCAGCCAGTTTTTCAACGACATCCCTGCCGACTACCAGCCGCCAGCGCCACCACCTCCTAAACCGACACCCGAGGAGGTGCTGGCCGAGGTCCAGGCGAAGAGTATCGAGGCTGATATCCAGAAGAAGGCCGCCGAGTTGGAACTCAAGCGCGAGCAGATGATCCGCGACGATGACTTCCGACGTGACCAACTGGCGCAGGATGGACTACTAAAGAAATATGAAATTGAGTTAAAGTACAACGCACAAATTAGCAACGCTGAGATTCAAGCTGTCACCAGCATGAATCGAGAGGCAACCATCAACCAACCTGGAATGGCATGACAGATCAAGCAATTCGCTCTGGCCGCAAGGCACAGGAACTCTTAGAGGATGAGATGTTCAACATGGCAATCACCAAGATTGAGAACGAACAACTCTGGATTTTCAAGAGCAGCAAACCCGAAGAA
>CAIQQO010000088.1 GCA_903873965.1 uncultured bacterium
GCCAGCACCCATAACAGTGAGTGAGAAAACTGAAACACTGGTGGGCTTCAACGCGGCCGATGCCGTCGCATTCGTGCCGCCGCCACCGCTGATCACCACCGTCGGCGCAACAGTGTAACCAGTGCCACCATTGGTGATCAGTATCGAGCTGATCGTAGAGCTGACGCCATCCATGAATGAGTTGATGGCAACATCGGTGGTTCTTACAAAGTTAGCTCCAGGCGCATAACCATTGGCCACCGGATAGACGGGTTCCTTAACAATGATCTTGTCCTGCGTCGCAGAGAATACACTCGGCAGCGCAGTGGCAACTGACTTCAGGCTGAAGGGCACCACATTCGGACTGGTCGCCGTCTTGGCAACCTTGATCTGCATGATGGTGCGCGTATTGGGGCCATAACCCGGTAACGTTGTCGGCGCGCCGCCGAACATGCTCTGATCGGGATCATCTGTGTAGTAGTCGTTTCGAGAGTCAAACCCAGGCACTGGCGACGGCCCATCGTTATACAAAATAAGCGTCTTGCCGGCAAATCGCGAAAAGTCGACTACGACATCGGCGCGTTCTGCCGCGCCCAGCGTCAAACCATGCGTTGCTATATTCAAGACGGTTATGACGCGGCGGTTGTATTCAAAATTAATGGGTGTAGAGGGAATAATCACAGGATAGGGCAACAATCCGCCTTCTGTGCCAATCTGGATAAAAGGTGGCCCTGCCGTTGTCGGATCGGGTACACCGCCATCACGGCCATCGGTTGGCCATCCTGATGGCCAGCAGTTAGCGGGTATACCTGTACCATTAACCGGATTGCCGTTGACGTCAATCAAACCCGTCACCAGCATCGAACCGCCTACAGGATTATTAACCGGGCAACGCTGCAGTGTTGATGAAGCCGTTGGCGGCGCCGCCGCGACCATCTTGACTTCGGAATTCAGCGAGGCAATGGCTTTCGCGCCGCTGCCCGTTGCATCGCCAAAAGCAGGGACAAAACTGATAATCGGGTTAACCGTGTAGTCATGACCCGGATTCGTCACATTGATGCCAACGACCACGCCTTTCGGCACGATCACCGCAATGGCTGTAGCCGTTACACAACTGATGAGACAACCCGCAGGCGGATCAATGGTGATGATGGGTGCGCTGGTATAGCCTGTTCCCTGGTCAACCATGGTAATGGCCATCAACTTTCCCGTTACCGGGTCAATCTGAGCCGTAGCCAGCGCATTCGCGCCACCACCGCCGCTGATCGTGACGTTGGGCGCGCTGGTGTAACCAGAACCAACATCGGTGAGTATAATCTGCGTCACCGTGCCGTCAGAAAGCGTCGCCGTCGCTGCAGCACCTTCGCCAGTGACATCACCGGGGCCATTAGAGATAACAACCGTGGGCGGCGTCTGATAGTTACTCCCGCCGGATGTTACGGCAATTCGCAGTGGATCTGCCACATACAAGCTGAGATTGAGCAAGCGGTCATTGCCGGCGCTTAGCAGGTGAAAACGATAGGCCACTGGGTCGACAGACACGGTTGGATAAACTGTGCCGTTCACCAGCATCGTATCCATGAAGCCTTCAGGGACGCCGGATGGGTTGGGCGTGCCGGGGCACATCAGGGGCGGATAAGCCACTGGATTGGCCGCCGTATAAAAGGCGCTGGAGCATGCGTAGGGCAACGACACGAAAGACGTGATGACCTGAGGCGGGAAGAACCACGGCCCGTAGTCCCAGCGACCAAAGGCGTTAACGCCGGTAACATCGGACAGGTTCTGGTTGGGCATGTAAACATGCGGGAACCACAGGTTACCCTTACCGCCATACTTAGAGGTGTTCCACGTGGGATCGGTCGCAGCCAGTTGTCCGCCTGGCGCTCCATTATCGGGCACAAATGTCTTATCCTGAAACACAAGTGGCAGAACATGCGCCACATCTGCTGTCGTTCCCAACGTGCCAGGTACGGTGGCTGCGGCCAGAAGGTCATCTTCGACAGGATCCGTCAATAGGAAGCCGGCAGCTTCGCCCGCATAAACGTTCAAACGGGTGACGCCATAGGCATGATCATGCCAGAACATCAAACGCCCACCTTGCTGGTTGGTCCAATAGAAGGTGAGTGAACCTGGCCCAGGATTGGTTTGTGCTCCCGGCACGGCACAAGTTACTTTCTGTGAACAACTTGTTACCGCAGCACCATTGGCATCAAACCACATGTCGGGCACATAACCCACACTGTCGCCCTTGAGATAGTGCGTCGTCGCCACGGTATCACTGACCGCCGCCGTCCACTGATGCGGCGTACCATCGCTGATCCACGGAGTGTTACCGCCATGCAGGTGCAGGGTAGCGCGGTTTTGCGAGTAAGGGGTGCCATCTGGGCCATTACCTGCGCCCATGTAAGTGGTATCAACAGGGATGAACAGATCACCACCAGCGCCGGTGGGCAGGAAGTTGGTGAACTTGACGCGCACAGGCCGGTTCTTAGACGCCAGGATGGTCGGGCCAAGATAGTTGGGCTTTTCAACCGCGTAAACCGGAGTGCCATACCTCATGATTGGGGATCCATTCGGGTAATACAGCGGGACATGTTGGCTGACTGCGGCATTCTGCGGCGTCTCAAGCTGTACGTAACCGCGCAGTTGCGTGCCGCCCGTCGAGATATGTGTGAATGGATCGGTAACGACTGACGGCAGATCGGAATGCAACTGCTCGCGATATTCGACCAATCCAATCTCGTAATAGTCAGCCGCAGGGATCGTTGGAGAGATAATCTGATCGCCCGGGAAGCTGGCCGTATCGGCAACCGCAATTGGCAGGTATTGTCCAATCTCGTTACCTGTCTGCGGGCTGGCGCTGGCAAATCGCAACGGCGCAATCGTATCAACGAATTTGCGAATACCGCCCGTAATGTTGCCCTGTGCGTCGATCACTGGCAGCGGGCTGTTCGCCCAATTGCCAACGGCAAAATAATCGGGCTGCCCCAACACCACTGCCTGCGCTGCGTTGATACTCACTCTGGGCTGCGCCATACTGGCCATGCCCGATGGCGACTTGCTTAGCGCGCTGAGTTTTGCGGTCGCCTCATCGATGCCGGCAAACTTCTGCGTGACGCCTTTGGGTGATATGCCATTTCGCAACGCAACCGCTTTGCGCTCGGCCATGGATACAGAGCGCATCTGGGTGGATGTCGCCTGCGCCCGCGAGTTTGACATCGATCGCATAAACGATTGCACACTCACGGCTCCCAGGTTTCGCTGGACGCCTATCCAGGCTGAATCGAACGTGCCAGGCGAGGGCGCCTGGGCTTGTATCGGACCTACACCCATGGTAACCAGCATTGATGTGGCCATCGAGACCGTCAACGCACGCTGAAGGAGTCCCTTTATTCTCATATAC
>CAIQQO010000089.1 GCA_903873965.1 uncultured bacterium
AGCTTCGTGAAGGGCGGGTCCATCATCACATTTTGCGGCGCAAAAATCACCATCTCGCGGACTCCCTTGGTAACGCGATAGCTGTTTTCGTCCTTGACAAAAAAACGTTGCAGGCGCTCAGGCGTAACATCGGCGGCGATATTGACCGGGTAATTGCCCTGGCGCGCCCGGTCAATCGCATCGCGATCCAGGTCGGTAGCAAAAATCTGAACCGGGATATTGAGCGGGGGTTGCTGCAGTTCCATCACTTCCTTAAACAGGATGGCCAGGGAATAAGCCTCCTCGCCCGTGGAACAACCCGCCACCCAGATACGCACCGGTTGATGAGGTGAGTGGTTAGCCAGTATTTCGGGGACGACAGTTTTCCTTAATTGTTCCCACACCGCTGGATCGCGGAAAAAGCTGGTCACACCGATGAGCAGTTCACGGAAGAGCAGGTCTACTTCACCGCGATTCTCCTGCAGGTAACGGACGTAGGTCGCGATCCGGTCGATCTGATGCACGCCCATGCGCCGTTCGATACGCCGATAGACCGTACTCTTCTTGTAGGCTGTAAAGTCATGCCCGGTCTGCGATCGCAATAGGATGAATACTTTGTCCAGCGCGCTTTGCAGCTTATCCTCAAGCAGACTTTCAGTCGGCAGAGGATGCGGCGCGCGCTGCAGGTAGCTCAGGATTCTGCCGGGAAGTTCTTCTACTGGGGCGACGACATCGGCCAGCCCGGCCTCGATGGCGCTGTGCGGCATGCCATCAAATGCGGCTGATGTGGGCGCCTGCACAAAGGCGACGCCGGCCTTTTCCTTGATGGCGCGCAGACCGAGTGTGCCATCGGTTCCCATGCCCGACAGGATGACGCCAATGCTGTTTTCCTGTTGGTCGTCGGCCAGCGAACGCAGGAAGTAATCGATTGGCAGGCGCAGGCCGCGCGGCGCAATCGGACTGAGCAGGTGCAGAACGCCATGCAGGATGGACATATCCTTGTTCGGCGGGATGACGTAAACGGTATTTGCTTCCACGGGCAGGCTGTCTGTGACCTGCATGACCGGCATCGGTGTAGCGCGCTGCAGCAATTCAACCAGCATGCCTTTCTGCGTCGGGTCCAGATGCTGTATGACGATATAAGCCATGCCACTTAAGGCAGGCGTGTGACGCAGAAAAGCCTCTATCGCTTCCAGCCCGCCTGCTGAAGCGCCTATCGCCACAATAGGGAGTTGAGTGATGACCGCAGTGGGGCTATTGACTGCCGCGACGGGCGTTTCCACCGGCACAGTGCTGGCCGTACTTTTGTGTTGTCGTGCGGATTTTTTAGTTGTCATACTGACCTGCTCATGGCGTCAAGGACTGGATCTGGGGAGTGCAAAACTTACTTTCACACTGCCTGGCTGTGAAGCGGCGAACACAAGGGTGCGCACATAGATTGATTTAAGCGCAGCCTAAACGTTGCTATTGAGTATACATCCTATCCCGCCAGGATTTCCTTGGCGCGGTCGATGCGAATGATGCCTTCCTGCACGAGTTGTTTGGCCACGCGCTCGATCTGGTCGCCGTTAGCACCGGCTGCCATCGCCACCTGGCGCGCGTGCAGTGACATGTGCCCGCGCTGAATGCCCTCGCTGGCCAGCGCCCGTATGGCGGCGAAGTTTTGCGCCAGTCCGACTGATGCCATTACCTCGGCCAGCTCGCGCCCTGTTTTCACGCCCATGATCTTCAACGCGGCGCGCGCAGAGGGATGCACGCGCGTGGCGCCACCTACCATGCCGGCTGCCAAGGGCATCTCGATCTCGCCGGTCAGGTCGCCTTCGTCATTAATACGCCAGCGCGTCAGCGATGTGTAGCGCCCGGTGCGCGACGCGTAGGCATGCGCGCCAGCCTCAATAGCGCGCCAGTCATTGCCGGTCGCAATGGCTACGGCATCGATGCCGTTCATAATGCCCTTATTGTGCGTCGTGGCGCGGTATGGGTCGATTTCTGCAAACAGCGAGGCCTCGACGATGCGGTTGACGACAGGCAGGCCGCTCGTGCCGGCTTTCTCGTCCACCAGATCGGCGGCCAGTACGCGGCACTTGGCCCGTACCAGCCGGTGGTCGGCCAGGTTCGACAGGATGCGCAGGTTAACGCGCCCGCCACTGAGCGCCTCAATACGCGGGGTGAGTGCCTCGCACACGGTGTTGATCATGTTGGCGCCCATCGCGTCGCCGGCATCGTACAGCACATGCACAATCAGCATGTGGATAACAGTACCCACGCCCATCCCGCTGATGGAGCGCGTCTCAATGCCCACGGTGCGCGTGTAGGGGTCGCGCGTGATGGGATTTTGCACGTTCAGCCATTCGATTAACTCTGGCGTAGCCTCTGCAATAGCCTGCCGCGCCTGGTTTATATCGGGCACGTCGAGCACTTGCATCTGTCCGATCATGATCGGGGCATCAGCCGTGGCTGTGAAACCACCGCCGGCGCGTGCCAGTTTGGCCGCGAAGCTGCATCCTGCGACGACTGACGGCTCTTCGATCACCATCGGGGCCAGCACTTCGCGTCCATTGACGACCAGGTTGGTCACAATGCCTAACGGTAAGGCATATGTAGCCACGACATTCTCGACCATGTGATCGGCCTGCTCGAAGCTCAAGCCATTTCGCAACGCGGCAACATCGGCTTCACTCAGGTTTGCCATCTGCGCCAGAAGGTTCAACCGGTCCTGCACCGGTACATCACGTAGTTTGCTCTTGGGGGTAGGTTGGTTTGTCATTGGTTTTGCACGCAATGATATGCCAAACTGGAATTGTTATGATGTCGAACAAGCGAACGAACGGGCGGGTTCGCCCATGTGGATCAATGTTGCTATTGTCATGCCAGGAAATATGACAAATGGACTTGCCAAATCTTAGGAAACTCTCATAATATCGTGGGTTGAGGTTGGACACATTCACAGATTCGAAGGTGTTCAATTACTGGGAAGAGGAAATTCGCACTAGTGGCTTTGTTGTAACGAAGTCGCGTTTAGGCTGATTGTCAAGATACCTTGTCGTACTAAGCAGTGATCGCTTGCGCAAATGTGACATGATCGCTGTGTGGGTATCGCATGTGTTGTTGAAGTGATCAAAAATCGAGATTTAATCGTTGTTTTGCCCAACATATTGACTGTAAGTGGTAATCGCTGTAATATACACGTCGTATTTATAGCCGCTATCTGAATCGAGAGTAAGAATTTCGTGTTCAAGAGGGAAGGTATATGAGAATAAAG
>CAIQQO010000090.1 GCA_903873965.1 uncultured bacterium
CTCGCTTCGCCTGCGGCATCTCCATATCCCTGCGCCAGGATATTGACGCCGGGGGCCGCAATGTCTGGCTTCAGCACATTGCCAACGCCCGGGCCGCGACTGCTGAATGACGCGATGATATCCGGGGTATTCCCAACCTGGAAAGCAGTTGTGTCAAATGACACCACAGAGGCAGACCCATACAGGTTGTACCAGTCCACTATAGCGAGGCCTTTGCTGCGGTAGATGAAAATGGATGGGATGGTCACCTGATCGCCGGTAGCGCCAGCCGCCATGGGGATCAGAGTATCGCCACCCTCCACGCTGTTGTAAATAATGACAAACGCGGCGCCCGCAAGCTCAGCATTGAGTACTTTGTCGGTAAAATCGCACGCACCGCGTTGTATCAACGCGGCCTTGCCGGTGAACGTGCCAGGATCCCAGGGATTACAACCGTTGACATTCGTCAGGCTGATAGACGCAGCTGGCAGCAACGAGTATGTAAACACGGCATTGGGCGGCAGTACCGATCCAAAATATGCGGTTTCAAAAGCGATATTCTGGAGTGTCGGCGACAACGGCGCTGGCGCGCTGACGCTCACACGACCAGACCCAAATGTGCCGCTTGTCGTGCTGGCGGCAACATTGATGTATTCGCTTGATGAATGATCGCCTGTGCTCAGGTTGGGACCGCTGTTTCCATTGGACACGGAGACAAACGTGCCCGCGCGCGAGACGTTGATGATCGCTTCGTCTATAGGATCGAACGCGCCGCCGATACTGAGCGCACCGCTGCCCCACGAGTTGTTAAGCACATCGGCGCCGTCGCGCGCGATGTCTTCCAGCGCAGCAAGGCCTTCCGCGTCATAGAACGAGCCATTGTTTGTGATGCTGTTATAAAACACACGATAGCTCATCACCCAGGCTTTTGGCGCCACACCGCTGAGTGTTACCGTCACACCGCGATAATCGGCCACCACCTCCTCGCCCACGGCGGTTGAGGAAGTATGGGTACCGTGTGGCGTTCCCTGCGTCCCAGGCCACGGATTTTCATCACCCAGCGAGGGGGGATCCCACGGGCGGAAATAGGCTCGTGAGAGGATGATTTTTCCGTTGTTGTTTGACGTCAGGCCTTTTCCGGTGGAGGGCCATCCATCTGGATAGCTATATCCCACGCCTGAAAACATTGCCGCGCTGTGGTGCACACCACCGTCCATCGAAGCAAACTTGACCCCAGCGCCGGCGTTTTGCTGGCCGCCAATGGCTGAGTTGTTCCATGCTGCCTGCGCATCGATCAGCGGCAGACTTGCATACATGTCAGGATCGTGCGCATTATCCGGATACACCGCTGCCACACCAGGCAGCCGGCGCAGAGTAGTGATCGCGTCTTTCTGGCTCATTAACCCGGGATCTACAGCCATGCCGTTAAACACTACCTGATACACCGCCGCGATCGACTGACCTTGTTCATTGATGTATTGGGCAACCCTGGCCGACGGTAGCGCCACGTTCATCGTGCCGATAAACGCGGCTTGTTCTGCCTTGATCTGGTTGATATAGGTCTGCACTTGAGGCGCATTGAGGTCAGGGCGACCACCATCCGACGCGCCGAGAGGCGCTTTTGTTGCCGCCCTCGCGGCAAAGGCTACTACTGGCAGAGACTTCAGCTTAACGATCAACCGATGTGACGCTGGTGCAGATTTTACGACGGTTGCCTGTTGTGCAGCCGGTGCTACTGGCGCGGTTGACGCAGAAGGAATCGGGGTTGCAGGCTGTGTTGCTGCGTTGGCACCATATGGAGCGGCCAAAGCTAACACTGCGGCAAGGCTGAATAGCTTTAAAAATAACGGTTTCATATCATCCTCTCTATTGTCATGTACATTGGGGACACACTATCCAATCGCATAGACTCATGAACGCACTCTATCTTTTCTCAATCAGTGATCTTCTGATGTGAGTTATTTATACTTGATCTTCGTTGTTGTAGCGAACTAGAACTATCCTATCACTCCCTGAGCCTTTGTTACTGCTGTTTCAGTTCAACCTCATCCAGCCGCAGCGACAAAGCCGTACTCGCGCCGTCAGCGCCCATCGAGATGCCATAAATGTTAGCGGCAGCTTCAACAGTGCGGCGGTTGTGCGTGATGACGATAAACTGGGTCTGCTCTGAAAGCGTTTCCAGCATGCCGCGGAAACGCCCTACATTGGCTTCATCCAGCGCGGCGTCCACCTCATCCAGAACACAAAACGGCGTTGGCTTGACGCGCAGAATGGCAAACAAGAGCGCGCCTGCGGTCAGCGAGCGCTCGCCGCCCGATAGCAACGCCAGCGCCTGCGGGCGTTTTCCCGGCGGTTGGGCGTGGATGTCGATCCCGGATTCATCAATGTTGTCGGTGTTGGTCAGCGTGATTCTGGCCTGACCGCCTCCAAACAGGATTTTGAAGGTCGATTGAAAGGCGGTTGCAATCGCCTCGAAGGTCTGCTTGAAAGTAGCCTGCATGACAGCATTGAGTTCGACGATCACCTGCTGTAGTGAGGCAGAAGCGCGCTCGAGGTCGTGCGTCTGCGTCGTGAGAAAGTCGTGGCGCTGCTTCAATTCGTCGTATTCGATCTGCGCCTCAAAGTTAATCGCGCCCAGCCGTTTGATCTGATTGCGCAGCTGAGTCATGCGTTCATCCATCCCCGGCGCAGGCGCTCCCGCTATCGGCAGGCTGTCGAGCAACGCGATAATACCCGCGTAGGAAGCGCCCTGTGTGTCTGCCCCGCTGTCGGCCTCCTCCACGTCCTCGCCCCTCTTCTCCCGCTCAGGGTTTCCGCTCTGCTCTGTTCCGTTCTGTCCTCTAATCTCTGGTTCCTGTCCCCTGTCCGCCGTCCTCTGGCCTCTGACTTCTTCGTCGAGTGCATCCGCCGCGCGTGCATACAACGCTTTCAACTCGTCATCATTGCGCGCTAGTTCGAGCAAGGTGGCATTGAGGCGTGATTCCATCTCGCGCAGAGCGCGCTCGGCATCGCGCCGACGCGCCTCGCCTTGTGAAAACTTCTGCTCCACATCGCGCAGTTCGGCCTGAATCGGTATGATCAGCGCATCCAGTTCGCGCAAGGCGGCGGCGGCATCAACAGCCGTTTTCTCAGACATCTGCAAAGTACTTTGCGACGTGCTATTTTGTCCATCCAATTCAGCCAGCCGTTTCGCGCGTGAATCGCGTTGCGCAATGCCATCTGCCAGTTGCGCCAGCCGTTCGCGGCGCTGGTTCTGCGCCGCGCGCACGGCTTCGCTAGCAATAGTGCAGGCAGCACGCGCCGCATTCAGCGATTCAAGCCAGCCGCCGGACATCAGTTCGCGCAGTTCGGCCTCAATGCCGGTGAGTCGGTGGGCAGCCTGCGTGTGCGCCATCTCATATTGAGCCAGCGAGGCATTGGCAATGCTGATTTGCTCAGTCGTCTGCTCCAACTCGTGCTCGTTGCCTTTGATATCGCCAGCCGTTTGTGCCTGCTGTTCTTCCAGGCTGGTAATGCGCCGCGCCGCCTCATCACGCCGACCACGCCGCGCCGACGCCTCGCGCGCAAAGGTATCGCGCACACGCGTACTTTCTTCGAAGCGCCTCCTGGCCGCATCCAGCTCCTGCTGCGCCTTATCACGCGCCAGGCCCGCCTTCTCGCGATTGGCTTTAGCTGCAACCGGATCCACTAGTGGGAGAGTTTCCGGCCCGACAGTCGGCGCGGGGGACGCCCCTTGTATCGCCCCGCTCGAGCGCGGGCCGGGCGGTAGTTGTAGCATGCCGGCAGCATGCACGATCTCGCCATCACGGGTCACACATAAAGTCCCTGCGGGTAATTGAGCTGCCAATGTTCGCGCCGTATCCAGGTCCCTTGTGATAAACATGCGTCCCGTCAGAGTCTGCAAGGCTGGTTTGAGCCAGGTGGGCGCATTGAGCGATTCCAGCAACGCCCTGGCATTGACAGCCTGCAAGTCGAACACTCCCGGAGTATTGTCGGATTCCGGGAGTGTTGACTGGGGCAGCGGGATGATACTTAACCAGGCGTTGCGTGCTTTCTGCTGGATCAACCAGGTGCGGGTGCGCGCCACGCTGTCAGTTGATTCGAGTACAACAGCCTTGAGCCAATCACCCAGCGCCGCCTCTACCGCGCGCCTGTCATCTGGTCGCACCTGTATCAACGATGCCAGCGTGCCACGCATGCCGGGCAGACGCGCAGCAATGGCTTGATCCGCCAGATCGCCGCTGTTCTGCGTACTCGCATTCAAGCGCATCTCGGCGAACAGGTTGACGCGCGTGGCCATTTTTTCTTCAGCCTCCGCCGCTGCCAGGTTTGACTGGGTCAGCGAGTGCGCGGTACGGGCAGACTCAAGTTCGTGCGCCAGTGCGTCGCACTGCGCATTCAATTCGCGCGCACGTTTGCCATCCACCTCGTTGGTCGCGTTCAGCTCCGTGAGCGTCACCCGCTCGCGGTTGCGCTGCTCATTGGCGCGTGTCACGCGTTCGGCCAGTTCGCGCGTCTGCTTGCTCAACACCGTCTGCCGCGCGCGCAGTGCATTGATGCGGTTTTGCGCGCCGGTCAAAGTGCTGTTCGCCCGCAGCATCTCTTGTTGCGCGGCTGAACGCGCCTTCTCGGTTTGCGCGCGAGCAGTTTGCCTTTCGTTGGCAGCGGCCTCCGCCGACTGCTGCTCTTGCTGGCGACGCTTCAGCATGGCCTGTGCGCCAACGAGCAACGCAGAAGCATGGGCGCTGCGCAGGGTCAATCCCTCCAGCGCCATAGAGCGTTCGCGCAGTTCGCGCCGTGCTGTAGCCAGTTGCGACTGTACCGACGCCGCACGCTCTCGCAACACGGCCAGATCGCGCGTGACAGCCTCGTTCTTGCGACGCGCATCATCGCGGCGTGGCTGTGCCTCAGCCACACTTGCGCGCAGATCAGCCTGCTGTTGCTGCAAACCGGCTGAAACACCTTCTAGTGATTCCACCAGCTTATGCGCCCCATTCACCTGCAACACGTATTGGTCACGGGCAGCAGTTGCCTTCTCTACGGCAGTGCGCGCGGTCTGATAGTGATAGCTAAACCAACGGCGCGTGTGATCTTTCAGCTCGGTCGTGATGGTCTGATATTGGCGTGCACGCACGGCCTGCCGCTCAAGCTGGGAAACGCGCGGCGTAATTTCGGCGAGAATATCACGCACACGCTCCAGGTTATGACGGGTCTCTTCCAGTTTGCGCAGGGCGTCATCGCGCCGATCACGATATGCCCCGATGCCAGCCGCTTCCTCAAACAACGCGCGGCGCTCCTCGGGTCGCTGCGTCAATGCTGTATCGACCAGGCCTTGCCCAATAACTGTGTAGGTCCGCTCGGCCAGTCCCGTGTGCCCGAGCAGGTCGGTGATGTCGCGTAGGCGCACGCGATTGCCATTGAGCAGGTACTCATTACTGCCATCGCGATAGGCGCGTCGTCCGATAGCAATCTCGGTAAACTCGACGGGAAAGAACCCGTCGCTATTGTCAAAGGTGAGTAACACTTCGGCCATGCCGGCGCGCGCCCGACGCGAACTGCCGGCAAAAATCATGTCATCTGTTTTCTTGCCGCGCAACAGCGAGAACTGCTGTTCTCCCAGAGCCCAGCGTATCGAATCTGCCACATTACTTTTGCCGCTGCCATTGGGCCCGATGATGGCCGTAATCCCCTCCGAAAAGTCAAAAGCGGTCTTGTTTGCAAAGGTCTTATAGCCATTGAGTACGAGGTGTTTTAAGTGCATTCCGGATGGATTTTACCTGTTCTCACACTTATACTCCCGGAATTTGCCAAATTCCGGGAGTGTAAGTGCATATATAATGCGGCCATGCCTACAACTCTGAAAGCCGTGGTACGTTGGGCGCGTCAGCCTGTCAAAGGGCTACTCCAGTTGACGCGATATCGCGAGTATGTGTTGTTCGTTTGTGTCACAACGCTCATGGGAGCCAAACTGGGAGGCGGCGATTTCGATCTGCGGTTGCTGATCGTACTGGTCGCTAACATTCTTGTGGTCGGTTTTGCCTTCATGTACAACGATGTGGAGGATGCCCCCGATGACGCCATGGACGAGAAGAAAGCGCGCCGCAATCCAATCAGCGCCGGCATCATTTCACCTCGCATGGGCAAGGTGGCTTGCGCGGTGGTCAGCGCCATTTTGCTCGGGTTGTATAGTCTGCTGGGCCTGCTGCCGTTTCTGCTGGGCGCCTTCTGTCTGGCGCTGGCGTTCCTGTACTCGTGGCGTGTGGCCCGATTAAAGTCGGTGCCCGTGGCAGACCTGATTTCGCACGGCTTGTCGCTGGCCGGTCTGCAATTCCTGTGCGCCTATTTTGTGTACGACCAGGGTAAACCATACAGTTGGCTGCTCTTCCTCTCCGTCGTTTTCATTTCCGCCTACGGCGAACTGAACAACGAGGCGCGCGACATTGTCGTGGATAAGAAAGCCGGCATTCGCCACACTGCCGACCTGATCGGTATGAAGTGGACCAAGGTGTTGATGGTGGTTGCCATCGCAGGCGCATTCGCGGTGATCATTTACTTCATCGTTGCCCAGATCATCCCGGTGTGGATTTTCATCGTCCCGGCAGTGCTGGGGCCCATGTTGTTTGCTGAAAAACTATGGAAGCTGGTGCGACGCGAATCCAGTTTTGGTGAGGATCGCGAAGCCTTCCACGATCCAGCTTTGCTGATTGGGGCTGTGACCATTCTTGCCTGGTTTATTGCCGATAAGATTCCGTTGGGTTAGTTTGTTTATTGAGGAGATTGGATGCGGTGGTTGTTTATAGGGATGGGATTGGTTGTCGCTGTTCTGTTGTCGGCTGCGCAGCATAGGTCGGTGCGCGCAGCATCTATTCTACAAATCCAGCCGAACATATCCGCTGCCACGGGCGTAATACCCGCAGATACAGACCCCCTGTTCAGCAAAGTCTACGCCTATGTGAATACCTCTGAAAGCAAAGTGCCCGTCTTTGCTAATCCGGAGGACCTTGTCAAGAACGCGGCTCCGGTGCGCGAAATGGAAGGCTATGAATGGGTTACGGTGATCAGCCGCACGCAGATGGCCGATATACAGGTAGCGCAAATCAAACCCAATGAGTGGGTACACGCGGACAAACTGATTCTGTACCGACCCTCATCCTTTCATGGTCAGGCCTTCGAGCAAACACCCGACCATCCGGTCGCCTGGGTTCTGGGCGATTTTATTCCCCTGCTGGCGCCAGACGGCGATGAGAACCTGGATGTACCCGCCCATGCACGCTATGACGTCGTGACGATCTACGAGAAAGCACTCGTTGGAGACACGATGTGGTATCGCATCGGCGACAACCAGTGGGCGCGCCAACAACGGCTGGCCATCGTTGCGCCGCGCATGGCGCCGCCGGGCATCTCCGTAGCCGATCGGCTACATGCCAAGTGGATATCGGTGAATCTGTTTGAGCAAACCATCGCGGCTTATGAGGGCGGCAAGCTGGTATACGCGTCGCTGGTGTCGAGTGGACTGCCCAAATGGGAAACGGTGAAAGGGCTGTTTCAGGTGCGCATCAAGAGCAAGTCGCAGCCGATGTACAACGCAGCAGGCGATCCCGATCTGGGGCAGTATCATCTGGAGGATGTGCCATACAACATGTTCTTCCATAACGACTATGCGTTGCATGGCGCGTACTGGCATGATGGTTTCGGCTACCCACACAGCCGTGGGTGCGTCAACCTGTCATTGACGGATGCCCAATGGTTCTTTAACTGGACGCAGCCCAACTCTGGCGGCAACTATGCCATCGCCGATGACACCGACCCCGGCACATGGGTGTGGGTACACTAGACGGCATTCTTAATGCGCAGGATAGCGTCACACGGGCGTTACATCCGGGATTTGCTATTCTGTTCAGCCGAAACGCCATTATTTCCGTCTAATTCCAGCGCACGGCGAGCCAGCAAGGCGCGCCCAGTCGACAGACAGTACGGCGTTCTGGCTGTGTTGGTAATATTCGACCACAATCGGTAGAGCGCCATCAGGCAATTCGATCTGTGGCTGAAAATCCCCCACCTGCTCGCGCCACGCATCCAGCACAACGCGATCGCCGACGCGTATGCGCACGCCATCATCGGCGTGAACAGTAAAACGATAACGCCCACACGTGAACTCGGCAAGGCGCGTATACCGTACGCTGAAATCTTCCCGTGGCAGACCATAGCCCTGGCCGCGTGTTCCCCAATTTTGATTGATGCCTGCATCCTGGTTCTGCACGACGACCGGCTGCCCGAAAAGATCGCGATTGCCAAAGTATTCCACGCGCCAACCGGTCGATGCCGGAGCAGAAGTGGCTGCGGTCGACAGGGCGCCCTGCCCGTACCACCAAACATTCAGCAACGGCGCCTCAGTTGGCTGTGACATGTCGTCAGCAGCAGTGATAAATTCAATGTTGACGGTGTGCACACCGGATAGCGCCAGTGTTGCCGTCACGCCTGTCGTTATGCCGGCGTCGATGATGAGACTGTCATCAATCTTGAGTGTTACATTGCCGCGTTGTTCAACGCTAAACAGATACTCGCCGCCGGGAAAACTGACTGGGCGGCTGAAACGCGCGCTGAA
>CAIQQO010000091.1 GCA_903873965.1 uncultured bacterium
ACCGTTCTGATCACCGCCGCTCTTCTCTTACACAGGGGCCTGTCGGCCCCTGCTTCGCTTATTCGTTAAACACCCACCGACGCCAAATTCCGCCGCCAATAATCCACGCCGTCTAGGCGCGCAACGACACCGCCGCCAACATCACCCTGTTGTCGTGTTCCCCAAATTGCTGGAAACTGTGTGACAGTGGGACAGGTCTCGTCACTCCGAAACCGGGGCAAGAGTTGATCAACCTTGGGTGACTGCTCGAAACAACGGTCCCCTTCGAGGTTGTTCTGACGTGACCGGCTTGTTGTCCTGACCTGGGTTCACTGTAACGATGTAGGCAATCCAGATCACGTGTTGATGGCGTTTGTTGTCGTATGACTGCTTGAGCTTCTTGAACGTTGAACTCGTCTTGTTCGGAAATCCGAACGTTGCATCCAACGCAGCTAGTAATTTGTTCGAGTTGTTGATCATCACAGTTCTCCAATTGATTGTGTATTTACAAAACACATCAATCGTTGACAGCTTGGCGGGCAATCGATGATGATGTAGTCGTACCGGTCGATTACCGGCTGTAGGGCCCCCCGCAAAATCTCTAACGGGTTGGCCGTGTAGTTGCCGGCCATCGCGATCATCGGAATGCGATCTTGCAGGTCGATCAGCCTGATACTTGAAGGGAGTAAATCGAGACGAGAAATGCCGTCATTGATCGTGGAAACCCGGCGCGCAATGGCCGTTTCGATATTGAACTTCGGCGCAACGTGCGGATTTATCCGATCCTCAAAAAGCTGAGCGATGGTGCGTCCTTCGCGGTCCATCTCGGCCCACTTTTCCTCTGAGATGAGGGTGACCGTTGCGTTCGTTTGTGGGTCAAGGTCGATTAGGAGGACATGCTTTCGCGCGTCCTGCGCCAGCATCTCTGCGACGGCTACGGCGGCAGTGGTTTTGCCAACACCGCCCTTTAGGTTGATGAAACTCAGGACGTGCGTCTCCTCACCATTAAAGCCCTTTACCTTTGAATCATTGCGCAGGAGAGCGCTGGCCACGCTACTACCGGAGCACACATCAGCCTGCCGCGGCTGGCGGCTTGGGTGCCAAGGCCGGTATCGGCTAGATGCCCGTTGACCGACGAGGAAATCCAGGCGCTAGCCCCTTTGCTCGCCAGGCCAGGACGTCTGAAACCACCAGCGATGGCCAGAATGTTCCGTGATTTCGTCATTTATTTGATTCTGACGAATATATGGAACATAATCCATCAACTATGCGCCACGACACCCACACCCAACGCGTCCTTGATCTGCTTAGTCAGAAAGGGATGCTACGTCCCAGCGATCTCGAGGATATCGGGGCTCCCCGGGTGGTCCTTACGCGCATGACGGCCAAAGGCCTGCTGGAAAAAGTCGGGCGCGGCATCTACCGACTGCCCGACAGTCACGGTTCTGAGCATGAGAGCCTGACCACCATTGCAACCAAAGTGCCGCAGGCGGTCTTCTGCCTGCTCACGGCCCTGCAGTTCCATGAGCTGACCACCCAACTACCGCGAGAAGTATGGATCGCCATGCCTCGCGGCAGTCATACGCCCAAGATCGACTACCCTCCGGTCAAGATGGTTCAGTTTGCTGGTGAAGCCTATTCCGAAGGGGTTGAGATCGTTG
>CAIQQO010000092.1 GCA_903873965.1 uncultured bacterium
CAAACCACCCGCGCCCGGTCTGGCGCAGTCGCGCGCCGGCTTGCTGCGCCAATGCCCCCAGATCCACATCGGCGCGCAAGCGGTCAATATCCACACGAGAAAGAACGGTCATCCAACGCCTCCGAAGTTAATAACGAACCCACTTATGAACTTATGAACTTATGAACATTGTTTTGGAAAGTGTTTAGAAAAACGCATGCCTTGAATTTCTGAAAAGGTTTCTAGAATAACGTTCACAATGTTCATAAGTTCATAAGACAAGCCTCAGTTTATGAACATATGAACTTATGAACGTTGTTTTGGAAAGTGTTTAGAAAAACGCGTACCTCATTTTTTCAAAAGGTTTCTAGAATAACGTTCACAATGTTCATAAGTTCATACCAATGGCTGGTTATTCACCTCGTCCAGCCCAAGTCCCAGAACCTCATAACCATAACAATTACGCTGCGTGACATAACCTGCTTCACGCACCAGCATGCCGAACTTTTTGGGGGTGCGAGCGGCGCCTCCCCAAGCCTGGTATGCGGCGAAGAGTCGGCTGATCGAGGTGCGCGCGTTGGGATTGATGACGCACATGGCAGCGATGAACGCCAGCACGTCGTTCGAATCGCGCCGAAATTCCTCCGTTGCGGCCTGCACCTCCGCCGGGATGACCAATCCGTCGCGTTGCCACTGCATGCACCCGCGCACGCAATCGGCCAGAATGCCCTCGGCTTCGTCGGCCAGCGTATCAGGCAGCTTTTTATCCAGCAGATCACCCTCGAAAGATTGGGTAAAGGGCATCAGCACAGGCCGACGCCACGTACCCTTGTCGCGCCCGCGCAGCGCCGGCATGTAGTTGCCGTAGATGACGATCTTGGCCTTCGGCTTGAAGCTGAATGGCTTCTGAAAGAGCGTGCGCACCGTGATGACATCCTGGCCGGTCAACGATTTGAGCATGGACTCGTCGGCCTGCATGCCTTCGGCCCATTCAGGACAGATGGCCAGCCGCGCGCCGGGCAGCCGGGCCAGATCGGTGTTGACATCGGAGCCGTTGAAGCGCGCCATCAATGCCATCACGCGGATGTCCAAGGCATAATCGCCCATCACGTGGCGAATGGCGTCGAACTTGGTGCTTTTGCCATTCGCCCCATTCCCCCACGCGATTACATAACGCTGTTCATGCGTCATGCCGGTGAGACAGTAGCCATCCCAGCAGCGGTCAAAGTCGATCAACGCGGTATTGTGGCCAAAGATTTCTTCGCGAAAACGCTGCCAGCGCGGCGCGGACGCATCGGGGACATAGGCCGCGCCCGTGACGCGCGTGCACAGGTACTTGGGATCATGCGGCAGCAACGCACCCGTGCGCAGATCAAGAACGCCATTCTGCGTGTTGAGCAGCATCGGGTCGGCATCAAATTCGTCTTCGTGCGCCAGCACGGTGAAAATCCTGGCGGCGCGTTTGAGCGCATTTTCCAGCCCATTGCTGTTGAGCGTACGGACGGCGTGGCGCACATAGCCGGCTTGCAGCGACTTGTCCACCCGCTCGGACTGATCGAACCAGGCGCGCCCGATTTCGGTCATGTGGCTGGTGACCTTGACGTTGTTGGTGTCTGGGGCGAAACGTTTGCCATCCCAGACCAGCCAGCCCTGCCCGACGGTGTAGCGCACGGCGTGGCCGAACTGCTCGACGAACCTGGCCGCGTTGCCGGTGTCGCTAAGTTGGATGCGCAACGGCATGTCGGTCAACCGGCCGGCAGCTCCGGCAGGTTGGCTATCGGGTGGAGCCGAATCGGGCGCCACCTTGTGGGCGAAGAGCGCCAGCAATAGTTCATCGCCGGTCGGATCACCGGCCAGGGCTTGTTGCAGAGCATGGGCGCGTTCAGGCGCGCGCAGACATAGCGCGGCCAGATCATGAAGTGCATTACTCAACGGGACCTCCTTGTCTATAAAGGCACAGAACTGTTGTTCTCGAAGTATACCATAAGGATAGAACCCGCGTTCTTATTAAGAATACAATCTGATCAGCAGATTGAGCAGATGACACCGATTTCTCCGTATCGTCTGTGCAATCTGCGGATATACTATTGTTGCATGTTACTTACTGCATGAAAAACCATTACGCCATACGGGACATCGATCCCAAAGTCAAAGAAATCAACGAAGCACCTGATGTGCTGTCGAATCCCGCCAAACGCGCCCACTATGATATGTCAATAGGACGAACAACCCTTATTCCATCGCCGCCTCAACAACGACCCAATAGCCACTCACGGGCACTGACACTTGCGCCGGGTGTGACGCTCGATCTGGTGCGTATCCCTGCAGGCGTGTTCCTGATGGGCAGCACGGATGCAGATAGAGATACGTTTATCAGTGAGGAGCCGCAGCACAAGGTCATGCTGGATGAGTACCTGATCGGCAAGCACTCGGTGACCAACGCGCAATATGGTTTGTTTGCCAGAACAAAGCGAGCGGGTTGGTTGTCGTTTGGACAGGTTAATGACCCGCATTGGTCAATGCCTTCAGGCGAGGAAAACCATCCTGTGGTGAATGTGAGTTGGGATGACGCCGTGGCGTTTTGCGTGTGGGCCAGTCAAACCACCGGGCAAAACGTGATGCTGCCCACTGAAGCGCAATGGGAGAAAGCGGCGCGCGGGACGGATGGGCGAATCTACCCGTGGGGCAATGAGACGCCCGCCAAGACGCGCTGCAATTTTTGCAACGACGTTGGCGCTACCACGCCGGCAGGCAAGTACAGCCCGGCGGGAGATAGCCCGTATGGTGTGATCGATATGGCCGGCAACGTGTGGGATTGGGTTTCTGATTGGTACGACGAAAACTACTACGCAAACTCACCTGCAAGCAATCCACAGGGGCCAACGTCGGGTAAACGGCGCGTGGTGCGCGGCGGGTCGTGGGGCAGCTATTCCAGCCGCGTGCGCGCGACCTACCGCGGATGGTATGAAGCTTACGACCACAGCGTCAACTGCGGGTTTCGGGTGGCTGTCCTTGGTCCGTAAAGCGGTAATGAGTCCGCAGATTACACAGATTCTCGCAGATATTAGGGCACGGCGATGAGTCCGCAGATTACACAGATTCTCGCAGA
>CAIQQO010000093.1 GCA_903873965.1 uncultured bacterium
AGATTGTGAAACGGTTCGTGGTTCCAGCAGTATGGCCCGCTCGGGCACAGCGTCTCGTGGATATTCATCACAAAGGCATGGCCTGAACCGCCATACAGCATGGCGTCGCTCAATTGAATTCCGTAGTGGTTGACAACACCCTTCAGGACGCCCATCAGGGTTGTGTTGAAACACGGCTGACTAAGATTTTTGACGATCATAGTATTACTCCTGAAGCAGCATCAAGGAGGGCTGCCATTGACTCCGTCCCTGGCTTGACCCTGCTCCGCAAACGAGCGCTACAAATAGTTTACAACTGTGCGAAAATCACAGCATGTCTTTTCGAATAGCCGCAATCTGCACCCAGTACTTTCCGTATTCACATGCCGACGTCATCATCACGCGCTGGCTTGAGCAAGTGAAGAACGACTCACGTCTCGGTTTCGTGCCATGTACCCAGATCGCCTCATTATGGGTAATGCAACACCCTGCCGGCGATCCTCCCATCCCGCATGGCTTTGATCTGTCGCCCAACCACCGCGAAGAGCGCTTCATCCCCATCTTCGACATCTCGCAGGCGGTGGCGTTGAAATATGGCGTTCCGATCTATGACTCGATCCGTGGCGCGATCACGCTAGGCACCAGCCAACTGGCAGTCGATGCTGTGCTGCTGATTGGCGAGCACGGCGATTTTCCGACGAACGCGTACGGCCAGAAGCAATATCCGCGCAAGGAACTGTTCGATGAGGTCGTTGCGATTTTCCAGCAACTTGGCAAGGTCGTTCCTGTGTTCTGCGATAAGCACCTGTCGTGGAATATCGAATGGGCGCAAAGCATGGTGCACACGGCGCACGAGAGAGGCATCCCGTTCTTCGCGGGCAGTAATGTGCCGATCAGCGGCACCCGCTTCGAGTTGAGCTTGGACGGCGAGGATATCGCTGAAACCATGGGGTTATTCCACGGTGGTGGTGAAGTGTACGGCACCCACAGCATCGAGTTCGTTCAATCGCTGGCCGAGAAGCGTCATGGCGGTGAAAGCGGTATCACGAGTATCCAAGCCTTTGAGGGTGACGCCGTCTGGGAGGCGCACGAGCGCGGCGCATGGTCGCGTGATTTATTTGACGCAACGCTGGCTGCGGCGACAACGGCGCAGCCGGGCGATTATCGATACAACTGTCGTCGCAACGCAGTGACGCCTGTCGCACTGGTAACTGAACATGCAGATGGTCACAAGCAAAGCCACATCATGCTCGATGGGCATATCGACGAGTTCATCGCAGGCGCGAAGTTGCGCAGCGGTGAGTGCCGCGCGAGTACGGCTAACATGGGCGGGCTGAACGATTTCGTCGTCAATTTCGCACACCTCGACCGCGAAATCCAGAAGTTTTTCATGACGAGCCAACCGCCCATCGCCATCGAACGTGTGTTGCTTGCGACAATGCTGGTAGCGACGTTCATGCACGCACTAAAAGATGCGCCGGGGCAATGTGTCCTGACACCGCATCTGGCCGTTCCGTATCGAGGGTTACCTTACCTGCCCGTGCGTGCGCATCCCGGCAGTTCACTTCCGATACTACCCGTGTGATCTGTAATTCTGACAAAGGAGTAATCGATGCTGATTGTTGATGCACATCTGGATATCTCGTGGAATGCGCTGCAATTTGAGCGCGACCAACTGTCATCGGTGTATACCATTCGCCAGACCGAAATGGGAATGACGGGCAAAAGCCGTGGAGTAAACACCGTCGCGCTACCCGACCTGCGCGCCGGGCGCGTGTTCCTGAGTTTCGCCACCATGCTGGCGCGCGCCAGCGGACATCCATCGCCAGGTATCGAATACCGCTCGGTGGCGCAGGCGCACGCTGTCGCCAAGGGGCAGCTTGCCTATTACCGCGCCATTGAAGCCGCTGGGCACGTGCGCGTTATCGAGTCGCTGGCGCAACTGGATGCGCACACGGCCGAGTGGCAGCAGGATGCCAGCTGGGTGAAAGCCACCTCGCCCGTCGATCTGTTGGCATCCAGCAC
>CAIQQO010000094.1 GCA_903873965.1 uncultured bacterium
GTAATAGGTATCACTGTACCAATCCGCTGTCCACTCCCATGCATTGCCCGCCATATCGGCCAACCCATATGGGCTATCACCTGCCGGGCTGTACTTGCCCACCTCTGTCGTGTCTTTCACGTTCGGATAGAAATTGGCCAGGTTGGCGTTCGGCTCACCATTGCCCCACGGGTAAATTCTACCGTCCGTGCCACGCGCCGCCTTCTCCCACTGTGCTTCCGTCGGCAATGTAACTTTCCTGCCAGTCGTCTGACTCGCCCAAGCACAAAACGCCACCGCGTCGTCCCAACTCACCAGCACCACCGGATGGTTGTCTTTGCCGCTTATGTTGCTGTTGGGCCCCTTCGGATGCTGCCAGTCTGCACCTTTCATGTCACTCCAATTAGTGCCGTCATAGGCCCAGCCGCTTCCTTCCTTTTTCGCTGTGGTCTTATACCCCGTCGCTTTCACAAATGCCCCAAACTGCGCGTTCGTCACCTCCGTTTTGCCTATCAGGTACTCATCCAGCGTCACCTTATGCTGTTTTTCACTCCCACTATCACCTAAAGTTCCCATCAGGAACTCTCCTGCCGGGATGTGCGCCAGTTCAATCGCCACGCCCGGGGCCAGCGTCAGCGATGTGCCGGTTTTTCCGCAAGCGACAAGAAATGCTAAGAGCGCAACGAGAAAGATGCTACATGGAACGATTCTTTTTACTGTCCTTGTGATCATCTGTGTCAAATCATTTGTGCAAACCTGTGGCACTACAAGTCCATGGTCTTTCATGCGGCAATTATGGCGCGTATATCAAATCCATGCAAACCGGTAACCTGTTATTGTTGCCGCCAGCTTGATGTCGCCACATTCGTCAGGCCAAACACAGCCATGTTGGATGATGCGGCGCAGGCGTTCAGCGGTGGCGTGACGAAGGAGGGTGTCGGGCATAGCTAGGGAATGGGGCGCTTGAACCACATCGTCCTACCAACGATCTGTACTAATTCCCAACCTTCTTGGCCAAGTTGATATAACTTTGAGATAACAAACTGTGTTTCATTCATTGCCTCCATTTCCTCTGGTCTATTTTTGAAGTCGACCATATAAGAAGCGCCCCCGTAACCAAGCAGTCCTATCTGTTGGTAAAGACTGTCACAATCAATATCTCCTTGCTCATTGATTGCACCATAGCAATAGCACATTTCCCACTTCTGCATGATACCTCCCGGTAAGCCCTGAATGTTGTTGGGCGTGGTTGTAGTATAGGACGAAAACCGCGCACAGCGGGGGGAACGCCATGCGCGGGGGAGCAGATTCAATCCATCGTGGATGGTATTCTAAACGCGAATGACCTTCAGCACTTCATCGCCGTAGTGGTTGATCACCTTGACGGCGATCTTCCCGGATACTGGCCGCACAAATGGGCGGCTGACCGTTCGATACAGCGCTTCCCACGCTGCCTCGTCCACTTCGGCTCGCAATGCGCGCTTCAACTTCTCATAAGGCTCTTCAGCGCCGGTGAAGTAGGCATGCCGCACAAAGAAGCTCTCGTCGTTGTAATCGGTGTCGATGAACCAGCACGCGATGTCGTCGGTGGATGAGTTGCGAATCTGGCCTGTGGTCGGGTCGTAGACGTCAACGCCTTTGATCTCGATAACGATCTTGCCGTCTTCAACCTGCTTGATGTCTACATCCGGCTCGCCAAAGACCATGAACAGGTTGCCAGCACCGGTTTTCTTGAGCAGTTCGTCGCCCATCGCCAGGTCCGGGTTCATTTTGGCTGACAGGACGGTGAGTTTGCCGTAGCGTTTCACTTCTTCCGCGACGTGCGGATCGAAGGCAAAACCGCACACAACCAGCATGTCGAACCCAACACCCTGCACGGCTTCTTTGGCGGCTTCTTTGACCTGCATCGGGCCGACGGTGCCGTGTTCCGGGCCGATGGACACGGCGACGCGCCTGGTTTTGCCGGCGGCATCGGTGTATTCGCCCGTAGCGTGCAGCCATGCGCCGGCATACGGGTCGAGTCGGTCGAAGGTCAGGCGCTCATTTTTGTGCGTGTTCTGGACGCCGGCCTTTTTGAGGTTGTCGAGGATCATCGTGGCAAAATCCTGCTGCTGCACGGCTTCCTGCTTCGTCACGACGCCATCTTGATTCTCGTCGGCGGTAGACAGGACGCGGTGCGGCGAGAGGCTTTCGACCGAGAACGGCCCGCACACGCGTATGCGCTTGTTGTCTTCATAAGGCTGGTCGTAGAGCGTCTCGGTTTCGGCATGACGGGCGATGGCCGCGTCGATCTGCTCGCGCGACATGCCCTCGTGAATGTCAGGGTTGTTGGCGATGGATTTCAGCGTCACGTGCGGCACGCGCTTGTAGACAAAGCCCTTGCGGATGTCGGAGTACGTGCCGTATTCGGGCGGCACCTTGCCGGTCAGTTCGGTTTCCTTTTTGATGCCTTCGGGCGAATCAGCCAGGATGTAGTAGGGATATTTGGCCGACATCAGGCGCGTGCGCGCCAACGCCAGCGCGACGCGGCTGGTATCGCACGTAATCCAGCGCCGCCCCCACTGTTCAGCCACATAGGCTGTCGTGCCACTGCCGCAGGTGGGGTCTAGCACGATATCGCCGGGGTCAGTAGTCATGAGTATGCAGCGTTCAATGACCTTTGTTGATGTTTGAACCACATAATTCTTGTCTTGAACGGGTGAGGTATCATCCCAAAAATTAGTAAACTTCGATAGCGGGAAGTCATCGTGATAGTAGATGTAACTAAGATTATCGCCTTCAACTTCTAGTCGATTAGCATGCAGCACAGTCGACATTTTGTCTTTGGTCAACATCCAGCAACCATTCTTTGGCGGTTTGATGACCTTCCCTTGAAAATCGAAATCATAATCATTCAGTGGAAAGTACTCCGGCTTTCTTTGGGAAACTAGCCGATACACCTTTCCATCTATATTCGTCAGGTTCTCTGATTCCACCTTAGTGAGTTTTCTTCTTGTGCCATCTCTGAGTTCTATGTTTGTCCAACGCGATTCATATGAAGGAACTGACTGTCGATAGAGATGGCAAAACTTTGCATTGCTCTTATCTTTTGAATACCAGAGTATAAAGTCGCACATTCCCTCAAGTAGGGTGGCCCCTAATGGCATCAGTTTCTTGCGAAAAGGTATGATCTGACAGCAGTTATCACTTCCAAATACTTCATCTAGCAAACAACGAACTAGATGCACATTCTCATCACCAATCTGGACGAAAACGCTACCAGTCTCTGTCAGCAAATCGCGTGCCACTACGAGCCGATCACGTAAATAGGCCAAGTAAGAGTGAATACCAAGCTTCCAAGTGTCTCGAAAAGCGCGCACCTGTTCCGGTTGGCGTGAGGCATCCTCAGCTTTGCCATCTTTCACGTCGCGTTTGCGTGTGCTGACCTGCCAGTTGGAACCAAACTTGATGCCATAGGGCGGGTCGATGTAGATGGTCTGCACCTTGCCCTTGAGACCTTCCTTTTCGGCCAGACTGGCCATCACCAGCAGCGAATCACCCAGGATCATGCGGTTGACCCAGTTCTGCTCGTGCTGATAAAACTCAACCTTCTGGTCAAATTCTTCGGGACCGCCGTTGAAATCGGCGAACAGGTTCAACTGGTATTTGGCGGCTTCCTCAGCCAGCCCGGTGCCGGGATGCGCCGCCTGCGCGAGCAGGTCGTTGATGATGGCCTGCGGGTGGATTTTCTCCTGAATGTAGATGGGCACAGCGGGCACGGCCAGGTCGTGAGTGTCCTGCTCATCCTTGCCTTTCCAGACCAGTTGCGGATCGAGCGAAGGGTCGCGCGGGTAGAGCAGGGTCTTGGGGGCTTGTTCGTCGTCGATGACGAAGTCGCGCAATTCCTCGGTGGGAATGTTGGAGCGCTTGTCCTGGTGGTGGATGGAGGTGACGGCGGTGGATTGTGAGTTTTTTCTGGGCATGGTTTTGGTTGTCTGCTTCGCTATCGACCGGCGTGTGCCTTGATCAATTCGACGATATCCACTAGATCCTGTGGGGGTTGTCCACATTCTGACAAGTAAGTAGGTATGTAATAGTCCAGACCAGGCGGACGACCTTTCAGAGAGGGGAAATTACGATGAAATTCATTGATCACATGTTTACCAGAAACAAGTTGCTCAAGCTCTGAAAACGATGCATTTTCCAGCAATAAAAGGTGTTGATCGTACAAGATGCCGAAATCTTCGGTTGCGCCTAAATGACGCCCAATTTCCTGTAATTTCGCCCTGGCGTTGATCGCCCGAACTTCTGATGGATGTAGTATTGTTCGCCGTTCTGTATCAACAAGAAGACGAAAGGCATCGTTATGATGTGAATAGCCGTAATTGACGACCCAGTTATAGGCAGTTAAGTTAATACATGTTCGATATGCTGTCTCGATATGGTTTTGGACCTGACGTGGATCGATCTGTATTTGTCAAGGTAAATCAGGCCCTTTCAACACGCAAATTCAGGGCCACTTTTGCAAATACAAGATCAAAACATCACAGTAAAAGAAGTCCACCCATCAGCTTTCATCAGAAAATAACATCGTAAAACAGGTCCACCA
>CAIQQO010000095.1 GCA_903873965.1 uncultured bacterium
GCGAGCACGCGACTAGTGTGCGCGATGAAAACGCACGATGCCGCGATAACACGCAACGTTGCCGTGGTTAGGGACGAATTAGGGAAATGAACGGGGAAGCGGGGATTATGCTGCGAAAGGCGCAGCGATGTGCCCGCTATTTACAGAGACAGGTCTCAAAAGCACAGGCTTGAGGAGCGCCAGCGCAGGGAGTTGCAGAAGCCGTCAGAAGTAATGCGATTGACTCTTTCATACAATACAACACAATGTGCGCCAGAGTGTAACGAATGCATAGGGGTTTGTCAACAGGCAAAATGCATTTTCATCAAACGGGGTGCGCCGACAGTGGATGGCGCTGCGGTTAGCTGCAACGGCCATTCAAGGCTAAGGTGTCCACGATGATGTTGTTGATGTTGACGAACTGCATCGTCAGCGTGGATGTCGTCGCCGTGATGCGCATGGCGCCATGTAACGTGTTGTAGCGCACAGCGCTTCCCGCCACGGCTGCGCCAAAGGGATACAAGGCCGACCCGCCTGCACCATTGACGATGTAGGGCATGCCGTTTTTCATGACGCGCTCATAGGTGTGATCGTGCCCGGAAAATACCGCCTGAGCGCCCCATGCCTGATAAGGCCATTGCGTGAAGGTGTTGGAGCCGTGCGTGGAGGACGAGTACGGGGCATGATGCACGAAAACCAGGTTCCAGCATGAGGTCGACAGGGCGAGCTGGTTCTTCAACCACACACCTTGTGTCGAGGTAGCCGTGACGCCATCGGGTTCGCCGGCATCGCTGTCCAGGAAAAATAGATGAACAGGGCCGCGCACGATGTCGTAGTAGCGCTCATTGCCGGGCAGCGTGAAGTAGGACAGATATGGCGCTGCGCCCGGCGCAAGCCAGTCATGATTGCCAAGCGCGGGAAAGAACCGGTTGATGGCGACGGTGGGTGTGTATGGGTACGTGCCATAGTACGGGTAAATATATGAAGCGAAATACTGCCCCACCGCCGCGTCGATGGTGGCGGCGGCGCCGCTGGGATAGTTGTTGTCGCCGACGGTGGCGATAAATGCCGGCGACCAGCGCTTGACGAGTGACGCAACCAGCGCTTCGTAACCATTGATGCTGCCATAGTCGCCGATCACGGCAAACACGGTGGTGTCTGCCCGCACGCTGACAGGCAGGTAGGCGTGGTACTTCGCATTGATGGCGGGATGAGCAGGCGTAACGTCATCGCGCACCTGGTTAATAGGGTCAGCATGAAAGGCCAGCGTTATCACCATCAACCACGCTGTTGCCAGTGTTTTCATCACACTACGTATAGTACTACGGCATCTTGCACACAAATAGGCCAATTCCCGCCCGATGTCCATT
Organism: uncultured bacterium; assembly: GCA_903873965.1. Classification (GTDB taxonomy): domain Bacteria; phylum Chloroflexota; class Anaerolineae; order J036; family Brachytrichaceae; genus CAIXPS01. The sequence continues at coordinate 1,350 of CAIQQO010000095.1, forward strand.
GACATGAAGACCATCGACGGTGGCATAGCGTATTATGGTGAAATACATGGAATACAAATAGGGTTATGGCTGTACTTGGCAGCAAACTGCTGTATGATACGACGCAGTTTGTATTGAGTTTATTGTGTATTGGACTGGAGGTAGTAGATATGCGTTCGTATCTGTTTACACGTTTATTGGTTGTGTCGGCGCTGCAGGCAGCAGTGCTGGCGACGGGGATGGTTTCGGGACCCGCGTTGGCAGGTTCGCCTCAGGCACAAGCCCCGGTTGAAGTAGCGCAGTCATTGCATCAAGATGTGTCGTCGCCGCTGCGCGATGTGCCGGTTTCTCCAAGCGCCCATAATCTGACCGAGCGGCCTTTGCGTCAGCCTGGCGTGAACAATGGCGCTGCCTTTGTCCAGCCTGATCCTGTGTTGCAGCAAAGCGCTCCTGCGCCACTGGCGGGCACGGTGGCATCAGGCTTTGCGGGCGTTGGCAACGGCGACTATGGCTTTGCCCCGAATGCGGCGCCGCCGGATACGAACCTCGCTGTGGGCGCAACGCAGATTGTGCAGTGGGTCAACGAGTCTTTCATCGTGTTCGATAAAGCCACCCACGCTGTCCTCAAAGGACCCATCGCAGGAAATAGCCTGTGGAGTGGATTCGGAGGCGGTTGTCAAACCAACAACGATGGCGATCCCATTGTGCAATATGACCAGGCTGCCAATCGCTGGGTCATGACGCAGTTTTCGGTTTCGACTACACCCTACTTGCAGTGTGTGGCTGTCTCCACGTCGTCTGATGCGACCGGCACTTATAACCGGTACTCCTATAGCTACGGCTCGCAGTTTCCTGACTACCCGAAGCTGGGAATATGGAGTGATGCGTACTACATTACGTACAACATCTTCAATAACGGCAATACGTTTGCAGGCCCCAAGACATGCGCATGGGATCGCGCGGCGATGCTGGCAGGCACTGCTGCCACACAGGTTTGCTTCCAACTGGGCACCAGCGTCAACAGCCTGTTGCCGGCTGACCTCGATGGCATCACCAATCCACCGGCCAATACGCCTAACTATCAACTGAGCCTGGGAACGAATTCACTGAACGTCTACAAGTTCCACGTGGATTTCGCTACGCCGGCCAATTCGACGATCACTGGCCCGACCAACCTGGCGGTTCCGGCATTCAGCCGCGCCTGCAATGGCGGCACGTGCATTCCGCAGAGCGGCACGCGGCAGCAACTCGATTCGCTGGCTGATCGTTTGATGTATCGGCTGGCCTATCGGGTGCAGACAAGCGGTGTTGAAACACTGGTCGTTAACCACTCGGTTACTGTCAGCAAAAACACCGGTATTCGCTGGTATGAAATCCGTGTTGCTGGTGGCACACCGAGTGTTTACCAGTCCGGCACCTTCTCACCCGACACCAAGTTCCGCTGGATGGGCAGCATCGCGATGGACAAAGTGGGCAATATCGGAGTCGGATACAGTGAATCAAGCAGCACCAGTTTCCCGTCGATCGCGTTTACTGGGCGCGTTCCGACTGATCCACTTGGCGCACTGCAGGCCGAAACCCTCCTCAAAGCGGGTGGCGGCGCACAGCAGCGCAACCTGTCGCGCTGGGGCGACTACAGCGCCATGCAGCTTGACCCGACCGATGATTGTACGTTCTGGTTTACCACGGAGTACCTGAAGAGCAATGGTACGTTCAACTGGAGTACGTGGATTTCGGCGGTCAAGTTTCCCAGCTGTAACTAGACATTGAATGAAGTCGGCATCCGCCGACGCAGTCCGCCTGAAGGCTCGACCTCCAAATGCACCCCATTGGAGGTTGAGTGCTTTATGGACGAAACGCACAAAGCGTGCCGCAATCTGGCTGACAATCATTTTATTTCGCTATAAACTGCGAATTATCGTTCACCTTTTGTCGATTTTACGCTAGAATGTTGCCCAAACCAAACTTACTGCTGGACCAAGTAATATCTCATGGCCCTGCGTATAGTGTAGTGATCAGCTTGTAGATGCCTCGTAACTGGAGAAAAATGGCCGAGCTAACTCAGATTGGACCATACAGTATCATCGCCAAGATAGCTTCTGGCGGTATGGGGACCGTATATCACGGACGACACACCCAGTTATTGCGTGAAGCTGCTATCAAAGTGATGCATTCTGCCTTCTCAGAAGACAATGACTTCATTGTGCGCTTCAAGCGGGAAGTGCAGGCTACTGCCGCGTTGCGTCATCCGAACATCATCGAAGTATTTGACGCGAATAACATTGGTAACCAGTATTACCTGGCGATGGAGTACATTGCTAATGGCAGTCTGCATGGGTACCTGTCAAAGCTGCGGGCAGATCATCAAAAAATGCCCATAGAAATGGCGCTAAAGGCCACACGCCAGCTTGCCATGGCGCTGGATTACGCCCACAGCAAGGGTTTCGTGCATCGTGATATCAAACCGAGTAATGTCATGGTGGCATCTGATGACCGATTTGTCCTCACCGACTTTGGTATTGTCTTTCATGAGGATGCGACAAAACTGACCAAAACGTTGGTATCTATTGGCACCCCGGAGTACATGTCACCCGAACAAGCGCAGGGTCAGAAAGTCGACGGGCGCAGCGACATCTATTCGCTCGGAGTGGTTCTATACGAAATGATCGCCGGCGAACCGCCGTTTACTGGCGACACCTCCTGGGCTGTGATCTATCGGCATGTCAAGGAGTTACCCCCACCGATTTCACGACTACGACCTGAAATAGCACCTGCAGTGCGTGGCCTTGTTGAAAAAGCCCTGGCTAAAAACCCCAACGATCGATTTCGCACAGCCGCTGAGTTGGCAACTGCCATCGATGACGTACTGAACGTTCGCCAAAAGAAGACTTCAAAAACACCTATCGCCATAGGTATCGCAGGCGTGGCTACGATCACCGCGATAGGTACCTTATGGATCACATCCCAACAGCAACAGTCGATGACAACCGTTGTAGTGCCCACAGCAACCCTGTCGCTAAGAGTGACCACTGTTCCAGCAAAAGCTATCGCGTCTACGCCAACAGAAACCGTCATTGACACGACTGCTACGGCGGTAGCTTCATCTTCACCAATTCAATCGCAGACAACAACGCCTGTTGAAATCAGTACGCCTATAGGGTCCGCGACAGATGCTCCTCCTGCTCAGCCACTCCCGACCACAACGCTGGCTCCCCTGCCAACACTCACAGTACAGACAGTTCCAACGCAATCGCCTGTCTCTACACCTATGCCGGCGCCCGCGGCTACATCGGCAGCGCCTGGAATGATGTTTGCTGCGCCAGTTCTCGTCGGACCGCCATCCGGCACGTCATTCCAATTGCCGGCAGTACCACATCTTTCATGGGTGTCTGTTGGCGCCCTTGGTCCCGATGACTACTATTTCATTGAAATCGACCATGTCAAAGGAGTCGACCCAACTTACACGAAGGACACGGCAATGGATGCCAAGGATTACCTGGTAGGGTTGCAAAGCCAAGGGCCGTTTACATGGCGGGTGTCGGTCGTCCGCCAGGCCGGTTCCGGTTATACGTCGATTTCGCCATCATCGGGCAACTGGTCGTTTAGCTGGAAGCAGGCAGGCGGTGGAGGTAGCCAACCTAAAAATACTGTTATCCCACCATAGACCGTAACCCTGTAGAAAGCGAGAATGATGGTTGCCGTCGCATTGTGAAGACAAATACACCATGGTGGTTTGAATGGTCAAAACATATAAATCAGTTGCAGTCGTCGTCGCCATACTGGTCGCAAGTCATGGTTCCACTGTGCGGTTGAGTGCACAGTCGCCTTTACCTACTGGGCCATATGCTGCAGAGCCTACTCGCTCTACTGTGACAGAATCAGTTGCAGTGCCTGTTGCGCCACAAAGAGCAGTCATCGCGGGAACGACGAAGGCCGTGTCGCCCAACATGGAGATCGGACAGACCGGGCCGAATCAATACCGGGCCCAATTGTCGACGCGTCCAACCCATTACATGGACACAAACGGCACCTGGCAGCCCGTAGCGCCACGACTCAGTCACGTGGTGAATGGAAACAGTGAGCAGTACTTGGGCAGCGGCTCGCTCGCACAGGTGGATCTACCAGCTAAGCATATGGCTGGCACTCGCAGGATCCACGGGGTCGCGAATTACAGTGAGGACATCACTACCACACTCGTTCATCATGGTGCTACTCAGGCTGGAGATGCCGGCACGGCAACGATTCGGATCGGTACAAGGCCACTCACAGTCAGCGGCGACGTGCAATGGAATCCAACGCGTTTGGTCATGGCCGGAACAACCCTGGTCAGCGCGAATGCAGATGCAACGTCCAGCTCGATGAGCGAAAGCAGCGGTAATGTCGTGACGTATCCGAATGTCTATGGAGGCTTAATCGAACGCACGACACTGCTCGCCAACGGCGTACAGGACGACATCGTCATTCCGTCAGCGGCATCACTACCGCATAGGACCGCATTTGACAGTGGTGATCTGGGCTTTGAGACCGTTGTGACGCTATCGCCGGGGCTGGCCTTCTATGTGAACGGGGTACGCCAGACGGTCGATTTCCGCACAGAGGGTGCACTAGAAGTGCGCGATGAACAGGGCAAAGCGTTGTTTCAATTACCGCCGGTTTCAGCGAGTGACGCCGGCAGCAGCATGGCAACTGTGCGAGGTAGTTATAGCGGTCACTTCAGCAGCACCGGTTTCTATCTGACCGCCGCGATTCCACTGGCGTGGCTGTCTGCACCAGAACGGCTTTACCCGGTCAGGATTAACTCCAGCTTGTTTTTATGGCCACCATTAAAGAATACATATCTCGATGCGTCTAATCCAACAACTAATTATGAAACTAATGGTTTAGAAGTTAGCAATTTAAGCGTTGCAAGTTTAGTGCAGTGGGACGTGGGTTCTTTGCCTGCGCGTGCCATGGTTGACTATGCAAGAGTTGATATGTTTTTGGAGGGATACGGTGTTCCCTCTGGAGATAACCTTACGGTATATGCATCACCAGTTTCTGAGGAATGGTTTCAGGATACAACGACATGGAATGATCGCTATGTCATCTATTCGTTATTTTTACCTCCAGTGCATTTTCCCTGGAGTACTTCTGGCGGTAGTGCTGATCCTGCCGTCAGCGCTACCTCTGTTGGCACCCCATTCTGGTGGTACACCTGGGGCCTAACGGACTGGGGCATTACGGAGGCCGCTGTAGAATGGGTCAGCGGGTACAAAGCCAACTATGGATTGAAATTCTGGTCACCTACTCCCCCGCCATGGACTGCTGTTGAATCTAGAAGGTTTTACTCGCGCGATGAAACTCCAGACATTAACCATACACCGCGACTTCAAATTGATTACACTCAGGGGCCACTCCCTTTGTCGCCTTACTCGCCAAGGACACGAGCCATTCCGTCGCCAGATTGGTACTCAATGACGCTTAACCCGAACTGGAATGTCGTGGCAATGAGGCCCTCTTCAAACACAGACTATGATCTTCACCTGGCAAGTACGAGTGACTACAGCCCGACACTAACCGAATCCACAAGTGGGACGGGCGAGGTCGATTATGTCATGGTGGATGGAAACCACACTCAGCCAGCGGCTTATTACCCATTTGTGACACAAAATAGCGGAAAGGGCTTGTATACTATTGAGCAGGCCACAAAAACAGCAGACATCACGGGAGCCGGTTCATACGGCCCATACACGATGCCAATATCTGATGTCGTGCGTATCTGGGACGCCAACTTGTCTGCTGGGACGCCTTACTATTTCAGGATACGACCCGTGAGTGGTGATGCAAAGCTCTCGATGGCATTGCACCATTCAGATATAGGGAATACCGGAACAATGTTTCAATCGAGAGTGAGTGCAGTTGCAGCAGCAGCGAGTGGCGGGACGGGTAAGAACACCTACCTGAGCTACACTCCTGCGGCCACCGACCACTACGGGTTTGTTGTTTTGAACAATGGGGCAACAACTGATACGGCCTACTATATTGACGTCGCACCATTGCCCTTCCTGCACACCTATGTGCCGGCTGTGTTCTATAAGTATTCCCCGCCATGCGATCTATATGATCCCAATGAAACAGATGCTACGCGCTATGGACCGCTACTGTCAGGCGTCAATTATCAAGCCAGGCTGTGTTACAACGATATCGACAAGTATAAATTCACTATGCCATCAGCAGGAACTGTGCACATTTCCATCACCGTCCCATCCTCTCTTCTTCAAGGCGTAAAAGATGGTGCCAGTATTGCTGTCTACCCCCCAACCGGGACGAGTGGTTTAGCTAACTGCACTACCCCCTCCGTTGGCGGTTATACCCCACTGACAAAGAACACCACGGTATTTTCCTGTCCGATTACATCGGCGGGGACCTATCGTCTCAACGTGTATTCAACCATGTCGACAACCATTTTCGACAATATCAACTATTACAACCTGCGCCTGACTTATCCGTGATGAACTGCGGCATGAGCTGTCTGACGTCTCCATGTAGTCAGATATCTCATGCTGCTGACCTCTGAAGCAACGGTCATTGACAACGGCCCTATCGCGCGCTACAATCCCATTAACAGACCGACGGTCGGTCTATTAATAGGATCGTCATGGCACGCACGATTAATGAAGACGACTATGCCGTCAAGCGCAACCAGATTCTGGATGTGGCGCAACGGCTGATCTATACCTCCGGTTACGAGCAGATGTCGATTCAAGACATCCTGGCCGAACTCAAGATATCCAAGGGCGCGTTCTACCACTACTTCAACTCGAAACCCGCGCTGCTCGACGCCCTGATCAACCGCATCGGGGCTGAGGGCGAGAAGTTGCTGTATCCGATTCTTGAGGATGAGCGTCTTAATGCCATTGGTAAGCTTCAGGTGTACTTCGACACTGTCGGGCGCTGGAAGGTGGCGCAGAAAACGTACCTGATGGCGCTCATGCGCGTGCTGTACTCGGACGACAACGTGCTGTATCGCACCAAGATGGTGGCCGAGATGTCGGCGCGTTTCAAGCCACGGCTGACTGCGGTGATTCAAGAAGGTGTGCGTGAAGGGCTATTCATGATGCCTTTCCCCGACCAGGCGGGTGAGATTGTGCTATCGATGATCATCACATTGGGCGATACCCTGGCGTGGTGGTTAATGAAACCAGAATCCCAGGCCGATGATGGGCCGTATTTCCGATCGACCGTCGCCGCCTATACCAACGCCATAGAACGCGTTCTTGGCGCGGCCAGCGGGTCGTTTCAGCTGTTGGATGAAACGGCGATACGGGAGTGGGTAGAGGTAAAAACGGGTGCACCGCCGTCCCCGGCGGCTTCTTCAATGACAGGCGGCGCCGTCGGGGACGTTGGCGCTCCATAGGAGTAAGACATGAGGTTATTTCTTCGATTGGCCTGGCGGAATATCTGGCGACACCGCCGTCGCACCGTGATCGTGGTCTTGTCCATCGGCTTGACGTTGTCGATGATGATGATGTATGACGGCATGATCGCCGGCTTCGAGCAGGCGATTTACGGTAATGCGATTCAGGTGTTGGGCGGCAACATTCAGGTGCATGCCAACGGTTACAACGACGAGTTCGGACAGCAGCCATTACTGCCGTTGCCTGATCCGATGGCCGTTGTGCTTGAGGCAAAGTCACGCCCCGAAGTGACCGGCGCGTCGCGCCGCATCAGCACGGGCGGAATGGCCAGCAACCGCACCGGCGCGTTCGCAGTATCAATCATCGGCGTGGAGCCGGCAGAAGAGGCGATTGTCAGCCTGATCGCGCAGCATGTGTCGCTTGGGCGCAATTTGAAGGCCGATGACAACGATATGATCTTGATCGGCAAGGGACTGGCCGACGCGATGAAGATCAACGTGGGCGACCGCTTCACGCTGGTCGGGCGCGCCACGCATGATCAAATGCGCTCGCGCTCGATGACGGTGGCCGGCATCTATGACCTGGGGATGGGCAGCATCGAGAAGCGCACGGTGTATATCTCGCTGGCAGAAGCGCAGGAGTTGTATGGCTTGAGCGGCCAGGCTACGGAAATCGTCATCACGTTGCGCCAGTTGGGAACGGAGCAGCCGGTGATGGACCAGATCACCCGCAAGCAGCAAGGCGTAGAGGTGACGTCGTGGCAGACCAGTTTCCCTGACCTGACCAAGGCGATCGGCACCAAGGGCGCTATGATGGATATGTTTGGCGTCATCATCCTGTTCATCGCCGGCATCGGCATTTTCAACATGCTGATGATGGCCGTCTATGAACGCACGCGCGAGATCGGCGTCATGGGCGCGATAGGCATGAAACCGCGCCAGGTGTCGGCGCTCTTCCTGCTCGAAGGCGCGATGATCGGGCTGGTCGGCGTGGGCTTTGGCATCGTGCTGGGTCTGGCGATCAATGGATTGCTCGGGACGGTGGGGATGGACTTCAGCAAGTTCTCGTCGCTCACGGAATACACGGCCTTGATATCGGGGCGCATGTATTCGTCACTGGGGCTGGAAAAGATCGTTGGGCGCGTACTCACGGCGCTCATCATTGCCGTTATCGCCGCTGTGTATCCAGCGCGCGAGGCAGCTCGGCATGAGCCGGCGGTAGCATTGCATTACGTTTAATCTCAACCTGGCGAGGGGTAGCGGGCAGGCAACGAAAACCTGCAAGTCACCGTCGCAAGGATGGCAAGGGCCGGCGCGCCTGCGCGACCGCCCGGAGGTAACACTATGAAACAAATGATCATGATTGCGCTGCGCGACCTGAGCCGTAACCGGCGGCGCTCTTTCTTCTCGGCTCTGGCGCTCGGTATCGGCGTGGCGCTGTTATTGCTGATGGCCGGCGTCGTCTCCGGCGAAATGGATATAGCCCTGGACAGCGCCATCCAACTGCAGAGCGGCCACCTGCAGGTGCGCGTCAAGGGGTATAACGAGGATCGCACCAGCCTGGCCTACGAGGATTTGGTCGAAGCCCCCGATCAACTTGCCGCTCAAATTGCTCAAATGGCGCCTGTCTTGGCGGCGACGCCGCGCCTTTTCGCCACGGGCATCGCGGCGGTCGGGGATCGCTCGGTCGGATTGCTGGTGGTGGGCATTGACCCTGCCTCAGTGGCCAATAAGCCTTTCCGTGACGGGCTGATCGCGGGATCGTTCATCAGCGCCGATGATCGCGAAGGCGTGATGATCGGCCAGACCCTGGCGGAGAAGATCAAGGTGAAAGCTGGCGATCACCTGACATTGCTGGTGAACACGTCGAATGGCGACGTTGACCAGCAATCGTTTGTGATCCGCGGCATCTACACCACGCATACGCCGGGCTTCGACGAGAACACGGTGTTTATACCGCTGGCGAAGGCGCAGGCCATCACGCGCACGGAGAATCACGCCAGTATTTTGTTTGTCCTGCTCAAAGACAAGGAGCAGACCAATGCCGTCGTGAGTGCGCTGCAAAGCAGTCAGTACGAGGTCAGGACGTGGCAGCAGATGAACCAGTTGATTCTGGAGACGGGCAGCCTCAGCAGTGCGTTTATGGTGGTGTTGTACATCATCGTGCTGGCCATTACGGCGACAGTCGTGGTGAACACGATGGTGATGGCGGTGTTTGAGCGCACACGCGAGATTGGGATCCTGGCGGCTGTGGGCATGCGATCGGGCCGGATCATGAATATGTTCCTGGTCGAGTCGACCATACTCACGCTTGGCGGCATCGCGCTTGGGCTGGTGATGGGCGGTTTGATGACGCTGTACGCCACTAATGTCGGCTTTTATATCGGCAATTATGGCGCGACGGGCATCTTGATCGGCGAAACGATCTATGCGCGTCTGACGCTGGCGGATACGGTGACGCTCACGGTGGTGGCATTGATCATCAGCCTGATCGCATCGCTGTATCCAGCCCGCATCGCGGCCAACATGGAACCGGTCGAGGCACTGCGAGGCGGAAAAGGATAGAAGACAGAAGCCAGAGGCCAGAGGCGAGAGACAAGAGATATGAGGCGAGTGATATGAGGGTAGGGGTTGGTGAGGCAGATGGCTGTGGTCGGTAGTCGGTAGTCGGCAGTATGAAGTTGGAAGTCCGATATCTGGATTCCGATCTCATACTTCATACTTCCTACTTCTTACTTCTCACTTCTCGCCCTAAAGGATATGACATGGAAGTAGTAAAAGTTGAATCTGTAACGCGGGTATATAAGATTGGGAACACCGAGACGCAGGCGCTGCGCGGGGTGAACCTGACCATTGAGAGCGGTGAGTTCACGGCGCTGGTCGGGCCGAGCGGATCGGGCAAAACGACGCTGTTGCAGTTGATCGGCTGCCTGGATCAGCCGACGGCTGGCAGCGTGCTCATCAATGGCAAGGATGTGAGTAAGTTGAACCGTGACCAACGCGCTGATATTCGGCGCGGCACGATCGGCTTTGTTTTTCAGTTCTTCGCGCTCATCCCGACGCTGACGGCGTACGAGAACGTCGAGATGCCGTTGTTGCTGGCCGGCGGTAATGGCGCAGACCGGCGTAACCGCGTCATGCAGTTGCTCGAGGCGGTCGATCTTAAGGATCATAGCCATCATCGCCCCGATCAGATGAGCGGCGGGCAACAGCAACGTGTAGCGATTGCGCGCGCGCTGGCGACGAAGCCGACGCTGTTGCTGGCCGACGAGCCAACCGCCAACCTTGACACGCCCAACGGCAAACAGGTGATGGAGACGATGGTGCGGTTGAACAAGGAAACCGGCGTGACGTTTGTGTTTGCCACGCATGACCCGCGCGTGATCAGTTATGCGCGGCGTGTGGTGACCTTGCGCGATGGGTTGATCGTCGATGCGAAAGTGGTCCAACCCGTGGCCGCAGGAGCCTAAGCGATGCGCATTCTACAGTGGCCCGTTGCTGTCGCAGTGCTCGTGATGATGGCCGGGTGCAACTCGGCGTCACAACAACCGCTGCCCACGGTGGTGCTTGGCAACGCCAGCGCCGCTGCGACACGGGCGCCGCAGCCATCGGGCGGGCTGACCAACGGCGCCGTCACGGCGTCGGGGATTGTCGCGCCGGAACAACAGACCAGGCTGGCATTCATGGTAGCGGAGCGCGTCACGCAGGTGAATGTCGCTGTGGGCGATGAGGTCAAGGCGGGGCAGACGCTGGCGCAACTGGATGCCACCGTTTTGCAGGCGCAGATCAAACAGGCGCAGTCGGCAGTAGCGGCGGCGCAGGCGCAACGCGATCTGCTGACCGCCGGGCCAACCGACGCCCAGCTACGTCAGGCTAAAGCGGCGCTGCTTGCGGCCACAGCCGGATATAGCCGCACCATCGCGGGCGCGCGCCCAGCGGCGGTGGCGGCGGCGCAGGCGACGCTGGCTGCGGCAACGGATGCCTACGACAAGGTCAAGGCCGGCCCGCTGCCCGAAAGCTATGCGGCGGCTGAAGCGGCCTACCGCAACGCCGACGCCGCCCTGA
>CAIQQO010000096.1 GCA_903873965.1 uncultured bacterium
CTGAGTCGCACAAAGTAATCGGTGTAGCCCCCGATGCGCACGACGAGATCCTGGTACTGCTCTGGGAAGGTCTTCGCATTGACCATCATGTCCTTGTCGACCACGTTGACCTGCACCTCAAATCCGCCGCAACGCAGGTACGTGACGATCAGGTCACGCAGGCAGGCCTGGCCAGTCTGATCCTGCAGGAGCGGCTTGCTGAACTTCATGTTGAAGGCCGCGCCGCCGATCAAGGGTGAGTGATCCCATGATGTCGTCGACAGAATGGCGGCGGTCGGGCCATGCATCTCGCGTCCCTGCGCCGGGCCGCAGCCATCGGCGAAGGGCGTGCCGGCGCGGCGGCCATCAGGTGTAGCGCCGCACTCTTTGCCCAGCATCTCGTGCATGATCCAGCAGAACGCGCCGGGGACGAAGTGCGTGTCATTGGGGTAGACGCTGTGCCGCGCGCACTCGCTTTGGAAGAACGATACGATGGTCTTCATCAACGCGTCAACATGCGCGGCATTGTTGCCGTATTTCTCATGCGACTTGATGAAGCGGTTGCGCTCCATCTCGTAACCAGCGAAGTCTTTCTTGAGCCATTCGTGCAACGCCGCAAACGACAATGCCCGTCCGCCTGTCTCGTTACCGCGTCTGACCTCTGATCCCTGGCCGCCTTCTTCGTATATTTCTCTGCGGATAACCTGCAGCGAATCGACCAGATTGGCCAGTCCGACAAACGAGCACTCCACCCAGTTGTAGCGCGCGCCGCCGCGGTCGATGTCGGTCATACGCGCAAGGCAGTCGTTGGTGAAGAGGCTTTGCAGTGGCTTCCCGCCATATTGTTCGCGCAGATGGCGTGCGCGGTTTTGTTCGATCACGGCGCGCTCGATAGCGGTGCCGAGTCGGGCGCAATAGGCGGTGAGGAAATCGTCGAAGGTGTCAAAAGAGGACGCCGGTGTTTTTGCCGGCTCCAGCGTTGCGCGGGATTCGATCTCATCGAGCAGGTATTGGCACACGGGAAAATAGGGCGACGCTACCCACACGTTGCTTGCGCCGACAGGCGTGATCTCGACGCAGGTGGAGTTGCAATAATTCCACGAATCTGTCGCGGGTGCGCCATAGTGCTGCAAGCCCTTCTGGATTGTCGCATCGTTGAAAAACGCAGGGTTGGTGAGTCCTTTTGATATCAACTCGATGGCGAGTGCGGTCAGTGACTGCGGCGTGCGTTCCGTCCAGCAGATGCCCACGGTGGGATACACGAGTTTGGTGCGGCGCAACGCTTCGAGACACAGGTGCGACATATCGTTGGTCAGGTCGTTGTCTTTTGCATCGACGCCGCCGACCATGACCGCGATGGCCAGCCCATCGGGGATGAACTCGTTGATCAACAGGTAGAAAGACTCGATCAATCGCAGCGCCTCGCTGCGGGTCAATGTCCCCTGTGCGATGTCGTGTTCGTAGTAGCTGATCAGCGTGCGGTCGAGGTGGCCGGGGCTCACGAGGCCGGCGTTGTCGCCATAGGCAACGGCGAGGTCGATCAGCCACGTGAGCTGGATGGCTTCGTAGAATGATTCGGGCGGGTAATGCGCGACCTTTGTGCAGATGCGCACTATTTCGGCCAACTCACACTGACGTTCGGGTGAAGCGGCGATGACCTGGTTGCCAGCGGTTTGCGCCGCATGTTCGATCATGTGCTGCATGCCGATGAGTGCATCGATGAACGATTGCACTGTGTCGCGTTGCTCGGTGGTCGCTGCGAAGGCGCGCCGCTCAATGAGCATCTTCATCGCGCCGTCGATGCCGTTTTGCATCACGATGCGGCGATCCAGTTCGCAGTGGCCGGTTTGCCCTGGCGTGGATGCGAAGGGGAGTTGAGACAGATACGCTTTGGCGCGCTGATACTCGACCTCGTCGAAATTGGCGGGTTTGGGTGCAGGTCGACCGATCAGGAGTTCAAGATCATCGATATCGAGTTGCAGCTGTTCGAGCCGGTCGCGGGTGCGCAGGCCAAGGCGGATGGTAAGCGATGCGATGGAATCAGTGTTCTTCAAAAATGAGTGATAGTCAACGACCGTCTTGTCTACCCAGGCCAGCTTCTTGCGGGCACGGCAGCGGTTGCGCAGCGTGGTGATGCGGTGCGAGTCGGTGATGTTTATGGCGACTGGTTCAAGGGTTGTTTCCATAGTCAGTTTCCTCGTGTGCATGGTATGCATGCACAAAAGGGATTGTAGTCATGTTTGGCGAAACGGGTGGGTGGCGAGTGAATAGAGGCTAGTCCGATCTACGCCGCGCCTGGAAGAACACCGTTAACCCTCCCCAGAAAATGATATGGCCGACTAACCCGCCCCAGTCGATCAAGAGTTGGTCGCGGGTATGTTCGAAGTCAAGGTTGTAACGCGAGTAGTCCATGGGTGTCACATTGCATGTGGTGGTTATACTCATTTTGCCTGTCTTCATATCCGGCAGTTCAACAACGCGGCAGAAAGTCGACTGAGCGTTCAATCCCTTGACATCTGTACTTGCCCCGATGGCATCCAGCGCCAGGTGCGTTGCTGCCATTTTCATCACTGGCGTGTTTGGCAACGGGAACATCATGCCGGACAGGATGATCTGTGCGATGAACTGCACCAGGATCACGTACACGATCGAATCGATGGTCGGGACGACTGCAGAAATGAACAGTCCCAGCATATTACTCGCCAGCATGGCCAGCAATAGTGTGACATAGATTTCATATCCGCCATTGGGCATGAAAGAAAATATGGGTTTGACCCCGAAGTCGACCTTCAGGCTGATCACCAGCATGACGACAGTGACGTTGAAGACAGTAAAAATGCCCTGCACAAGCAACTTCGAAAGCACGTAAGCGCCTACGCTCAGGTTGACGGCGCGTTCGCGCTGGTAAACAGAACGCTCTCGGACGAGTTCAAATGCAGCTGTAAAGATACCGATCTGTGTGACCGACATGGCCAGCACAAAGATCAGGTTCAGCGCGGCACGTGAAGGGGTGTACACCTCCTGGGTACTGACAGGTTGCCCTTCTAGTTTGTCCTTGAGTTGAACTGCAATCTCCTCATTTGTCGCCGGACGTAAGCCAGTAATGCTTTGACCATCGCCGACAGCCATAAAGGCCAGGCCGATCAAGGGCATGACGCACAACATGACAAACAGGGTGCGCAGATCATGGCGCAGTAAGTCCATCTTGCGTTGGGTGAGGATGAACAACTGGCGCAACAGTGAGTCGCGGCTGCGCGGGCGTGGCGCTTTGGCGGCGCCAGGTTGTTGCATGGGCGACGCATGGTTTTGATCAGGAACACGCGTGGCGATGTATTTCTGATACTGCGGCGATTGGCGATAGTAGTCTGACCACAACGCGCCGGCTTGTAAGGATCGGTTTGCGGTATCTGTTCCACGGCTGATGGCAGCTTCATAGTAGGGCTGCAACTCAGGCGGCGCAGGTTTATTAGCCGAAGGGTTCACCGGCAAAGACAGCTTCAGGTATATGTCGGCGAAGTCGCGCGCCTTGAAAAAGGGAATTGCCTCAACAGGCGGACCGTAGTACGCAAGTCTGCCGCCCGATAGAAATGTAACGAAGTCGCATTGTTCGATATTTGCGGTGGCGTGGGTTACCAGAACGACCAGGCATCCCTCATCGGCCAGGTGGCCCAGATCAAACATCATCTTCTTCTCAAGCCCGGGGTCAAGACCGGAAGTGGGTTCGTCCAGGAACAGGATATCGGGTTGGGCAAGTAATTCGACAGCTATGCTGATACGTTTGCGCTGTCCGCCACTCATGACTTTCACCGGTTTGTCTGCATGTTCAGACATATCCACGGTCTGCAGCGCATAATCCACCCGTTTCTCGATTTCACCTGGGCGCGCATCCGGCAGGCGTAGGCGCGCCGCATACCGCAGGGCGGATCGCGCTGGCAGCTCTTTGTGGATGATATCGTCCTGCGGCACATACCCGATCAGGCTGCGATAAGCATCCAAGTTGGCATACAAGTCGACACCGTCGATCAACACCCGTCCATCGCTGGCATGGTTGTAGCCGTTCATCGCTTTAAGCAGCGTGCTCTTACCCGCACCGCTACCACCGACGAGAGCGACGAATTCGCCGGCACGAACCGACATCGTTACTCCATTGAGGATCGATCGCCCGCCCTTAACACGCACACCCAGGTCAAGCATGTCAATGCGATGGCGATCGTGAATCGTCGTTGCCAGGGTCTTACGCTGCCCATCGTAGATCAGTTGGTACGGACCGATCATGATGGTACTGCCGACATCGAGACGCAATGCTCCCGTAATGCGTTGGCCGTTGACGTAAGTGCCGTTGGTGCTGCCCAGGTCGCGGATCTCATAGCCGCCATCAGATCGAGTGATCTCGGCATGATGCCATGACACGCTCGGATGATCGACGACCACCTGGCAGGTCGTGTCGCGACCGATCATGATGTTTGTCAGGTGCTCCATTGATTGCATGCCCAGCGGGCGGCTGCGAATGGCGACATCGGCGCTGCCCTTGATCGTCAGGCTGATCGAGTTGCCAAAAACGTCACCCACACGCAGCATATCGCCGGGTTGCCATGGCTGTGGCGTGTTGGGAGTGATCATCTTGCCGCGCAGCAAAGTGCCATTCGTACTGTTGAGGTCGGTCACAGTGATGGCTGAAGGCGCGACATTGAGGCGCATGTGGTGCAGCGAGATGGTTGGAAAATCGAGCACAATATCGTTTTCCGGGCTGCGCCCCAGAAAAACCTCTGCGGTGTGGAGTGGGAATTCCTGAGTGGCGCCACCCGGCCAACGCACCACGATGGTGGATGGCGCTGTACCCGCGTGCGCATTCACCACTGTCATCGTGTGTTGCACCGCGCCGCAAGAAGGACAGAACCGGGCATTCGATCGGATCGGAATCCTGCAACGTGTGCAGCAGATTCCTGTTGTAGTTGACGTGGGCGCGGGGTTGCTAACGACGCCAGCCCGTTTCGACTGCGCAATAGAGCCTCCACAGTTGGTGCAGAAAAGCGATCCGGGCGACACGTTAGCACGACAATTCGGACACCGGTTCTCTGCCGGCATGTTCTCACTCATAACACC
This sequence comes from uncultured bacterium, assembly GCA_903873965.1. Classification (GTDB taxonomy): domain Bacteria; phylum Chloroflexota; class Anaerolineae; order J036; family Brachytrichaceae; genus CAIXPS01. Next base: position 5,083 of record CAIQQO010000096.1, read on the forward strand.
CTCTTTGGAAATGGTCACGAGATTCAGAGCGGACGGCGGCAATCGTCCAGTACGCTTAATTGTAGCGACTGTCACTATCGGGTGCAACTCGCGCAATGTGTAATACGGAAATCTCGATACAATTGAATAAGGTGACTTGCATGCTGATCGCCTGAGTCGGTGGCCTTTCGTAATCAAGATGGGGCTGATGATGCGACAGCAGCGCGCTTGTGATGAGAGTCATTCCTGTAGAACGCATTTGAACCATGGTGCGTGCTTTGAAAAAAGGCGGTGGAATGTGGTCTTGTCGTTTGGATTGATGGATACTTTGGTGCCGAAGGCGCTTGCCGTCGGTGGTGTGAACCTGTTACCTGTCGCTGCCGACCAGCTGGCGTTTGAACAACAGACCATTGGGTTTGTTGCGATGGCGTCCGGCATGGCGCTGCTGGTGGCCATGCTATTGCTTCTGCTGGCACTCTCGCATCGTCGTAAGGCGCGCCCGTATCTGTTGATCCATCATCGTCGCTTTGTGCTTTCCAAAGGAGGAGCATTGGACCATCGATATTGGCCCGAGGTCACTGATGCGACGGTGGACGAGGCGCAGGCGCGCATCGTACCATATGACGAATCTTATTGGGTAGTGACTGTGCAACCCTCCGGCATCATGCGCGTCGATGGCCTGCGGTCACAACGTAACCGTTTGCAAAACGGCGCGTATGTCACACTGGGACAGGCAGGTCAAGCGGCATTCACGTTTATCGATCCTCGCGAGAACAAGCCGGCTTCCGGCCGCGCGGGACGGCGGTGATTTATGCCGATGCACTCACGCGAAACATCGCCATTGGACGCCGCCTCGGCTGTCACGCAAGCGTGCCCGCATTGCGGCGAGAAGAACGTTGCCCACGCGCGCTTCTGCCGTGCATGTGGACTGGAATTGACGCAAGGCGCGCAAGACGTACATGCACGCGAGGAGCAGCAACGCTCCGTGTCGGGCGTGTCAGCCTTTGCTCTGACCGAACAGACCGATCGTTTACCGGTGGGCGAGATTATCTGTAGTGAGGATGGCGTGGATCTCTATATCGTCACCCACGATGCGGACCCCGACATGCCGCGCACGTATCTGGCGCATGCCATTGCGACGGATGCACAGGTGATGTTGCACGAGGCGATATCCCCGGCCGGTCTGCCGGGTTTGCTGCGCTTGTTGCACAGCGATATGCCCCATGCCTGCCTGGCAGCGCTCGAACCCGCGTTTTCGAGCACGCTCTTCGGGGTTGAGCGGTTATATGTGCCCGAAGTCATAGCCACTGATGAGGTGCGCGTTGCGTCGACGGAGGATGAGTACATCGAAGTGATGCGCCAGTTGATGTATGGATTGTCTGTTCTGCATGTGCAGGCGGGTGTGGCGTTCGACCTGACGCCTGAGGATGTTGCGCTTCACTGCATCACCACAGAGGCGGCTTCTACTGCGCCCGCTGGCCGCAGGTCTCAGCCCGTTGCCCATTGGTGCAATCTGCGCGATCTGGTTGTAATTGAGGAGCATCCTGATGCGGCGCATCACGATGTCCGTGCGGTGTTGATCAGCATGCGGGACAAGCTGAAGTCTGTGCCCGAACTCTGCGCGTTGATTGAGAACGAGTCGCTCGACCTATCAGCAGCCAAGGTGTTGGCGTTATTGGGCGATCCGCTACCAGCGCTGACCGCAGGCGTGGATGCAGACCCGCATGTCGTCCCGTTTGAGTGGGGTTCGCGCACCGACAA
>CAIQQO010000097.1 GCA_903873965.1 uncultured bacterium
ACCTCTTCCTTAGCCTCATCGCAACCTGCGACGTCAGCAAAGGTGATCGTATTGGTCGATTCGTCAAGAAGACGTGCCTTGCTCTTGCCAAACGAGAAAGCGCCGCCACGACCGCCACCCTGCATCTGACGCATGAAGAATACCCAGACGCCGATCAGGAGCAGCATCGGGAACCAGCTGACGAAGAGGCTCATCAGGAATGACTGCTCCTCCTCCGGTTTGGCCTCGATCTTGACACCATATTTGAGCAGATCAGAAACCATCCACAGATCGGGCGGAGCGTACGAGGTCAGCTTCTTGCCTTCACCGGTAGTGGCTTTTAGCACGCGCCCCTCAATCACTACTTTCGCGATATGCCCCTGCCTCACCTCTTCGATGAACTGCGAATACTCCATCGCAGACTGTGGCGCCTGGCGGCTGTTGAACTGGTTAAAAACCGTCATCAGCACCAAACCGATAACCAGCCAGATCGCCAGATTCTTGAACATGTTATTCAATGCTGCACCTCTTCGTCGTTACGAACCGGGGAATTCCCGGCACTGCATGAACTTGCTGCAAACCCCAATTCTAAACCGATTCGTGCCTTGTAATCCAAGCCTCGCACAATCAACCCTTCAAACCCCTGCCAAGCAGATAGATCTCCGGGCTGCGATCTCGCGACGCATCCGGCTTGCGGGAAGACACTGTCTTGAAGACCTTTCTCATTTCCTGCATGAATTCAGTGAAACCAACACCCTGGAAAACTTTGACCAGGAAAGCGCCATCAGGTTTCAGCCAGTTGCGGGAGAATTCAAGGCCCAACTCGGCCAGGTGGATGATCCGTGCCTGATCGGAGACCGGCACACCTGACATATTGGGGGCCATATCAGAAAGGACAAGAGCAAGCTTCTCGCCAAGCAGCATGTTTTCCAGCTGGAGAAGAACCGCCTCGTCACGAAAATCTCCCTGAATGAAGTCAACACCACGCAATGGATCCATCTCAAGGAGATCAAGGGCAATTACTCGCCCCTTGCCGTTCATTCGCTGAGCGGCAACCTGTGACCAGCCGCCAGGCGTCGCGCCAAGGTCAACTACAGCGTCACCGGGACGAATCAGCCGGTCCTTATCATCAATCTCCATGAGCTTGAACGAGGCACGAGAACGATAGCCCTCGGCCTTTGCACGCTGCACGTAGTGATCGTTAACGTGTTCGCGCAACCAATCATTACTGGATCTGGTTCGTTTCATTACCTGAAATTCTGTAAAATGCGTTCTTTGAAAAAGGTTTAACTCATGCTCAATCTCACCACCGACGAACGCCGCGCCTTGCGCGCCCGTGCCCACGCCCTGAATCCTGTTGTTGCAATCAGCCAGAATGGCCTGTCCGAATCCGTGCTGAATGAAATCGGCGCCAGCCTGGTCAGTCACGAACTGATAAAAATCCGCGTCTATAACGACGACCGGGAAGTGCGCGAACAATTTCTAGCAACCATCTGCGAGAAGCTCGACGCCGCACCCGTGCAGCATATCGGCAAACTGCTTGTTATCTGGCGCCCGTCTGCGGATGCTCAAGCTGCCAAGACACACCGCACCCGCGCCGAACCGCGCCGGACAAAACGCAGCTTCCAGGGCGGTTCGCGCAGCTAAAACAGTCCATGCGCGACCAATACGTTACGCTTCATCCAGCCAAATCTTGTGGCTTCGTTACTACTGATACCAGACTTACTTCAGGCCGCGGCCAGCACCAGCAACGACCAGCAAACCGATCAGACTCTGCAGCAGATAAAGAACGTTCGTAATGCCATGCCAGGCAACAAAGCGGTCACGCAAAACACTTTCCATCACTTCACGCGGCAAGGCATCGGCCTTTAGCTGGGCCAGCAGAGGGTGAATTCCGAACTGGCTAATCGCTGTCAAGCCCAGCATGAGCAGCAGCAGCCAGAAGCTCCAGCGCTTGAGTGCCGCGCTGCCGACGCGCAGCAATATAAAAATCAGCAGATAAGCGGCACACCCCAGACCAATCCAGCCGATCAGGACAAAAAGCTTGCCGGCCAGCATCGCCGCCAGGTGACGGTCAT
>CAIQQO010000098.1 GCA_903873965.1 uncultured bacterium
CGCGGCGACCTTGACCTGGCGATTGCCAGTGGCAACTGGGTCACCAGCGCCTTTGCGCTGGCACCCGACAGCGGTATCTCGATGAACCGTATTGTCAATGGCGCGAATGTGAGCGACACCAACACCAGCGCGGACTGGGTCAACGGCACGCCCAGCCCCGGGCAGATCAACGCCCCATCCGTGGTGGTGGTGACGCCCGACCCGATTACGAACCTGATCGCGACGCCGCTGATCACACAGGAAGGCGCGATTCTGCTGTCGTGGACGAACCCGATTACGAACTACAACAGCGTGCAGGTGATGCGCTCACCGATCACGTACCCGGCGCGCCTGAGCGATGGCTCGGCGGTCTTTGTCGGCGGGTATCCTGCCGCCAGCCTGTTCGTTGATACGGGCGTGACGCAGACCACGCCGGTGTATTACGCCGCGTTCTCGTTCCGCGGGGCCAGCGTGGCCTGCGCCAGCGACAGCGCGCAAGCAGTGGCCCTGGCGTCGCAGCGCACGATCCTGGCCTACGAGGATGTCAAGGGCACTGGCTGGAGCGACTGGGACACGAATGACTTCGTGGCGTCGCAGGATTCGGCGGTGACGTTGAACCGCAGCGGCATTACGCGCATCGAAACCCGCTTCACGGCGCTGGCGCGTGGCGCAGCCTACAATCATGCGATGACGTTGACCGTCCCGCTGCTGGGGAATTCCACCGTGCTGATCCAGCAATACTCGGCTGCGGGCGCGCTGATCGGCCAGCAAATGACCACGGCCAACGGAACGGTATCTGCCGTGGTCTTTACCAGCACCCAATACATTTTGCCGCCGGACCCGGTGTACACGAATTCATGGCCGGGATCGCGGCAAGTGTCCGGCCCGACTGCCCGCGTCATCATTACGCCCCTGTCGTCCGTGGCAAATACGCTGACCTCTGTCGGGTATCCGCCATTCGACCCGTGGGTTCAGGTTAAGGATACCGGCGCAGAGATACACCTGATCCTGCCCGGCAACGTGGGTAACAGCCAGACCGTTGGCAACTCGGACAGCCCGCTGTTCCAGCGCGACCTGCCGCTGGCGCAGAGCTTTCAGCATGACTGGAAGTGGCCGAAAGAAAACACGGGCATCTGGTTAGCCTATCCTCAATATACCCAGTACATCACCAGCGGCGGCACGCAGTATGCGACCTGGTTCCTTTATCCCACGGCTGCCCAGCTCTGGCACACGGGGACGCTGGCGCTAGGGCCTGTCATGGAGCAGGCGCAGCCCACAAGCCTGGGCGCAGCGGCAGCGTCTTTAACGGCGCCGCGCCGACCCAGCTCGGGCGATCTGCTCGCTGGCTGGCCGCAAGCGATGGTCGGCAGCGTCTTTGCCTCACCGCTCATCGTGAATCTTGATATTTCCGGCACGATCGCGTATACGAATGACCAGAAGATACTGGTGGACGCCTCACAGTCCGGACAGGTGACAGCATGGCGGCCGGACGGCAGCGTGCGCTGGTCACACACCAGCGGCATTCCGATCCGCAGTTCGCCCACGGCCGGCGACCTGGGCGGCAATGGTCAAGTGGTGGTCATCATCGGTTCCGGCGACGGCAAGCTGAGCGCCTGGTATGGCAATACGGGCTATGTTGTTCCAGGCTTCCCGCTGAACGTCGGCACGGGGATTCGATCCACGCCCGCGCTGGTCAAAGTGCCTGATGAAACCGGCCTGTCAATTGTGTTCCAGGATGAAAGCGGTCAAGTGCATGTCGTGAACCACCTTGGCATTGAACGCACCGGCTGGCCACGCGACACCGGCGCTGTCGTCGATACGCATGGCGGCATTATCATGAACTCGAGCGCGGCGGTCGGCGATCTGGATGGCGACGGCGTCCCTGAAATCGTGATTGGCTCGACCAGCGGCCAGGTGTTCGCCTGGCATCTGGATGGCACCTCGGTATCGCACTTCTGGCCGCGCAGCACCGGCGACTGGGTGTATGGCTCGCCGGTCATTGTTGACCTGAACCAGGACGGCTATCGCGATGTGGTGATCGGGTCTGGCGATGGCTTCCTGTACGCATGGCGCGGCGACGGCGTGCCCCTGCCGGGCTTCCCGCTCTACCTGGGCGGCGCGCTGGCGGCTTCGCCAGCGGTGTTCGACCTCGACAGCGACGGCCTGTTGGAGATCGTCATCAGCACGATCAACGGCAAGGTGTACGCCATCGGCGCGGACGGCAACATCAAACCCGGCTGGCCGGCCGATATGCAGGCAACGACCTATTCCTCGGCCGCCGGGGCTGACATCAACAGCGACGGTTACCCCGAGGTCATCGTCGGCAGCTATAAGGGGCTGTATGCGTTTAACAAAGATGGCGCCGGCGTGACCGGCTGGCCGATTCAGACGGGCGACTGGGTTGTGGCGTCGCCCGATATCGGCGACTTGAATGGTGATCACATGGTGGATATTGCGATTGGCTCGTACAATAACCAGGTATATGTGTTCCGAACAGACGGTGTGTTGCATTCCACGGCGATTGCCTGGAGCAACTTCCGCCACGACGAAGCTCAATCCGGTTTTGTGTCGCTGGGCATGGAGGCATTGCCATTGGCACCGGAGCACCTATGTTACCTTGCGCTAGTCTATCGCCAGTAAGGGTAAGGACGGTTTGTTGTGCGAATCCTGTTTATTCATGCAGCCAAGGAGCCCAGTAGTTCGCCGGAATACCATGTGCATCACATTCTGGCCGATCATGTAGATCCGCGCCAATGTGATTGTTCGTTCATCTGGCAGACAGATGGGAACGCCTCGGGCAGCGCGGCTGTGTCGGCAGACCCAGCGCGCAATGCGTTCTACGATTTTGGACGCTACATGGGACTTGTACCGCGACCTTCGCGGTACAAGCGCGCCTGGATGATGGCGCGCCAGTTGCCCGGCGCGCTGCTCTTCGTCATGGCGCAGATTCGCAAATGCCGCCCCGATGTGATTTACACCGCGCAGCAGCGCCACGACGTCCGGTTTGGCAGGCTGTTTTCCCGCCTGTATGGCATTCCGCACCTCATCCACATCCATTACCCCCTCATGCCGGCGCTGGGGAAGGACGTGGTGCGCGCCATCTATGAAACGCCCTACCTGATTGCGGTTTCGGAGTTCATCCGCCGTGATGCCATCGCCAATGGCATCGATCCGCGGCACATCAGAACTGTGCACAACCCCACCCCCTTTGAGCCGGAGGCCGTGCAGAAGCCGGCGGGGACGCCATCGCTGCGGGCACAGTTCAACCTGCCGGCGAATGCCCCGCTCGTGGTGGCCGCCGGGCGGCTGGACCCTTCAAAGGGGCATCGGGCGCTGTTCGCCGCCTTCGCGCGCGTGCATGCCCAGGTGCCCGAGGCGCGGTTGCTGGTGTGCGGCGCGTCAACTGGCCGCGACGGTTACGAACAGGAACTGCACAACCAGGCGAAAGCGCTGGGGGACTATATCCAATTTGCCGGCTATCGGCGCGACCTGCCCGACATACTCGCCGCTGCCGACCTGTTTTGCCTGCCCACCGAACGCGAGGCCTTCGGGCTGGTCTTCCTAGAGGCGATGTCTGCCGGGCTGCCGGTCGTGGCCGTTGACTCCGGCGGCGTGCCCGAGATCGTGCAACAGGGCGAGACGGGCTTCCTGGTCGCGCCCGGCGACATCGATGGGCTGGCCGCGCGCATGATCACCCTGTTGACTGACCCGGAGATGGCGCACCGCTTCGGGGCCGCCGGGCAACGGCACGCTCGAACCGAGTTTGCCCCGGGCAAAATCGCCGCGCTCTGGGCGGATGTCATGACCGAGTGGTTTGGCCGGAAGTAAAGCGTAAAACGTGAAACGTAAAACGTAAAAAGAACAGAACGGAACGTGAAGCCGAGTCTGAATTAGCTCGCAACGCATGGGAGGTCGAGTGTTTTAGCCGGGTTATCTCAGCTGCGGCCACGGCCAACGAACACACGTTGCGTGGATGGAATGCGGTTGGTGGTTATTGGGGGTTTTGTGTTGGCGTCGTCCGGGGCGAAGCATTGCCATGAAATCTTATGCAGGTTGAGGCTTGTGCGGCAATGCTTCGCCCCTACGAAGATACGGATTCGGATTCGGATTCGGACACGCGCAATCCGTTCCGTTTACGTTTCACGTTTCACGTTTTACGCTTCACGTTTTACGTTTTACGCTTCACGTTTTACGCTTCACGTTTCACGCTTCACGTTTCACGTTTTACGCTTCACGTTTCACGCTTCACGTTTCACGTTTTACGCTTCACGTTTCACGTTTCGTTAAGGAAGTCTGTCGAAACGACAACTTGACAAGAGTAAACAATGCGGCAATAATTGCATCGTTTTCTGAAGTAAAGTGCTTGAGCCACTTGGTTGGAGTAGTCTATGTATTGGAAGTATAGCGATAAGCGTAGTAAGAGTTACAATAAGATTGCGTCGTTTCTCATCGTCCTCGGCATTGTTTCCGTATTTTTGGTCCCCGCGCAGCCAGCAGCAGCCATTGGAGAAGCCTCCACTTTGTTTGGCGTGTTTGTGCCAGTGAGCATGAATCCGGAACGTGTAGCCACGCTGGTCGTTACAGCCGTGTCTGATGGCACTGTGGTCGATATTACCGATAAGTACAGCGATGGTTGCCAGAACGTGCCTGGTCTTGCGCTGAGCGCGGGGCAGTCGTACATTCTGCCCGTGCTGGGCGGCCCGGCCAACGATGGCGTGGGGCCTTTGCAGGAAGGGTGTTATTTCGTCATCAAGTCCAACAAGCCGGTTGTGGCGGCCAATGAAACCACCAACACCGACTGGCAGCATGCGTTTGTGCCGGCAGACAATCACCGCGGCACCGGCACCAGTTTTTACCTGTACCGCCCGCAGGGATTGCAGGACTCTTTCGCTGCCGGCAATGTGTTTGATGCCTTTGCCTTCACCGATAACACCGAAATCCGCGTGATCGATATCACGACCGGCACCGCGGTGTTCTCTGGCACGACGACGGTTGTCCCGGATGCGCAGGGCGTCGTGGTGTTCTCGGCAATCATCATGGCCGGGCAGGATTTGCTTGAGGTCAACCAGAAGCGGGCATCGCTGGTGGACGGCCACACCTATCACATTCTGAGCAGCAACGATGTGGCCATTCAGTTCGGCGCGCTGGGCAAAGGCACCGTGGGCAGCCGCGATGGCGGCGCCTATGTGCCGGGCAAGACCGGGTACTCAGTTGACACCGTGTTCTACTTCGTTCTGCCGTTCGAGCAGACCAAGGAACGCGAAGTGCGCATCGTGGCCTATGATGCGCTTGCGAATGTCACCGTGCGCGGCTGGAACACCATTTCGCGAACGTTCGACACCATCACATCGACCGTGTTGTCGCCCTATGACCACGTCGAATGGATTGGTTCGGATCTGGGCGTGTATTCCGATACCAACGCCGCCACCGGCTCTTCGGGCTACTATTTCTTCCAGGTGACTACCGATCAACCCATCTCCGTGTTCGAGTCGAACTGGATCGAGACGGGCAGCTACGGCACCTCGGACACCGCCACCTATATCTCGGCCAAGGAAGGCACCGGCGCCGGCACGTATTTCCAGACGTACATGGATCCTCCCGGCATGCATCCCTACACCACGACCATGCTGTCGCATCTGATCGTGTCGACTTATCACACCGCCACCGTCACGGTGGCCGATTCGGACAGCTTCGGCGAATATATCGAGTTGTATAACAACACGAATCAGTCGGTTGACCTGACCGACTGGAAGGTGACCAACAGCGCGGGCCAGACGGTGTTTCTGCCCACAGGCAGCACGATCCCGTCGGGCGGCGTTTATCTGCTGCAATAC
>CAIQQO010000099.1 GCA_903873965.1 uncultured bacterium
GCGACAACGGAGAGAAACAACGCATTCGGGCGCGTCTTGTCGCTCAGGTCCTTGCCCTCGCGAAAGGCGCTCATGACCCGGATATCGCCCTCGTGCCTTTGAAAGAGAAGTGCTTCACGTACAGAGGGCACATAGTAGAGCCACTCTTCGATAATCCGTCTGGATGTCAGCCTGAAGCCATAACGATATTGTTTTCCCTGCGAAATGAAAACGATTTCAAAAAACGACGGCTCGCTGATGGTTTGCTCGGTTAACGCAAACGGCTCCACCGGGATTGGCTCATCCACCTGGCTATCGAGCGACGAACGCAATACCAGCCGGCGCATGAAGCGCAGCGCGTCGATGAAGTTGCTTTTTCCGCTGTTATTTGCGCCATAGATGACCGCCGTTTTTAACAGGCGCAAGCTATGGTTGCCGGAAAACACATTCTCATCATCGATGCGAGCCTCGATAGAGACAGCCTTAGTTGCCACCAGGCTCAATACGACAGGTTCTTTGAATGACCGGAAGTTACCCACTGAGAACTCGACCAGCATAATGCCTCTTTCCGCTAATTAGTAGATGAATATTGAGAATATTTCACAGAATTGACGCTCTCAATACGCATTGTAGCAGATCAGTTATCCTGATGCGGAGATTCTTCATCCGTCTTGAACAGGTTCAAGTTCAACATCTGGGCGTTGTCCAGGTCCTCAATATATGCACGTCGCGGGTTTTCGTCAGACACCGGGTTTTCGGTCAAGGCGAACCGCACCGCCTTGCGCCAACCCCGGTTGCGCCCGCTGGCCGCGTTCCCTGTCGCTGCGTTGGTCATGCTGTACAGCCACCAGCGCTCTTCCTGTTGCAGCCCAAGCCAGTTGCGCAGTGCGGTCGGGATCGTGGCCGGGTCGGCATCCTCGATCGCCCAGGCCAGCAACACCAGTTCCTTGCCCAGCAGACGCGCCACATAGTTGGTACCAACCTTCCATTTGCCGGTCTTGATGCCGGTTGCCTTCAGTCGCCGGTTCAACTCAGCGCGCACTTCATCAGCGATAGCGTTCCATTTTGCGCGCGGCAACACTACCTTGATCTGCCCATCATGCGCATCCGAAAGCGACGCGGGTTTATCGGGATTCGCAGGGTCATAGGTGAAATGCTCAGAGATATGGATATCGCGCGTGCTGCCGGGCGGAATATAGACTCTGAAATGATGTGCCGATTCCAGCGGAATAAAGCCAAAACCGAATGCTTCGGATTCCTGCGCCATAAGTTATTGCTTTACCTCATCAGGCTTCACATCCGTCTTGACCTCGGCTGCAAAATCGAGCAACCCTTGGCCGGTTTCAAACAAGAGCCTGTTGGCTCGCACCGACACGACGCCATCACTCAACACTTCCTTTAGCCCATTCAGTGTCGCTGTCAGCTTGCCGCCATCCAGTTTCATTGCGTCGCCAAAGTTGAATTGCAGCCAGCACTCTTCATCTTTGCCACTGGTCACCGTGAGTTCGCCGCCGATAACGCACGCCCGATGCTTTATGATCCGCCCTAAAAACTCATACGAAGTCTGGGTGCTGGTCATGGTCATCTTTCTTGCCCATGACGCCGGTTTTACCGGATCAATCTTGAACTCCTGGCGGTTATTCCATTCCACCGCGAATGACTCAACGTTCGACAGGATGCCATCGCGCTCTGCCACTGCCTGGATATACCGCGTCCCTTTCGGTACGAGGAAAGGCCCTTCATAACTCGCGCCGTAGGTTTTCGGATTGGTGCCATCGGTTGTGTATCGAATTGGCGCTTGTGGCGCGGCAACCAGCTCAACGCGCAGGTCATTCCCAACCCATTGTGGTTTCCACTTTAATGTGATGATGCCTTTCCACGTCACCAGGTCGCCCGCCTTGTGTTCACCGCTCGAGTCAACCGCCAGGATGGAAAGCTCCAGCGCATCGGTTTCATAGGTGCGTTCGTTCAGTTTGTGCGATGCAGTAGTAGCCGTGCTCCCTTTCTCAACATAGATCGTGTCAGCATTGACCGGATTCAGGCGCAGTGTGACTTTGCCCGTTACCTCATCGCGCGAAATGACCTGTACTGTGGCGCTTGCAGCCGGTTTTTCGAATGGTCCTTTGGTGACGTATGTGCCTTCCTCGCGCCAGACATCTCGGCGCAGGCAATCGGCTTTCAGGGCGTCGAGTGCATCCGGTTTATGCCACTGCCACGCGACATTCGTGGCAGCGCGCTTCTTGATTTCCGGCCAAGGCATGGACTGTTGAGTGAGTAGACGCGCTTCCACCTTCTTTACAAAAATGTCGCCCGTGATCTCTTCGGTGTATTTAGAAACATCCCGCAGTGTAGCAACGATCTGATCTTCACCGTGATATTCGTTGTCTGTAAACTGCATGATGAAGTCGGCGCTGACCAGGCCGTTTCTGTTCGGGTAGTGCAGTTGCGTGAAACCCTCTTTCACGGCCATCAACAACTGCCCACGGAATTTGTCCAGCATTTCGCGCGCCTGCACCAGTTGTGGATCATTGGACGGCACGCGTTCCGCCTCCATCTCGCCCACAATCTGCTGGATAGCCTTGTAACGCCTGGCTGCATCCAGCATGGCGTCGAAGTTGCGTTGTCCGGTGAGAAACAACAAACGGTTCTGGTATGACGTTTGCTCATAGAAAGCGCGCAGGTCGGGATGCAGGCCATTGGGGTGCCATTGTGCGATGACCAGCAAGACGCGATCTTGCTCCAAGTGAATGTCATCCACGGCCGGCAGTGCCAGCATGTCCTGATAGCACCACTTTGTCTGTGGCTTGAACAGCCGTTCCAGGTAATTTCTCAACTCTTTGCTCGATTGCTCGGGCAGGTAACCCTGAGCCGTGGTGTTCAGTTTTGCCACCAGGTTCTGCACATCTTTGAAATACAGTTTGCCGTCGCCCAGTCGGTGCAGATACCATGCGCCGGTCTCGTAATCGAGCAGCACAGCCTTGAGTCCCGACACATCGCGTCCCGGCTCGCACAGGTAGGCGACGATCTCTGGCAGGACGAGTCCCTTGATAGCGCCGGGTACTGTGGCAAGCGAGGCAATCAGCAGCAACTTCGCCATATCCTGCGCGTTGGTCCCGCCGCGGTTTTCATCCAGTTTCTCTGCAATCGAGCTGCTGCTGGATGCAATATCGTGCGCGATGGCAGCCTCAAGCGTCGGGTTGATATTGCGCACCTCAACCAGTGTTTCGCGGTGATTGAGATCGATGTTATGCGCCGCAATCAGGTATGGATCGGCTGTGGCGTCTTCCCACATGCGTGACACAATCACGCGCATCAATCGGATCAGCCCGCGCGTCTGTTGAAAGCCCTGGTTTTCCTTGAATCGCGCATAAAGATCGCGGATGGCCGGGTGAAACGGATAGGATTCGACAATCTGGGCAGCGAATTGTTCCGGCGACGCGCTCGTGATATCCATCTGCTTTGCGTTGCGCACAGCCTTGCTGTATGCCTGCGCCACGTCCTCAATCACGTCTTTGGACGGCATCTTTTCGAAGATACGCTTGCGCAGGATGTGATAAAACTCGTCCGTGTTCATGCGCACGGGTTCCAGGTCCATCGCCACACGGCTCGCTTCTTTGTGAAGATTGTCGAGTGCTTGAATGATCTGCTGAGTGCCGGAAGCGTATGCGGCTGTCAAGTCCGTGATGACAAGGCATACATTGGGCAAATCCTCCATAATCGCCACGAATAAATTGGCAAGCGCCGTGCCGGTAGCCACCGACAGGTCACTCGCGCCAATGGACTTTGTGCGCGCATTTTCAAAATACGGCGGCAACTCATCCAGCAGGATGAGCAGCGGGTCGCCGCGAAGGAGATTGGCCCACGCTGTCTGGCCGGGTGCCGACAATGGCGTGTAGTAACCGTTGAAGAACTCTTTTTTGCCAAGCTGATCTGCAATAGCGCCCCATATACCAAACGGTGCGTCACTTTCACGCCCGGAAAATGCGACCACACGAACAGCGCCCAGGCTGGCGTCGGGAGTATAAAACCCCTGCATGACTTTGGGTCGTAATTCAGGGTGCCTGGCCAGCAAGCCAAATGCGATCAAGTTGTGCGTTTTGCCGCCGCCCATGGCCTGCGTCAGTCGAAATATGCCCTGGTCGATTTTGCTTTCCAGCCTCTTGAATCCATTCTCAAGCAGCAGGCGCATGCCTTGCGTGATGTGATTTTCTTCGAAGAATTCGGCCGGCTCAATCTGGTTGCGCACCAGGTTGTTAAGGCTGAGCACAGTGTCACGTTTCGCAGCGTCGAAAACGGTCTTGCGTGGTGTACAGGCTTGCTTTAGTGTTTTCATAGACGATCAAATTCAAATAGGGCTCAAATCGGCTGATATTTCACCAGGATTGACGTATGAGCTTGCCGGTTATTCCTGTCGCTTGCTTGAGCCGAATCCAGACCACTCACATACGAAGGGCGATTCGCGCTGCCAATGAAAGGCCAAAAAACAACATAACCATGAGCGTTGCCGCCCTCACGGCGCGAGGCCGAATTGCGCTCATAGCTGATAACATTGATTATAGCGATGTAACCAAAAGCTAGGCGGAATTGTCGGCCATTATCGAAATGCACCGGAATCCCCCCCGACGTGCGCAGTTTTCGTCCTATACTACAGTCACGCCCAACAACTTCACAAGGAGTATTGGGCAGGGTAATTGCATGTCGCAGTAATTGGTCTCAGCGATGGCACACAGACTGATATCGTGCTTCTCATGTCGCCAAATATGGTTACATAATTGAGAAATGGATGCCATAAATGCCTATCTCGCACATTGGTGTACACAAAATATCGTCATAATGGTCGACGTGCAATTGCCCTGCATAAGTCCCGCAGCCATATTCCATTGCTCGTGGGGTATGGATTTTCAAAAGGTTATTGAGATATGTTGCACAAGAAACTTCAATTTGATTCCAAAACACCGTTATCTCGTTTGATCAACCGTAGTTCTATAAGTCGCCTTTTGCCAACTCCCGGCAACATCATATTTACTCTTCTCATCGTTGGAGCGCTCTTTTGGATGCAAGGAGCTGGTGCGCTGCAAGCACGAAACGTTAACTCAATTGCTTCATCAAATAACCTTATCTCCTATCAAGGTCGTTTGGCCAATTCATACGGATCACCTTTATCTGGACGATATGTTATGTCGTTTCGATTGTATAACTCAGCGTCTGGTGGAACTCCATTATGGACAGAGAACTGGGGAGGTTCAGATAGTGTCAAAGTCAGTGATGGATTGTTCAATGTGATGTTAGGAAGTTTGACCACTATACCAGAGAGTGTATTCCAGCTATATAGCAGTTTGTGGCTCGGTATAACAATTGGAACAGATGACGAGATGGCACCCCGAGTTCTCATGGGCAGCACGCCATACAGTTATGTTGCGCAAGTGGCTTCGAACGCACTTTACCTCGATGGACAGAATGCAGACGAGATTACACCGCCGGGAACAGTTGTTGCATTTGCTGGTACGTCAGCGCCACCCGGATGGTTACTTTGCGACGGTTCTGAAGTAAGTCGAACTATGTATCCCGTGTTATTTGATGTGATCGGTAATGCTCATGGCATTGGTAATGGCTCTACAACCTTCAATCTGCCGGACTACCGAGGGCGTTTTCTCAGAGGCGTAGATGACGGATCAGGTCGAGATCCTGATACCGCCCTCCGCTCGGCGATGGCTAGCGGTGGAAATACCGGAGGCAGTGTTGGTTCAATTCAGGGAGATATGTTTGCTTCACACTCTCATACCCTGAATCCGCACGAATCAACCAACCCTGGGCCATATATCACTAGCAATTCCGGCACTGGCAGCCTATGGGGCAATCGTATCCCAATGGGCGACCCTAATGTTTATGGAATGCTTGCAATTGCTAATACAGGTGGTAATGAAACACGCCCCCTGAATGCCTACGTCAACTGGATTATTAAGTACTGAGCATTGGAAACTCTACTAGTGCATTTGCACATCTTATGCCTGCATTCTGACTATTGTTTGCGACCAATCGCAAATTGAGGTTCCTAACGATCTTCGGAATCACACTATGGCTAGGAAATATTACGCACTCTATATTTCAATGGCACTCATTCTGGTCAGTAATCTTGGATCTACACAAGCTAATTCTGTGACACGTCAACAGAATAGCCAAAACAGCAGCACGCGGTCAGCCGTGAAGACATTGAACGTTACTAATCAAGAGCAAGCAGTATCCCAGGTAAACCAAATAGTCGTAAATCTGCCACAACCGCGTTCGTCAAATTACCGGCTTCTCGACAATGCGGTCAATGCCGGTGCCGGGGATATAACTTCCACCAACTATGTGGCTCATGCAACGGTCGGACAGATCGCGGGTGGAGATAGGGTCAGCAGCACCCACTACGTGTTCAGCACTGGTTATGAAGCAGGTAGCGGGGCTATTCCGATCATCGGCCCATATTTTTTGTATATGCCAATGGTTTTGATGCGTTGGCCGCCCTTACCCGATGCGCCTGTATTGGCGGCTATTACCGCACCAGGAGCAAGCCCGACCTACACGATGAGTTGGAGCAGTCCTCTGAATTCATCCTCCTACGTTCTGCAAGAAGCAATCGACAGTGCCTTCCTGACAAGCGTGATCAGATATAGCGGTATCGCGACAAGAAAAACGATCACAAGCAGCAACACTGCTGCCTTCTATTATCGGGTGAAAGCCAGTAATCAGTATGGCGATAGCTCCTGGTCCAACGTGCAGGCGGTGAATGTGAGTTGGGAACTGGAGCCCAACAACTTTTACACCCAGTCAACACCTTTGATCACTTCGGGACAGAATGTGTATGGCTTCCCCAACGATACCAAGGACTATTTCTCCTTCAACATGACCACGAGTGGACCGATTACTGCCGATCTGACAGGAAGCACGGGATCGGCAGTGCAATTACAACTCTTCTACCAGGTGGCCACCGAAGCCAATCGCGTTACCTATGTTGCTGCTCCACCCTATCACCTGACTTACTCCGGCCAGCCGGGGACGTATTATGTGTATATAGGCACAGGATCAGGGTTCAACGGTACAACACCTTATACATTGCGAGTGTTTTATCCCGCCAGCGCTGTAATGAATAAGGTTATGCCATAAATTCGTTGGTGTAGCAAATTACCTTTACGCCACACATAGCGCAACTAGGCAGGGTTTGCTCTTCTAAATTCATCGAAACGAGAGTCTATTTTTCACAAGGCAGAGGCACACCACCTCTGCCTTTTTTGTTGCCCATTCATAAACCCAAACCAAGGAGCAAAACCAATCGCGGCTAAGCACAATCTTGGCCCGGCCAACCAAAACACCGGCGCATAGCC
>CAIQQO010000100.1 GCA_903873965.1 uncultured bacterium
AATGATGACAATCAGCTTATTGTCCCCTTTGACTATAATGATGTACCGGCTAAGTAGGTTTTGACACCTGACAAGTAAAACGCAATAGCTACGCGGCCTCGGCCTCAACGTCCCTTGCTGGCGCGGGGGACGTGGCCTCCACACCTGCACCCTGCAGCGTGACGTATGCGGCAATCTGCCCCTGTAGGCGGTATATTTGCACCTTACACTCGTCAATCAGCGCCGAAAAGTCAACGCGAATACGGGCGGGTTCGGGTGTATCATCCGCCCAGTCGTGCGAGGTCGGCCACGGTGTCGCGCCTTCGCCCGTCAAGTCTTTAGTTAGTTTGCTCATGAGTTGATTTTTTCTCCTCGCGATAGCCAGTGCCAGTTCTATGTCGCGCCAGCCAGTTCTGGGGTTGTCAGCAGCCAGCTACGAAGCGCCGCGATGTCAATGCCGTACCCCGCCTGAATAGCCGCCGGGAATAGCGCGGAAAACGCAGGCACGGTCACCCCGTCCTCGCGTTGATAGCTCTGCGGGCAGAACAAGTAGTCCGTAAATGCTATCTGCCGCCGCCCCGCGTCAAGCGCAGCGCGGTTGATGAACACGCTGACGCGGGCTGTGCATCGCTGTTCGTCATAGTGCGTGTTCATCCAGCTTATAACGTAATACGCGGCAGGATATGTGCTGCCGTACGGATCAGCGTAAGTTTTAGTTAGTCCCTGCATGTTAGGCCGCCCCCTTCATTAATCCTAGATTTACCAAGACGGTTCGCATCTCGTTGACAAGTGATATCAGGGAATCACGGTGCGCCGCCGTATCATAAGCGCCCGCCGTCGCCCCCGTCCCGCCTGCGGGGGCCGCTGCCTGTGCCGCCGCCGCTCGCTGCACGATTGGCGTCGAGCCGTAAAAGGCCAGCTTCTGCGTTATCGCCGTGCCGAACTTCGTGCCGGTGGTAGCGTTAACGATGACATTGCTAGCGTCCGCCATGGTCACGTCGCCGCCGTGCAGCGTTGTGCCGGAAACCTCAAGGTTGCCCGCCGCGTCCGTGCCGACCGCAGCGCCTCCGCCGACGCGGAGAGCGCCCGCTGATGTCAAACGCATTACTTCGGTGTTGAGCATCAAGAACGTGACCGGCAGTGCCCCACCGGACGTCCGGTACGACGACTGAAACAGCGCCGCCGTGGCCGTAATCCCCATGCCGCACCACTGATGCGCCGCGTTAGGCGTGCTACTGTTGCGGACGATTAAGTACGCGGACGTGTTCGTGCCATTGGGAATAGATGCCATCGAGGTGGATGCGTTAACCGTGGAAGTCTGGAAGTTTAGGCGGCTTTCGGGGAGCCCGTCCATATCGGCAATAATACGCGGGGCAGCGCCCTGCAGGTACAGGCTCCCGGTCGCCACGTTGACAGACGAGCCAGTCAGAATACCGAGGCCGTCAATCTGTGCGATGATCGTGCCGCCGCTATTATACTGCGCCATCCCGGAGCCGCCCGTGATAACAAACTTGGGATTGGTCACGCCGTCGCGGGCTGCGTTAGTGGCCAGCGCCCCGGCGTGTAGCTCGTAGGCCGTCGCGTTAAATAGCCCGACGTCCACGTTCCCGGTAGCGCCAGTATACGGCACGAGGGCCGTGCCATGCACGCCGTCGACCATATCGGCGTTAAGGTTTGTCACCTTAGTCGTGTCGGTAACGAGCAGCGCGTGGAGCTTCAAGTTGCCCGAAGCGTCCGACTTTAAGAGCGCCGCGGTGCCAGCCGATACATCGGTGGACGCCGTGACGGCGTGGGTATGCGACCCCGTCGCCGTGTTCGCGGTCGTGTTTGTCAGAGTGCCGGGTGTCTGCAGCGCGAGCGTCACGTCAGCCGATAGCGCACCGCCGCCCGACAGGCCCGCGCCAGCGATCACCTGCCGCGTTATAGGGACGCTGCTGCCGCCTGCCGCCGGCGTCTCGATCACCTGAATCCGCGCCTCCAGCTTATCGCACAGCGCGGCAGTCTGGTCGATCAACCCATCCAAAAACGCCTTAATATCAGACATTCATCACCTCCAGCGTCACCCGCTCCTGCATATCCTGCCCGCTGAAAGCCACCGTCACGCCCATGATCTTCTCGCTGGATGAACTGAACGACTTATAACCCGCCGTCACAATATCACCCATCCTATAATGCAGCCCATAATACGTCGATGGAATCTGCAACGCCGCAAACTTAAACCGCTGCCGCGCCCGCGAGGCGTACAGTTGCCTGTTCCCTTCCGCCGTCAATCCATTAACCGTCGTGAAACTTGAACCATTCACAAATTCCTCGATGTCATTGCTCGCCGCATAATCCGCGCCGTAGGCAACCACAACCGGCCTCGCGCTGCCCGTCCCGCTCCCGCCCACCACCGCGACGGTCTTTTCATCCGTCCGGTTATACGTATACACCGGCGCTTCCATGTTACCGAGCGCGATAGAGAACAGAACGGTCGTGTGACGGTCCGCGCCTAGTTGCCCTGCATACCATCGAAACTCCCATGCCGCAGGTCCCGTCTTCACCAGGTCAAAATCACCGCCCCCGATATACGAAAGATCAGCCAGCGACTGCAACAAATTCACATTCGCGCACGCCCAGTCCAACGCGCTCCCGCGCCCCAGATCCGTCTCGATGGAAATGCCATTGATCACCCCGTTGCGAAACCTGCCGTTGCTGACCAGCGCATTCTCCCCCGCGTTATAGCTCACCAGCGTCTTGGCAATCGTTTCCGCTTGGACAGCCGTAAACGCAGATCTGTTCACCGTCGACGCGTAATAGTTGATCGAGCGTCGCGCCAGCAACGACATCTGTCCCGGACAGGTCAATGTGGCCAGGTCAATCCCGTCCGCATTCTTCAACTCCGTCCCGCGATACAACCCGTAAAAATCCGCGTACCACGCCAGCCCCACATCCAGATTGCGCCGCCACACTTCAACCTGATAATCCAGCCCCAGCATGCCCAGCAACGGATGCGCCCCCAGCAGTTCAAACTGCGCCACCCCAGCCTGCGCAATCCGCTTGCTATAGCTCACCCAGTTATAGTCCGTCACCTCGGCCACCTTAAAGCCGCTGGTGTCCCGAATGTCAATACGATACTCGGCTGGCATGTTACGGTGGCCCTATCGCCAGCCAGTCAATGGTACAGGCCGTGAGTGTGCCGGACGGGTTATTAAAACCGATCGTAAACGACGACGCGGTGATGCTGACAGCCGTAGCGATAGTTGCCTGCACCGATGTCGCTGTCCCCATTGTGGCTGACGTCACCGTGGCGAACATGAGCGGGATAGCGGAGAACGCCACCGGGAAGGTCATACCCTGCGTGATCGTGGCGAATGCCGAGCCGCTGTACGACCATCGCCCTGCCTGCATCTTTACTAGAGCTGGCGTATAGTTCGTAGACCCGCCGCTGCCCCAGTCGGTGGCGCTCCCGCCCTGTCGGCGCGTCAGCGTGGCCACCCTGTTACCGGCCATCGTGTCGTCGATAGAGGCGAGCTGTGCGTTTGACGCGTCGCGCCGGTACGTTCGGGCGTCCGTATTGGTGATGACGCCGCCGGTAGTGGTTTGTAACTGCGCAATCTTGATTTCCCACTGGTTACTGTTCTGCGTCAGCGCGGGCGCGGTCGGCGACACGTTCTCGACGCCCTTGATAATATCCATGCGCACCGTGTAGCCAGCCTGCCCCACAGACGAAAACAGTTGGCTATTTGCCGCCGTGTATGCGGAGTTGGCCATGTTCGCGCGAAGTACCACGAGGTCAATGCGTGGATTGACGGCGGGCGTCGCAACGGCAATTGTAGCCGCCGCGTCGTTCTGGTACCACAAACCATAGACAAGCGCAGCGCCCGTTGCCACTGTCACCGGGGTCGCGACGCCGGTGCACGCGAGCGCGTTCGCGATACCGGGCAGGACTCCCTCGGTGGCTGGCGTTGTCATGAGTACGGTTCGGATAAACTCCTGAAACTGTGTCGACGTGAATCCGCCCACCGGGGCGTCGCCTATAGCAGAGCCGGTCGTGTAAAACCGTGATGATTCAGCCAAATTACTCCTTATATGCCGACGTATCGGCTGTAAAACTGTATAGATGCCTGCGTGGTGCCGTTAACCGCGCCGCCGGTGACGTTGATCGAGTTCGCGCCGGGTTCCAAGTGAAACGTTGATAGGTCGGACGTCAGCAGCAGCGAGGCTATTTTGTTGACCGCGAGCTGGTCGGTGACCGTTTTGTAGCCGTACCTGCAGTCTATCGTCCACGTCTGGTTTGTCCCGATGGCCGTTCCCACGAAGCTCAACACTTCGCCCGTGGTCGTATTGGTGATAACCGGGTTGGTGATCGGCCCGTACAGGATAATGACCGGGTACGTGCGGTAGCTGCCCGCGTTAGTGACGGCCTGCGTCTGGTTGATCGATACGGTAGCGCCGAATGTTACCGGGAACGTAAGCGGGAACGGCATCCCGGTACCGCCGCCCGACGCCTGAAACGGGATATTGACCAGCACCGGGTCGTACCACGTCGGATCGGGCGCATACAGCTCAATCACATCCTGTTGCGACATGCCGTAGCGCGACTTGAACGGCAGCGAGAAATTACTATTGAAGTGCACATCGATCTGGCGCACCCGATCCGGCGGTGCATAAAACGTCAGCTTGATCGGCGCGACCGTCGGCGTGAAAATGCTCAACAACGCCTCGCGCGCCGCATAATACGACGCCTCATCCGTCCCCAGCGCCAGCAGCGTCAAAGTCAAATGCCGCGCATCCAGCCGGAACCCAATATCGCTCACCCCATCCTGCATCGGCCCCTTCTGCGTCAGCCGCTTCACCGGCGCCATGCCGAATCCGTCCGCATCCAGAAACTGATAATGAATCAAATCAGCCAGGTCATACACCACGCCGTTTACAGTCGCCGTCAGGTCAATTTGAGTGATCGTCATCGGTTCATCGATTTCGCCAGCATCCGTATGCTATCCACCAGCGCCACTTCCGGCTGGTGCGCATAATTCGCCGTAATATGCCAGTGGTGCACCGTCATCGCGCTTGCCAGCGACGCCCCATTCGGCACAATCGTCCCGCTGCTTCCCGGCACAAACAACTCCGGCCCATTCTCGCCCACCACATACGGCGTTTGCGCGCTGACCGCTCCGCCGGCAGCTTTGCCAGTGATCGCATGCGCCAACGTGTCGGCGATCCCAATACCCAATTGCATCCCCAACACTGGCGCGCTCAACAGACCAATCACCCTGCCCAGAATATCGAAAATCGACTGCAGCGGTCCCATGCTATTCGTCGCCCAGTTCGATATTTTGAACAGCCCATCCAGCCACTTCCCCATCAAATCCAGCAGCGGCGGCAACACCTTCTCGATCAAAACCATCAGCACCGGAATCAACTTCTCGCCCACCTGAATCGACATCGCCTCCCATTTCTGATTAATCTCCGCCTGTTTGTCGCGCAATGCAATAGCAGCATCCACCATCGGCCCGCTCATCAGCTTGCCCAGTTCCCTGGTCTTTTCGATCTGAGCTGGCAATGTCGTCTGGTGTGCCTTTTCCGCCACATCGTTCACTGCCGTCCCGGCTCTGCCGTAGAGCAGCATCTCAATCGATGCCTTCTTCGCCCCATCCTCAACCCCGCCCAGCGCGTCCAGAATAGCCCACTGTTGCTCCGCCGGGTCCAGCTTTTGCAGCGCCTCCCACGATAGCCCCAGATCCCGCACCGCCTTCACCACCGGCGGCACCGACTGTTCCGCCTGCGCCAGCGCGTTGGTCAACTGCGTCTGCACATCGCCCATCGACTTCGTATAAGCCGCATTCTCCGCGTCGATCCGCTTCGTCGTGTCCGCCAGGATCTTGTCATCAGCCTTTTTGTGCGCTTCCACCTGCTGGTCATACGCATACTGCGCATTCTTCACTTGCAGATCATAGGCGTACTGCGCGTTCTTGACCTGCAAATCATACGCATACCTGGCATCTTCCACCTGTTTTCTGTAGGCGTCGTTTTCTCTGACAAGCCGATTCTGCAATTGCGCAATCTGCTTGTCGTGCGCCTCCTGCGCCCTCGCCGTCTCGCGCTGATAAGCCTCGGCTGCCCTCGCCTCGCGTTTGTCATACTCTGCCTGCAGCCTGGCCGTCTGTTGCGCATACTGGTCGTTCTCGCGCTGGATATTCGCCTGCAGCCGCGCGATCTTCTTATCCTCTTCCGCCTTGGCTTTGGCCTCCTCATCGGCTGCCTTCTTCTCCAGCTTCGCCTTCTCGCCCGCTGTCCGCTGGTCAAATGCCTGCAGTTCCGCCGTCAGCGCCTCGCGCTCAAACTTATCCTTCGACGCCCCAATCCGCTGCTCAATCGCGTCGCGTTGCGATCCCCGCCGCTCGTCCAGCGCCGCCAGTTGCTCATTCAGCCGATCCTGTCGATCCTGCCGTTTCTGATCGTAACTTTCCTGCAAATCCGCCAGCGATTGCTGCAACGAGGCCAGTTTGTCCGCATGGCTTTGCTCCAGTTGATCCAGCCGGTCTGTCAGTTGCTGCGCGTCGTCCAGCCGCGTCTGGTTGTACTCCCGCGTCCGCTCGGCGCTGCTGTCAGCGTAACTCTCCTCAGCGTCCGACATCTGCGCCCGCAGATCGGCGACGTTCTGACCGTATTGCTGTTCACGATCAGCCGCAGCGCGCTGATACTGCTCGTCGCGCTGCGCCGCCTGGCGCTGATACGCCTCATCGCTCTGATCCGACTGCCGCCGGAAGCCCTCTGCCTGCTGGCTTGCCCGCTCATCCTGCGCGGCAAGATCATCTGTCGCCTTCTGGTGGATGCCTACCAGCTTATCATTGTGCCCCTGGAACAGTTGCTGCTCTCTAGCCTGCGCGCTCGATTTGGCGTCCGTCTCCGCCTGACTGATCTTCTCCATCTGCTCATTAGCAGCGCCCATGATGCGCGCCTGAGCCGTGGCCATCTGCGTCATCTCTTCAGCCGTCACGCCCACCGACTTGCCCAGCACCAGAATCGCCGACGATGCCTCTACCGACGCGCCGGTGAGTTCCTTGAACTCATTCACGGCCAGTCCCCATTCCTTCGCCTTATCCACAAACTGGGCGGCCATGTCATAGAGACCCTTCATGGCTATGACAGCCCCACCGATAGCGACGACCAGCACAGCAATAATCGCCACCAGAGGCGCAAACGCAACATCCGCAGCGCCGCCGGCCACAGTAGCCGCAGTGCCCACCATCTCAAACGCGCCGGCCAACTTCCCGATAGTATCGCCCAACGGCCCCGGCAGTGCTTGCAGGCTGTTCAGTTGCGAGCCGATTTTATCCAGGTGATCTGCCGACGCCCCGTTGCTCTTGCCGACATTGACAACCTTTGCGCCAAGTTGGTCGGCAGAATCCGCCACGCGCCCCAGCGCCGCAATCGCTGCGTCGCCATGGGCCACCACTTCAATCGTGACATTCTTATCTGCCATGCGTTACCCGCCTTACGTCACACCCCGGCGGTCAACGCAGCCAGCAAATTCGCAATATCATCCGCGCTCGCGTCAAAAATCATCTCCCGCGCCACACCCTTATCCGCCGGCTCCACCGTAAACAACAGCATCACATCGACGAGTTCGTCAATCTGCCCTGCGCTCATTGTCCCGCTGCGGATTGCAGCGCTCAGATCCGCCAGCTTCGCGCGCATATCCGGCGCGGCCTTCATAAAACGCAAATACCCCGGCGCGTTCTGATCCGGAAACTTAAGCACCAATTTCGCCACATACCCTCCTACGGCATCACCGTAACGCCATTCACCGCGACAGCCTTGAACCAATTCGCCAGCGCGCTGTTGTACTGACCTTCCAACTCAAATTCGATGGTCAGCACGCCGTTCTTATTCGTAAACACCTGCGGCGCTTTCACATTCGTCCCCGCAAAATCGAACTGCAGCGACTGAGTGCCATTCGTGAACTTGTTGCGGATCTGCTTCTGGAAATTGCTTGTACCCGCCAGGATCGCGTCAAAATAAGCCTTGTTCGCCGTATTAAACTCCAGCGTCAGCTTCATACTGCCCTTCCAGCGGTTATCCTTCCATGTCACAGGCAGAGCGCTACCCAGGTAATACACCAGCTCGCGCGGCGGATCAATCGAAATCTCCAGGCTATAAGCATCCGGCGTAATCGCCGTCGCGCCAATAGTCCCCGCCCACGCATCGATATACAACGAGTGGTCATTGCCCATGATCGGCGTAATCGTGCGGTCAACCGGCGTGCCCACATCGCCCACCACGCCGTTCAACACCTGCTTGCCGATGTAATCTTCGCTGAACTCAACCGGCGACAGCGAGTCTGCCTTCACTGTCAACTTGCTCAGCACAGACCCGCACATGTAGTAATACGCCTGCACGGAGTTGGCGTCATTGCTGAACTGATACAGCGTCTGGATTCGCGGCGACGCCGGCATGCCGGTCGTAGGCGCGCCGTATGAATACGTGTACACCGTGGTGAATACCGGCGTCGCCAGCCCCATCAGCGCATCCAGCGTAAACGGCGCATCCTCATACGACGCATACCGCGACAACGTGCCCGACCCGCCGATCTTCTTGACGACGCTCAACACGCCCGGCACCAGCGACCCGCGCACATCCTTCAGCACTTCCGATTCCACGATAGGCGTGAGCTTAAAATCCTTCACCCCCATCAGACTTGCGGTAGCAGTCACCTTGGTTCCCCAGGTGGTTTCCTTGCCCGCGTTGACACGAACTAGATCAATAAAACCAGGCATTGCTTACTCCTTGCTAAACGACGGATAGATGGTGTAGAGACCGCACTGGGCGATGGCCGTCTGCGTCTCAGGTGGCATCGCGTCCCATTCCTCAACCGTGATATCCCGCGCCGGAATCCCCATCACAAACGCGCCGGCGCCCATATAGATCGCCCTCCGATCTCCGACTTCCACCCTCTGACTTCCACCCTCTGTCATCTCAGGCTTATCCACTCAAAATCTCCTGTACCTCGATCATGCATTCCACGCCAAAGTACCAGCGCCCGCTGCGCAGCGGATACTGAAACCGCCCCGGCTGAGCCGACCAATTGGTGATCCTCGTGATCGGCGCAGGCGCGCGAATCTTCCGCAGCATATCCATATAAGCGCCCGCATACTGCACCAGCGTCAGCGCATAATCATGAATGCCGGCGCCGCTCAGCACCGGCGTCCACAGCATCAAATCCGTAATGCGCCATGTCACCGTCGAAATCGTCCCGAAGCCCAGAAACTGCCCGCTCGTCGCTTCCGTCTTGGCGTCCATCGGCAACATCAACCGACACGGCAATTGCGCCGGCGCAACCGCCGCCGGCAGAGTATCGATGTTGTAAACCGTCGGCGTGACAGCCCCTACAGTCACCGCCTGCGCCGCTACCCCGTTGAAAATCGAAACGATGGCGCTCATACCTTGTACTCCGTGATCTCCAGCGTAAACACATTCGCCAGATAAACGGCCGACTGCCCTGCTGCCCCGCCGTTCACCGGAAACGCCTGCACAGCGTCATCAGTCACAATCGCCTTATCGACCGTGCCCGATAACGTCGGGTTGTTCCGCATCAAGTCATAAAACGTTCCGACAAATGCCTTGGTCAGCTTGTCCGCAGAATCCGCCTCGCTCATCAGGCACTGCAGCGCCACGCAATCCACGCGCCATGTCCGCGTCGCCGACTGGATCTGCTCCTCGCTATCAGGTTGGTTCTGCCCGCCCCGATACTCGAAGAACATCACCGGCGCGCTCTCGCTGAACACCAGCGGGATATCGCTATACACATAATTCAATGATGCGGGTACCAGCGCTGTCCGGATCAGCGACGCCAGCGCCGTCATGGCAGGCACAATCGCATAACTCATGGCCGCCGCCTGATAAACGTCTCCAGCATCTCCATCACGTCGCCGGGCGCTACGCTGGGAACGCTCACCTGCCCCATATCCGGATACGCAATCACCTCAAACGGCGCCTGCCGCTTCATATACGCAAACGCCGTCCAGCGGCACGCTGCCTGCGCCAGCAGATCCAGCTCATGCGCGCCTGTGGCATAGCCGCCCACATAGCTGATCCGCGCAAACCGCTTGCCATTACGCGCCAGGCTGATCGGCTGATTGATAAACGTCAACACATAACCATCAATGTCGCACTTCGCCACATCCAGCGCCTGCCATGCCATCAGGTTGCCCGACACCGCCGCCGCGCTGACCGACTGGCAATACCCTTTCGACACCGTGATTTGCAAGTCGCCATCGTGATCCACGATCACTTCAACGCCGCGCCGCTGTTCGGCCACAATCGTTTCCTGATCGAACGAATGGCGGCACTTGGCATTGATCAGCGCCGTCACGCGCGGGATGCGCGCCGTAATCGCCGCATCATCCACACTGCCCGTGCCCTGCTTGACCAATTCCTCGCGCACCTGCGCCAGCGTGCAATAGTCACCCATTGCGCCCCTCGCGTTCCATGCGCCCCTCGCTTTCCATGCGCCGCTTACCTCGCGCCGCGCGCTGCGCGCCTCGCGTCGGCTCGCCGCTGTCATCAACCACAGGCACATCCACAACAGGGACAAGCAACCCGGCGCGGATGAATACGTCGAACTTCTCGACATGCTCAGCCGAAATATCCACCACGCCGTCGATCGGCATGAAAGACAACTCCCCATGCGCCATGTGGCCCAGTGTTGTCGTGAACTTCATAGCCTATTTGAACAGCCCGATGGCCGTAAGTGTGACCTGTGCTGTGCTGGTCAACGTCGCATACACCGAGCTGTACAGCCCGAAGTTGGCCACCTCCACCATATCTCCCGCAGCCGTAGATGTAATCCCGCTCGTAATCGTGCTCGCAGTCGCCCAGTTACTGTTGTCATTGCTCACCTGCCACGCCAGTGTCACGCCATTAGCTGCCGTCCCGCTCGTAGACAGCGTCCACTGAATATCTACCAGGCTGCAATACGGCCCCACCAGCGCATTACCGATCACCGCCCCGCGTGTGGTCTGCGTGATAATGGCCGAGTACAACGTCTGCACCCCCGGCGTCGCGCACCTGCCCACCACCACATTAGACGGCACCGACGGCCCCGCCTGCGTCTTCCCATAGAACCCGAAAATCAGCGCAGCCACAACAGCCACACTCAAAACAATCGACACAATTCCCTTTAACCTATTCATCGCCAACCTCCTCTGTCCTCTTGTCTCCGCCTTCTTAGATGCCCGCTGTGATGTTGTAAATCACGCCCATCGATGGCGGGAAATAATGCGCCAATACGCCATCCGTATACACGCCCGTCTCATACCGGCGTGTGCGCATCGGCCATTCGAGCTGATACCAGTCCTGCCGGTAGATATACTCTAAAACGTTCGGCACATTGTTCACCGGGTACGGCAGTGTCTCTGTCAGCCCCAGAACACACCCCGCCGGCACATTCGGATGCAGATGAATCTTGATCAACTGCCCCCCGCCCATCGTAAACGGGTTCACGTACTGCCCCACCACCGCCCCGCCGATCAGACCCATCGCAGGCTGGTTCATATCGCCCGCAAAGCGGATCAACGGCGCGCCGTTATTCTTAATCACCAGCTGCCGAATCGTGTCCATCTCCTGCGAATTCACAAACAGATGGTCGAACGACAACCGGTAGTTATCCCAGCGATCTTTCAACATCGTGTTGATCTCAGTAATCCCGCCCGCGCTATCGGTGGTCAGCTTCGCGCTCAGCGCCTTAGTGTAGGCATTGCTGCCCGACTTGAGCGCCTGCGCCAGCAAGCCATCGTAAGCATACGCATTCGTGGAACGATCAGTCGTCACCGCGCTCGCGTTCTGCGTGCCCGCTCCAGCCAGGCTGGAGATCGACGCACTCGACACAGTCGTGATCGCCGTAATCACTTCGTTTCCCGCCGTGCCCACAAACCACGCATACCCGAACGCGCCCGCAATCGGCGTCACGCTGGCCGTAATCGTGTTGTTGCCGGTCGTGGTGGTCACAGCGGTAGCCGCGCTCTTCATCGAAGACCCGCCGCCGAAGGTAAAGTTCGCGCTGCCATCCGCAGGCGTCACCGTCACCAGCGTCGGAATCCCGCCCGAAAGCGACGCCGCGCTCAATCCCGACTGCGAAAGCGCCACGCAGATCACGTTATACGTCCCGTTCGCCACGCTCCCGCCAGTCGCTGCCGCTGCTGTCACCGTCCCCACAGTGCCCAGCGCAATCGAGTAATTCCCGCCAATAAACGCCTGCTCCTGCCGGATCATGGCGTCCCACAACAGGCGCTGCGCCGTCGTGGAACGAATGTTCTCAAAGTTCACTGCCGCATTCACCGCCTCGAACGTCACATAGTTCTCAGCGCCCATCGTCTTGTACGACGCGCTATAGTCGTTCTCAGTCGTCGAACTATAACCATCGCGCACGCCCTCGGGTACAAACCCCTGCAGGCTCAGCACGTTAATGCCAGTCACCGCGCGCCAGTTCGTCGCCGTGCCGCCGTTGCCCGATCGCCTCGGGATCATGTTTACCAGCGGCGTAATGACCGGAAACAAATTCTTTGCCGGCGTTTGCAGGTCATACCAGACCAGCCCGGTCGCCTGCGTAATACCCGCAGTCGTGTTTGCCTTCGCCAGAGCAGGGTTGGTATACACCGACTGCCCCATGCTGTTTCGAGTCGCTTCAATAATCTGACTGAGCGTCTCCTGCGACATCTCAGACATACTTCCAATAGGTGCCATTTTCTTTCCTTCCTCTCTATCGAATAGGATTGCCGCCGCGCGCCTGAACGTTGCGAATCGAAGCCTCCGCCCGCTTCATCATGAGGCGTTGCCGCATGGCCGGGTCAGGCTCCTCCGCAATCATCTTGGCTAACACAGCGTCTTCATTCATGCCGTTGCCGTTGCCGGCAAACGCTCCGCCCACTTCGCGCAACACCGGCCCGCTGTCGGGGTGCTCCGCCTTCTTCAGCCGCTCGTCAAACGCGCCCAGCCGGGCCGTTAAGTCACTCACGGATGATTCAAGCTTGCTCAACCCTTCAGCCTTCGCCAATGGCGCTGTCACAGACCGCGCCACAAGATCAGGCAACATCTTCTGCAATGTCGCCTTGACCGCCTGTTCTAATACTTCTGCCGGGATTTCAACCGAAGGTTGCGTTGCCTGCTCTTCCGGCTCCGGCGTTTCTGCCGCTTCTTCTGCCGCAGCCGCCTGCATTGCCGCGTTCATCGTTGCCGCCTTGCCCGCAAGCGCTTCGGTTATCAGCCTCACAGCCTCGCTCAACTTCGATGCACACACCGCATCGGTATCAGCCATCGATCCCGCGATGCGCGCCACCAGCCCGATCGCGTCAGCCACGTTGGAGATTTCAAGCGAATGCGTAAACGCCGACCATGCTGCCGGTTCCCCTTCAGGCGAGTCGGCATCGGCGATTCCTCGCCTCATAGCGATTCCTCGCCCCATATCGGTATCCATCCCAGCCGCGTCTTTATGTAGCTTCGCAACTGATTGACACGTAGCGCCCAGGGCGACCGACTTATCGTGCATCTCCTGAATCAGCGAGTTGTCTGTAGCGGAATGCCGCGCTCCGGCCTTCTGTAAATCGGTCGATTCCATCGCGCTCTTGCGTTTATCAGCCACAGCAGTTTGCTCAAACTTGCGCAGCTCTATCGCGCCATCTGCCTTCACCATCTGGAACGTCGCGCCATACATGCACGGGTTATCCACCAGGCTAATCTCAGAAGGCCGCGCGGTATAACGCTTATTCGCGCCATCCTGCCAGATTTTCTCGTACGCGCCGCCCACGCTGAAGCCGGTATAAACCCCTTCCTCAACCTTGTGCCACTCGTTATCGTCCACCACCTTCACGCCAACCGGGATCGTGCGCCTCTGATCGTTAAACTCAATCGAGATCACCTTGCCGGCTGCCACGTTATTGTGCATACCGCGCACATTGCCCAGGCTCTTGCCCCCACTCGCATCCTGGATAGACTTCGACCACTCCCGCCACAACGGCACCGAGGTATCCCAGTCCATAATCTCGCCGCTCTTATCAGGCGATTCCTCGCCCGCAGTTCCCCAGACCTCGCGCCTTACCGCGTCTACCTTCGTGATCGGAATAAACATGCACCCACCTTCGCTACAACAAAAAACGCGGGTGCCGAAAAGCAATGTGATACGACCCAAATTGGATCGCGCTCACACAAGCTTATCCGCACCCGCGTTAGTTTCTAAAACTGCCGCCGGTCGTCAAACGCCCGCGTTACATAGACAATACTAGAACTTTTGTTTCCGGTTGTCAAGTAGGCACGCAAGGCCGCAAGGCGGTTGCCCTCTGCGCCTTAGCCGCGATTAATCGCCGCATCAAGCTCTTCATTGATCGCATTCACCACATCATCGCTATGCTTCTCAACCTCTTTGACCAACTGCCACCATCTCCCCTGGTGCATCCACGCCTGCGGATC
Organism: uncultured bacterium; assembly: GCA_903873965.1. GTDB lineage: Bacteria > Chloroflexota > Anaerolineae > J036 > Brachytrichaceae > CAIXPS01. The sequence continues at coordinate 14,425 of CAIQQO010000100.1, forward strand.
GCCAATCACATACTGCGCATAACCGCTGCTCTCGGTCTTCACGCTCACATTAGTCCCGATCACGCCCTTCACGCCATCGCCTGCATCCTCGACCCTCGTCGTAATCGACCGCCCCAGCGTCCCCGTCCGCCGATACGATGACGCCCACCACCGACTTGATTTCCCGGCCACGCGCCGCGCTCCCTTGCTCCACAACTTTGAGCTGCGCCCCACCTGCGTCATTGCCCGCGGCGGCGGATATTCCGGTATCTGCCCATGCACCTTCAGCATCCCGCGCTCCATCCCCCGCCGCAGCGTCTGCCGAAACTTCACCGCCCCAAACTCATCCCGCAGAAACCGCGACGCCTCATTGTCAACCGTGATCTGAATATATGATGATGTGCTCATAGCTTGGCTCCCTTGGGCGGCTTTGGCTCAAACTGAATACCGTTGTCACCTGGGTACGGTTGGGTATGATCGTTCTCGCCATTCCATATCTCTATTGGAATCGTGTCTTCACCAGGGAATGCGTCGCATCCTCGATAGTGCTTCTTGTTGTTCCAGTGCGCACATCCCATGCATCTAGCGCTTAAGAAGTGATATCCGTCGTCTAGTCCGCCTGGTGCTTTATTCACTTCCACA
>CAIQQO010000101.1 GCA_903873965.1 uncultured bacterium
ACCGTGGGAGGACAACATGCTCAAAATCACAGGCGATGGCCGCAAGGCTGCACTGGATATGAGACTGGTGGTAGCAGAGGCTTCGGACAATCCAGGCGGCAAGATCAACACCTGCGTCACCAACGTGGTACGCATCTGGGAAGGCAGCAAGCCGCGCAATGGCGTGCAATTGATCTTCTGTGACCTCGGTACGCCCAAGAAGATTCGACCTGTCGAGGCTGAGGAAGGTGAGGAAGTCGAGGTTGACCCGACTATAGAAGTCGAGAGTGACGATGTAGTTGACTTGCAGGTCATGAATGACGTGTACAACGAGATTAAGCGCAAGCTGATTAAGTTGGGCATCCCCGATAACGAGGTGCGATTCATCCATGACTGTAAGACGCCAGCACAGCGTAGCGAAATGTTCGGCATGGTGCGAGCTGGCGTAGTGCGTGTACTCATTGGCTCTACAGAGAAGATGGGTACTGGCATGAACGTCCAGAATCTACTCGTGGCATTGCACAATCTGGATGCCCCGTGGCGTCCAGCCGACATCGAACAACGCGAAGGGCGCATGATGCGTCGTGGCAATGAGTACCCCGAAGTAGCCATCTTCAACTACGTGACTGAGGGCAGCTTCGATGGTTACGTGTGGCAGACGCTTGAAACCAAAGCCCGTTTCATCTCGCAGATCATGGCCGGTGAGATCACCGCCCGTACTGCGGAGGATGTGGGCGACATGGTATTGACCATGAGCGCGGTGAAAGCATTAGCCAGTGGCAATCCCAAGGTCATGCAGAAAGTGGCGCTTGAGACTGAGCTTACCAAGATGAGTCACCTCATGGCGGCGTGGCGCAGTTCCAAGTCCAACATGCAATTCGGTTTAGTCCAACTGCCCAATGACATCAAGTTCGCTGCGGCAGAGAGCGAGTTGCATCATGCGGTTTACGCCAACGTAAAGGCGCACGAGGACACTGAGTTCTCGATGAAACTGGTCAGCAAGCCCTTTGACGACACAATGGATACGTTTACCAAGCGCGAAAGTGCCGGTAAGCGACTCCATGACCTCGCGGAGATGTGCTACCAGAACGTCAAGCACGATCAGATGATCTCCATCGAAGGGTATAAGTTCATTGAGGTTGGTTCGTACAAGGGATTCAAGCTGTGTATCAAGGCGTTCGCCAATCCACTAGCCGATCCTGAAGTGTGGCCAATTATCAATGACGAGATGATCTCGTACTATTCGGCAAAGATCACGGACACTACCTTTGGTGTTATACAAAGCATGGACATGCAACTCCGTGATTCAGCGATACGCTACAAGCGTTCTCTCGAGCTGCTTAACATCCACAAAGCCAAGCAAAAGCTACTGGAAGTTGAGATCGACAAGCCGTGGGAACACACTGAGAAGTATGACCGTATGCGCCGCAACCTCGCCATACTTGACTTGGAACTACAGAGCGACAACGTTCACATAGAGACAAGTGAGGTATCAGAGGAAGAGGGTGCTGTGACGGAGGATTCGTTCTCCATTGCGGAAATCATCGAATGGCTGCGTGAGCTGCACGATCCGAACTTCAAGGTGAAGTGCGAGGTGGTAGTTGTCCCAGTGGTTGATTTGGTTGCGCCAAACGCTGTCGAGTCTGCCATCACGGAAGCTGCCATTGCTGAAGCTGAGGCAAAGATTGACGAAAAGCAAGCCGTATTGATCTTTACTGAGCTAAAGCGCACTGGCGTAAAGAAGCGCACGAAGGGTTATCAAGTACCTGATTCTCAAATCGGGTTTGGATGGTGAACGAAATAATCCCCCTGCGAAAAAAGTTTACAGGGGGAGTATTTACTGGGAAAATATTTATATGAAGACAAAAAAGCGATGGCAGTACAAGCCAGTCAAGGTCAACGATCACACCTATGACCGCATCGTGAGTGAACACGCGCTTGTTGACTGGGTATTAATCGAAGTACACCAGTGTCGCTGGAAGAACGAAGCAGTATGTTATTTCCGTAGAGAGGTGAAAAGTGCATAGGGCAAAGTCGATTATGGAGATGCTGTTGATTAACAACGTCCAGTCCACATGGGACATTGACCGTGGCCGGTTGGCGCTGGCGGTTGAAGGATGGTTCCCGCGTGACAAGAAGCGCGACGATCCGGTACGCTACACGTCTGTTGAGGAACAACGCACCCTGCGGTTACAGGTAATCGGTGAACTACTGGGGCGTGGAGCGAACAATCCACTTACGTCATTCAGCGAAACATCGTCACAGGAGCCAGACAACATGGCGCTTGTGGAAGCACGCGCATTGCAAACGTTCATCGCAAGGATGAGCTTTGACGTGCATGACGAAGTGAAGGCTGAGTATCAAATTCAGTC
>CAIQQO010000102.1 GCA_903873965.1 uncultured bacterium
GACACAGATTAAGCCGATTCGGAAGATTGCGCAGGAAAACGCACTCCAGTGCAACGGGCACTCATATCTGCGTGAATCTGCGAAATCTGTGGACTTATTCAGCGCCCGATGACGCCCTGAATGTTGTTGGGCGTGACTGTAGTATAGGACGAAAACCGCGCACAGCGGGGGGAGACGCCATGCGCGGGGGAGCAGATTCAATACAACAAGTTAATGGCTCGTTTACTTGCTAGATGCAACCGCATGTAACGATAGTAAATGGGCAAAAATTCACCGCAAACCGCCAGTGCTGTTCACTCAAGCCTAGAATACATCGGTCAGCGATTTGGCGCGCATCAACCTTTCATAGCTTGTATATCGAGGGCCCTGTGGCGCCGCCATCTCGCCCGAAACCCTTTGGGTGTGACTTGCAGAGATGGCGGCACGATGCGCACACCCTAAGGGTTTTTGATGTCGTGCACGTCACGCCGTATCCGGTTGAATGACGCCAGGGCGATGCATTGCCAGATAGTCACGATCTACCTCCTACGATGAACGGACGAACATACTCGGCGTGTTGGTCGCGCCGGCGAGATGTTGCGTCAATAGCTCCAGGCTATTTCCGTGGAAAGTCTCAAACTTGGATTGAGGGATCTTCAAGTAGCGCCAGTCCTGGCCGGTTTGCGCCGAAATCTTGCGGCACCATTCTTCGATGCTGGCATCCTTATACGGCACGTCCTCGCGCTCCTGCCCCTTGGTTTCGCAGATCCAATTGACCTCGCCCTTGGTTGTTTTTTGCACGGCGACGAAATCGGGGTAGTAAAACTTGATTGCGCCGGTTGCACTCAGATAGTCCACGCGGAAGCGAGTAAATGTCTCGGCCAATGCGGCAAATCGTGCGACATCAGGCGCGGCATCGAGGAACTGCGCAAAACGCGCCTCCAGATTGTTATAAACAGCACATTCGTTGAAGATCGTGTGTTTGCATGCCAGATGTTGGCGCTTCCACATGAACGCCTGTGTTTCCGATAGACGGAACTCCGCATTCTCGAACTCGATGTCCACCTTCTGCACGGAGAGTTGGGCAATCTCGCGGCTGAGGAAGGCCACAATACCATCCTGCAACAGCGGATCACGCATCCGCTTCATGATGTCTTCGCCGTCGAGGTCAACCTCAACGCCAAAGCAGCGATGCTGGACATAGTGCTTGACCAGCCGATACAGCTCCGCAAAACGCCCTTCAAGCCCCAGTTGCCGTTCGATTAATTGCGTCATATCGCGCATAAAATCCTGGCTGAGTTGCGTTTGGCCAGGATGCACTATGCCTGCCGACACGGTCGTTCCGGTAGTCGCAAACGTCATCTCAATCTCAATCGCTACTTCCTCAGCCAACACGCCGGCCTGGTAAATCGGCTTGAGTTTATACGGATCAAGGTCTTTCAGGTTGCGATAGGCATGGGTATAGCGCGGTCGTGTCAACGGAATCGCGACGTCATAGCGCGCCCGCTCTTTGATCGGATAGATCTTGATCGGCATGGGCGGCGGTTCGCTGACGGTATCGATTCCCACCCCTTCATGTTCCAACTCCTGCACGAAGTTTTCAAAAGCCTCGGTACCGATAACCTCAAGCGTCTGGCGGCGGTCAGGGCTGATACCAGTCATCGGTCGCAAACCGCGACCAACCGCCTGTTCCGGCAAAATTTCCGCTGTGGCTGTAAACGGGCGCAACCCGAGAATGACGGTCACGTTGCGCACGTCCCACCCTTCACGCAGCATCAACACGCTGACGATAATCTTGACGGCGCTCTTTGGATTGTCCACGTCGCGCGCGGCGTCGCGCGCTTCCTCCAGCCTGCCCTTGGTCAGGTTGCCATTCGTGTCGGTGTGGATCACCAGCACTTCTTTCTCGCTCAGACCAGTGGCATGCCGAACGTGTTCGGCAATGACATCGGCATAGGTGGTGCGTTCAGCCATGATGAATAGAACAGGCTTCTGGCCAACCTCACCGTAAACCCTCGAGTGTTCATTCCAGCGGTCCAGCGCCACCGCGATCCAGTCGTTATAGACACGCGCGACATTCTCCTTCGTCACAAGAGGCAGGTCTTTGCGTTTGACGGTGGTGTGGATTATCAACGGCGCCTTCACGATCTGGTCCTCTATTGCCTGCGCCAGTGGGTAGTCGCTGATGACCCAGGGGAAGTACGTGCCGGCCTGCGTTTTGGGTGTAGCCGAGAAATCCAGCCACAGCGACAGCCCATGACCGGTCTTTTCCTTAAGGGAGTTTTGCAACGCCAGCAACGTCTGATTCCACGACAGATCATCATCGTGGACATGATGCGCCTCGTCGTTCAGCGCCATCAGGTTGTCCAGGCTTTTGATGCGCTCCAGCATGGAGGACTGATAGGATGCCAAATCTTGCTTCGGCGGGCGACCCAGGATGGCATCGATAGCATTCGCCGGATCCCATTCCTCATCACGGGATTCATAAATCTGGTGGATGTTCACCAGAAACAGGTTCCCGCCACGATCGGGCTGGGCGCTGTCGCCGCGCAGAATGACCTTCAAGCCGGATTCGTCTTTATATTCGGGCGGGACCAGGGGCAATTCGTTGAAGATGCGGTTGCTGGCAAAGTCCTTCTTCAAACGTTCGTACACAATCACGTTGGGCGCGACGATCAGGAAATTATCCGCATAGAGGCCGCCTTTCGCGCGAGCTGCCTGCGGGTTAAGGCGGCGATTCAGCAGCGACCACGTGATGAGCATCGCCATCACCACGGTCTTGCCGGTGCCGGTGGCCATCTTGAAGGCGTAGCGCAGCAGGTTGGTTTCCGGCAAATCCACCGCGGATTCCTTCTCCAACTCCGGTACCCACCGCCGCAACAGGCGTTGCCCATCTCGGTTGGTTTCGATGTTGAACGGCAACGTCAGCATGCCAAGTTCGGGTGTTTCGCCATACGCTTGTGCCAACGGCGCAAAATCAGCATAACCGCACACCTCGGTCAGGTAAATCAACGTCTCGACCGATTCACGTTGCGCCCACCAGTAACGCCAGAATGTGCCATCGGGCAAAAGGTGATCGTCTTCGAACCAGAACTGGAACAACCGGCGCGTGACGTCGCTCAGCCCCGGATAGTTCTGTTTGCGCCACGCATTGACGGTCTGGCGCAGCTTTTCCACCAGAAACATGCTGCTGGGACGACGCTCTTTTACGATCCTGTAATCGCCTGCACCGCGTTTCTCCAGGTAGGCATCCGGGCAGGTATAGGGCGACCGATCGGGTATTTCGGGTAAAGCGCGATCGTACGGGATAATGGTGGAAGCTATTGCGGTTGGCATTACTTCACCTTCACTTCAAATGCCTGCGATGTGTCGTTGCCGAAGATGTCGATGACCTTGACCAGAACGCGGTACGTGCCGGGTTGCGCGTATTCGTGCGCTTCGGTCTTCAGTTGCAGCGTGCGATCCTGGCGCGTGCGGTACGACGTCCAGCCGTTGACAAAGGCATCGTTGCGGAAGTCCCAGTCCACCGCCCAATAATCGACGTAGTCCGACCACTTCTTGATCTTGGCGCGAACATCGGGCGGGATCAGTTCATCATTGGGAATCACGAAGTCGGTTAGCTTGAACGTCACCGAACGGTCCTTCACCTGCGGTGCAGCCTCAAGATACGCCAGTTCGAAGAACCGCACGTCGCCCTTGTCGACGGCCTGCTGCTCCATGACCTCGCGCGGGATGGTAAGAAGGAGCAGCTTGATGCCTTGCGCCTTGGCTTCCTCAACCATCAAGCCCGTCAGGCCCATTTCCCATTCCCAGCCAAGGATGTGCAATTCCTTCTGGCGTATCGTCTTGCATTCGGCCAGGCAGGCATTGACTTCATCGATGGTGACTGGCGCATCGACCGCACCGACATGCACCATCGCGCCACCCTTCTTGCCGTGGAGTTGCACGGTGCCAGGCAATGGCTGCGCGCCATACAGTTCGAGGATGAACTTCAGGTATTCGAACACCAGCATCTGCTGGGTCTGCTTCTGCCCGGCAAACGTGATGCCCTGCCATACCTGACGTTCGTATTGTCCGAGATTCAATATTTCAAAAGGTTTGCAACCCGGAATATCCATTAACCGTTTGCGTGTCGTGTGGATCGCATATCGACCGAGATCGCAACCGATCCAACGCCTACCTAACTTCTCAGCAACGGCGAGCGTAGTACCAGAACCACAAAGATGAAGCTTTTATGATCCTTTCTAATAGAGCCTCAGGTTTCTGAGTTGGATAATCTAGTCGCTCTTTCGCGACCTGGTTTACTGGGTTAATGTCATCCCAAATATCTCCAATTCTTGTCCCTTCGTTATCATCAAAATAGCGCTTAACATACGGAATCCCAGTTTTCGAAAAGACTATTAATCCTTTTTGCATCCCTTCGTCAATTCTTTCTTGAGACC
>CAIQQO010000103.1 GCA_903873965.1 uncultured bacterium
GGGGTCATCTTGCGTCAGCAAAGTAAAGGCAATCGGTTCACCGTTCTTCTGCCACACCGACACGTTGGAGGGCGCCACGGTTGCCAGTTCATATCCAATATTGCGCAACAACTGCGTTGACCGCACCGGATCATAACCATAGTGCTGCACGCCGGTGTGATAAGCCCACGTTCCAGGGATGAAGGGTGTATCGGCGACAATGGCCTGACCGTCTAGCACCTCACGCACTAGCTTATCGCGATCGAGCGCCAGCATCAACGCCTGACGTACTTCCTTTTCCATCAGGGCAATGGCGCCGCTATCTTTGCGCAGGTTAAAGAACACGGCCGTATAGCGCGACTTGGTGGCATTGTAGACAGTCAAGTCACTGCGCTCTTCGGCGCGATTCGAGTCTGCCATGGACAGGTTGCCGAAACCGTCTACGTCGCCGCTGCGGTAAGCGTCAAAAGCCCCTTGCACGTTGGGATAGTAGCGAAAGATGAGGCGCGACAGGTTGGGCTTTTGCCCGTAATAATTTGCCGAAGGTTCAAGCGCGATCGATGACACGCGGTTGCCATTGGTGTTGACTTCGACCACGCGCCACGGGCCGTTGCTAACGGGTTGCAGGTTGAAAGTCAGCTTATTCAGGTCTGCGGCCGCTGTTCCTGAAAGCACATGCTGTGGCAATAGCCCGATGGTGGTGAAGTCCAGAAAGGGTGCCAGCGGCTGGCTCAGGCGAAACTGCACAGTCTGGTTGTCAACGCGGATGACTTTGATCGTCTGCCATAAGGCGCCGATGTCCGTGCGTCCCGGGTAGCCGGGGTCCTGCAGCATCTTCGTTGTGAACATCACATCATCGGACGTGATCGGCTTGCCGTCATCCCACATGATATTGTCACGCAGCTTGAAAGTATAGGTGATGCCGTCGTCCGAAATGCTCCAGGTGCTGGCGAGATCGGGGACTACCTCGCCTGTTTCCGTGAACCGCGTCAGCCCTGTAAACGTCAGGCTGCACAGATCGCGGTCTTCGTCATGCAACTGGCACAACAGCGGGTTGATGTATTGCGGCGCGCCTGCCACGCCCTCAACATAAGTCCCACCCGTATCCGGCACTGTCACAGTGCTTCGGGGCGCCAGTTGGTAGACGATGAATGCAATCACCGCCACGCCGATGATGATCAGGAGTAGCGGCAGGCGAAATGATCGCATTGATCACTTGGGCGCAGAAACAATGACGTTAACGACAGCGAGAATAAAGAACGCAATCGCCAGAAATACTGTAATCGTGAAGAGCAATCGATCAACGCCGCGTCGTGTCTGATATACGCTCTGTGCGCCGCCGAAAACGCCGCCTAGTTCCTCGCCTTTGCTCTGGACGAGAACCGCAACAATTAACGCGACGGCAAGGACGACTTGTGCTATGCCGAGAAATACGTTTAAGACCATGTCCCGGATTATACCGTGTCTGATAAACCTTCTCATCTTCTTCTTTTACAATGAAACCATGTCCTCTATTGATGACGTTCGAAGCCGCACTGATATCGTTGAGGTGATTGGCAAATATGTAAAGCTGACCCGCAGTGGGCGCAGCTATAAAGGCCTGTCGCCATTCCAGAATGAGCGCACACCTTCTTTCTTCGTCTTTCCAGAAACCCAGACCTTTAAGGATTTCTCAAGTGGCGAACAGGGCGATGTCTTCTCATTCATGATGAAGAAAGAGGGGCTGACCTTTTTTGAGGCTTTGCGTGAACTTGCTCAACGGGTGGGCGTTGAACTCGAACAACGCAACGAGAACCAGATTCGTAATGAGGGACAGGAGGAGCGGTTGCGCATGGCCACTGCGCAGGCAGCGGATTATTTCCATCAGCTTCTCATCAGTGCGCCACAGGCCGCCAATTGTCGCGCCTACCTCAAAGACAAGCGACACCTCATTGACGAAACAATCAAGACGTGGAACATGGGTTACAGTTTGATGGACTATCACGCCTTGTCCAACTATCTCAGTGCGCGCGGGTTTACACCACAGGAGATGGTCGATGCCGGGCTGGCCATCGAGAATGATGAAGGTCATCGTTACGACCGTTTTCGCGGCCGGTTAATTATCCCGATCAAGGATGAGAAGGGTCGCGCCGTCGGATTTGGGTCGCGCTCGCTGGATGGCAGCGAGCCGAAGTATATGAACTCACCGCAGACGCTGATTTTCGACAAAGGGCGACTGCTCTTTGGATTGGATCGCGCTCGCACCGTTATCCGCAACCTGCAGGAAGCTGTGCTGGTCGAGGGTTATATGGATGTGATTGGCACGCATCAGGCTGGATTTGCCAACGTCGTTGCCGGCATGGGCACGTCGCTGACTGAAAGCCAGTTGAAAATGCTCAAACGCTTGAGTTCGCGAATCGTGCTGGCGCTTGACCCTGATGCAGCCGGTAATCGCGCCGTCATGCGCGATGTTGATGTGGCGCGCGAATCGCTTGATAAAGATGATACGCCGACGTTCGATACGCGCGGTGTGATTCAGCATGAGTCAAAACTCAATGCCGACATTCGCGTGGCGGTCATGCCCGATGGATTGGACCCCGATGAGATCGTGCTGCAATCACCAGATCGCTGGCGCGAGGTCATCAAGCAGGCGCGCCCCGTGGTTGAGCATGCCATCGATACGTTACTGGCAAGCTTCAACATCGACGATCCGCACGGCAAGTCAGAGGCAGTGAAGGCCGTTGCGCCCATCGTGCGCGATTTGTCTGACCCGGTAAAGCGTGATTATTATGTGCAACAACTGGGGCGCAAGTTGCATCTCAGTGCGCGCGCGGTGGCGGCTGCCATGGCGACGCTGCCGAAACCGAAATCCGCCGGGACGGCAGCACCACGTCCGACGGTACAAGGTCAGCCCCCCGAGCCCGATTTTCCCCATGAATCGGATATGTCCAGCGATGGCGAACAGCATCTCCGATCCAGACCGGGCGAACGCCTTCGCGGCTCAGTGAACCGGCCCGATCTGGAAACCCACATGGTGACTATTTTGGCGCGGCGGCCATCGACTTTAATGGATGTCAACGTGGCTTTGACGCGTGCGAATCTTGACATGTTGAGCCATGAAGACTTCACCAACCCGGCCTTGCGCGCCGGCTTTGTGCAATTGAGCTACGCGGCGACAGGACAGGTGTTACCCGAGGCTGATGATGATTGGCTGGAATTAATAGCTGATGTTCAGTTGGAAGAGGATTCATCTGGTAACATCGATGACGAAACATATCTGCGTGAATTGGCAGTACGTACTGCATTGCGATTGAGGGAGCAGAATCTGCTGCGAGATCGCTCGGCTGTGGTGATGATGACCGATGATGCTCAAAGCAACAACGATCGTCCATTGGCATCACAGTATAATCTGCAACTTCAAGGTGTGAACACAAAGCTGCTGCGTGTCCAGAAGGCGTTACGCTTACGCAGCATGATTACGATTGTTTGAATAAAGTGACGAGCGAATCCAGGTCATCCAAAACAACCAAACAGGTTTCTGGCAAAGAAGCAGAGCCTTTGCGCACGCGCGCAGCGCGCCATGCGCAGAATGCGCCATCGGAACCCGCAGTCGGTGGCCCAGTTGAAGAGACACGCCCCAACAAAGGTGACGCATCGGACGAGCCAAAAGACTTTGACGAATCAACCGAACTGATGTCGGAAAGTGGCGCTGATAGCAGCACAGGCGATTCACAGGATCCATTTGTCCGCACTTATGGATTTGCCGGCGACGTGGAACTTGCCAGTCGCGAACTGGATATGCCGCCCGAAGAGGAAGACGCCGAACTGGCGGCAGCTTACGCATTAGCCGAGGGTGAAGACGACGAAGAAGCGATCGATGATCTGACCGATCTCGATACGCGCCGACTGGCTGATGTGGATCAGGGCGAGGGTGATGATCCCGTTCGCATGTACCTGCGCGAAATCAGCGCGACGCCCTTGTTGAGCGCCGATCAGGAATTGCGCACGTGCGCCACCTTCAGTGCCGACCATTTGTGCCCCCGGCTGCATGAAATTGCCGACAAGACTGAAATGGATTTCTGGCAGGTAGCCTACCTGCATATGGTTAATTCGTGGCAGATCGTCATCGACGCATGCCTGAAACGAGAGACCAAAACACCTCGTCTTGCCATGATCATCGCCGAGGCGCGCCAGATGCCGTTCGCCTATATGGATATCTCGCCTGCTTATATGCAGCAGTTTCTGCGCGAACTGGGCTGGGGGCAGGATCAGACGGTGGAAGAGATCAGCAAACCGCTGTTTGAGGTGGTCCTCGCGGCCATTGTGCTCCCGCCTGCGTTTATTGATCTGCTGGAAGATGTCCTGACCATGATCGATGATGGTGTGACGCCGGCTAAGCTGATCGAATGGGATGAGGCGCGTGAGTGGATGCCCGCTTTAGTAGAGAGCGAAGACCATCTGGCCGATATTCATCGCCGCGCCGAGGAAGCGCGCCAATCGTTGATTCGAGCTAACCTGCGCCTGGTTGTCAGCATTGCCAAACGTTATCTGGGACGCGGCATCACGTTCCTCGATTTGATCCAGGAAGGCAACATGGGGCTGCTGCGCGCCACCGAAAAGTTCTACTCGTGGCGCGGTTTCAAATTCAGCACGTATGCCACATGGTGGATTCGCCAGGCGATCAGCCGGTCTATTGCCGATCAGGCGCGCACCATTCGCATTCCAGTGCACCTGGTTGAGACGATCAACAAACTGTCGCGCCTGCAACGCCGCATGACGCAGGAGATGGGACAGGAGCCGACGACCGAGGACTTGGCGATGGAGATGAATCTGCTCAACGAAGCTGAACTCGCCGCCATCATGGAAGCCCAGTCCAACCACAAGAGCGTCGACCCGTTGCTTGAACGCAAGCTGGAACAGGCCGTCAAGTACGTGCAGGAGATCATGCGCGTATCGGCAGAACCGATTTCACTCGAGACGCCTGTCGGAAGTGAGCAGAACAGCCTCTTGGGTGATTTCATCGAAGATCAGACTGAGATGTCGCCGATGGATTCGGCCACACTGGAAATGCTCAAGGAGCAGGTGCGCTCGGTGTTGACCAGCCTGAGCGAGCGCGAGCGTAACGTGCTTGAAATGCGCTTCGGTTTCCGCGATGGCAAGACCCATACGCTTGAAGAGGTTGGCAAAATGTTCAACGTGACGCGTGAGCGCGTCCGTCAGATCGAAGCCAAGGCTTTGCGTAAGCTGCGCCACCCCCATCATAGCCGCCGCCTGCGCGACTACCTCAGTGATCAGTAAATGAAGCGTGAAACTGATCACGTTTTACGTTTCAGCCTGATCTTTTCATATACGATCATTTCACCGTCATAGATACGCATATTGACGCGTAAGTCCTCGCCCACCTGCACCCCCTCGGCGATGAGTTTATCATGTTGCAACGATGATATTTCGTTGTTGGGAATCGAAAGGCGTCCTTGCGCATTGATGACGCGCCACCATGGTATGCGTCCTGTTGGAGGAGTGGCATGCAGGGCATAACCCACGGCGCGCGCCCGACCAGGGTAACCGCACTGGCGCGCCACTCCGCTGTAGCTCATCACCATCCCGCGTGGGATCAGCCGAACAACGGCATACACCTGTTCGTAGAAACTGGTGGTTTCCATATCAACGATTATCCTCCCTGCGCAGATACTCCATGCGAGGTGATATTGTGACCTGCTATAGTTGGACGCGTGATCACGTTCACACAGCCGCTGTTTCTGGCGTTGCTGGTGCTTGTTCCCGCCAGTGTTTTGATCGCTATGCCGCGGCTGCGGCGTCGGCGTGGAAAGGGTGGTGGGCATTACGCGCCTACGCACGCATGGGCAGGCTTAGTCATCCGATCTTTGCTTTTGCTCTGTATTATCCTCTCATTGGCAGGCGTCGAGGCTGTCACCTTCAACAATAAGCTGGCTGTCGCGTTCATCGTCGATGTATCGGACAGCATGCGCGCCAGCGGTCGCGATGCTGCATTGCAGTTTGTGCGTGAGGCGCTGCGCACCATGCGTGCGGATGGCAATGATGCCTCTGCGGTCGTCGTCTTTGGCGCGGAGGCGCAAGTGGAACGCAGCCTGTCGACGTTGAACGACTTACCTGCACTCAGCACACAGGTGCGCACGGCCGGTACCGACGTCGAAAGCGCCGTGCGGCTCGGCCTGGCCATGCTGCCTTCTGATCATGCCAAACGCCTCGTTCTGCTCAGTGACGGTCAACAGACTGTCGGCGATGCTGATGCTGCTGCGCGGCTGGTGCGCGCTGTTAATGCGCGGCTGGATGTCGTACCGGTGACAGTGAGGGAAGGTCCGGATGCAGCTGTCGAGCGCGTCGATGCGCCGCAACGCGCCTCGATCGGGCAGGTTATTCCGCTGCAGGTCTCTGTGCGTTCGAATGCCGGAATGCGCGCGCAACTGACGGTGTTTTCCGGCCCCGATATTGTTGCACAGCAGAGCGTGAATTTGCTCGTTGGCATCAACGACTTCAGCGTACGCGCCAACGCTACACGTTCTGGTTTCACAGAATTCAAGGCGCAGATCAATGCCGAGGTCGACACTGTAGCTCAAAACGATATGTTGTCCGCATCGGTGATCGTAGAGGGACCGCCGCGCGTGCTGCTGGTTTCCGTGCCGCCGGGAGCACCTTTGCCGGGTGATAAAGGCGTCGTGGTAGACGAGACGTCGGCGATCAAAGCAGCGTTTGATGCTGCTGCTATTCTGTATGACGAGGCTACAGCGCGTTCGCTGCCTACCGAAATGCAGTCACTATCGTCGTATCAGTCAATCGTGATGGTGGATGTGCCCGCGCGCGAACTGTCGCCGCGCAGCATGTTGGCGATTCAAAGCTATGTGCGCGATGCAGGCGGTGGGTTGGTCACCATCGGCGGACCTAGCAGCTATGGCGTGGGCGGTTACTTCAAAACGCCGCTGGAGGAAACACTCCCGGTTGAATCACAGATCAAGGACCCGCGCCGCTTTCCGTCCGTGGCCATGGTGATTGTGATGGACAAGAGCGGCAGCATGAGCGTGCAGGAAAACGGGGTGATGAAGATTCGCCTTGCTGCAGAAGGCGCTGCGCGCGCGGCCGAATTGATCAATGATGATGATGAGATCGCGATCATGGCGTATGACACGCTGCCGCAGGATGTCATCGGGCCGTTTACCGGGCGAACGCGCAGTGAGTATCTTGACACTGTGCTGAGTATTGCGCCGGGTGGTGGCGGCATCTATGTCAATGAATCACTTGCTAAAGCGCAGAGCATCATTGCAACAATGACGCGGCCAACCAGGTTTGTGATTCTGATGGCGGATGGCAATGATGCCGAGCATCAGGATGGCGCACGTGACGTGGTCAGGCAATTACATGCCGAAGATGTCACGGTGAGTGTAGTGGCAGTCGGCGATGGCGCTGATGTGCAGTTCCTGCAGGATCTGGCCCGACTTGGTGGTGGGCGCTTTCATTTGACCACCAAGGCATCTAATCTGCCGACAATCTTCACGGAAGAGACAGCGCTGGCGCAACGCAGCTATATCATCGAGGAGCCATTCAATGCCAAGGGTGGCGTCGGCAGCCCGATCATGAACGGCTTGACGGCGCTACCGCAGTTACTGGGCTATGTTGCCACTACTGCCAAACCTGCTGCGCAGGTTATCCTCAAGGCGAATGAGACTGACCCATTGCTTGCAACGTGGCAATACGGCCTTGGGCGTGTGGCATCGTTTGCTTCTGATGCGACAGGACGTTGGGCAAAGACGTGGATTGCCTGGCCCGACTTCCCGAAGTTCTGGGCGCAGACCGTGCGCTGGACGATTCTTGATCGACCCGACACCGGTGTGGATGCCCGGGTGACGCAGCATGCCGATCAGTCGTTGATCGAAGCGGATCTTCCGCCGGCGCGGCTGGATGAAAGTGCAAAACTAGTGGCCACACTGATCGATAGCGCTGGCAGATCGCTACAGGCGCCACTGATTGAAACGGCGCCCGGTCATTATGAGGCGCCGGTGTACCTGAATCAGCCCGGCGCCTACTTCATGCGCATCGAAAGCACCGCGCCGGTATCGAACAGCGTCGCCGCTAGTAACACACTGCGTATTGAGCGTACGCTTGCGTGGGTCAAACCATATTCACAGGAGTACGCACCCACCAACAACAACGGTGCTGCTGCGCTGGATGCGTGGGCAGCGTTGGGTGGCGGCGCGCAACTAAACTCACCTGCGCAGGTATTCGAACTGAACGTGCCTGCAGCCGCATCACGCACTGAGTTGTTCCCCATGCTGATGGTGCTGGCGGCGCTACTTTTACCTTTTGACATTGGTGTGCGGCGCATCACGATCAGCTTTCGTAAGTTACTGGGTTTTGGCCGGCTCGAACTGGCTACGGCATCTCTTGAACGCAGCGGGCGCATGAGCCAGTTGCTGGAGGCCAAGTCGCGCGGATCGCTAGTGGTCGAGCAGGCTATGTTGTTCGATCGTTCACCTACTAACGCAGCGGCACGCGCCCGTCCGTTCGCAGCGGCGCCGACATCGTCGCCGACCGGCGAATCGAGCGTGATATCGCCATCGCATGTTGCACCGCAAGCGCAGACAGCGCCCGAGGTGCCAGTACGTGCAGGCGCTACGGCGGCTGAGTTGTTGCGCCGCCGCCGACAAGCTACTCAACCTGCTGAACCAAAGCCAAACGAATAAGTGCTCTCGCAAGTACAATAAGGCACAACATCCTTTATCGTACAGGAGACGCATAATGAAACTAGGCTACCTATGTAATTATTCCGAGGCTGAAGTACAACGCGCGGGGCGACTGGGTTTTCAAGTGTTGGAAACGCATGCCACCTCGCTCATTGCCAATCTGGATGCGCCGGGAGATCTGAACGAGATTGCGGCGCGCGTTGGTGGAGTGCTGGCAAGCAACAAAGTGAAGCTGTCGGCCATCTCGACCTATAACAACCCTTTGCTGGCTGATCCCGCTGTGACGTTGCAGCGCTATCGCAACATTTTTGACATTGCGAAGCTGCTGGGCGTCGGTGTGATTACCAGCATGGCCGGTAACCTGCCCGAGCGCCCGTATGGCGAAGCGATGGCGCGGTTCGAGCTCGTTTTCGGTCCGATTGCCAAAGCTGCTGAGGATATGGGACTGCGCGTGGCTTTTGAAAACTGGCCGGGCATGTGGGGCGACATCCCGTGGCATAGCGTGAACCTTGCGTGGTCGCCGCGCAACTGGACGGAAATGTTCAGCCGCGTACCATCAGTAGCGCTTGGCCTGGAATTCGATCCCTCGCATCTGGTGTGGCAAGGCATCGATCACATCACAGCGTTGAAGGATTTCAAGTCGCGCGTCTATCATTCGCATGCCAAGGATACCGAGATGCTGATGGACAACGTTCGTCGCGAAGGCATTCTGGGAATTCATCACAACTGCTGGCGCTATCGCATCCCGGGTTACGGTCAGATCAACTGGGCCGAGTATATTGCGGCGCTGGTTGAGATTGGATATGATGGCGGCGTCGCTATCGAGCACGAAGACCCCGTGTTCTCTGGAGATCGCTTCGAAGAAGGGCTGGTGCGCGGCTTCCGCGTCCTTGATCCATTGATTAACCCTTAATTTTCGCATCCAATGCCTGTTTTCGATCAATACACGTTTGAATGCCTGAGCCATGGCGAAGAGCAGACCCAGCGCCTCGGTGCGCGCCTGGGTTTACTGCTGCCCGCCCATGTGGTATTGGCGCTGATTGGCACGCTTGGCTCGGGCAAAACGCAGTTCGCGCGCGGTATCGGCGCTGGATGGGGGGCCATGCAATCGTTGCGCAGCCCCACGTTCACGCTGGTGCAGGAGCATCACCGCGCGAGGGATAATGCCATTCTGTATCACATCGATCTGTATCGCATCGAGAACAGCGCCGCACTACGTTCGCTTGGGCTGGATGAAATCCTCGAAGATGACCGCAGCACGTCCATCATCGAATGGGCAGATCGCGCGCCGGAGTTGGTAACACTGGATGCGATCACTGTGCGCTTCGAGTTGATCAATGAGAGCAAGCGACGCATGACGTTTTCGACCAAAACTATGGAGACATGGCAGATCCTGCTCGCATTTCGCAAGAGTGCGTTTGGGGTCTGAAGAAAGGGATCAGGGACTGGAGATCAGGAATCATGGTGAGTGAGAGATGATGACGGACTACGAAGAGTCAGTAACAGCCGAGGAAGCGGGCGAGGGCGTCGAATCATCGCCTTTATCGGCTTCAGCTAGTCCGCTATTGGCGAATGTGCCGCCAACTCTAATCACTTATCTTAACTCGCCGCGTCCACGCTCTACCTCCAGCTTATTACGTACTCCACCTGTTCCTGGCGCGGACAAGCCTATCCTGCTGGCCATCGATACCTGCACTAATCGCAGCAGTGTGGCATTGCGTGATGGACAGGTCCTGCGCGCAGAGAGTTCGTGGGAAACCGATCGGCACCACACTGCCGGCGTGACGGCCGAGATTCGCCGATTAATGGACGCGTGCGATATCAAGGCAGCACAGGTTGGCGCCGTCGCTGTGGCGATTGGCCCTGGTTCTTTTACAGGCGTGCGCTGTGGATTGGCAATCGCAAAAGGTTTTGCCGCCGCGCGTGATCTTCCCATCATTGGCGTCAGCGCCTTTGACGTGATCGTCAGCGCGCAACCCAATGTCAATCTGCCTGTACTCACACTGGTTGAGATTGGACGATCACGCATCGCGGTGCAACGCTATCAGTGGCATGAAGGACAGCCAGTGGCAACCGGGGCATGGCGCATTCTGACGTGGCGTGAGGTGGCTGCCATCATCGATGCACCATTCTGGGTGTGCGGCGACGTGCCTGCAGGACTCATGACTTTACTAGGTCCCGAAGCAGTTATGGCTCCTGCACCGCTCAATCTGCGCCGCGCCGGGTATCTGGCCGAGACTGGATATGCGCGCTGGACTAGAGCGAATGTTGATGACGCGCTGACACTGGTGCCAATTTACCCACCAGAAAAGCAGCCGGCGTGATCGATCGTGAAATGAGCCATTCACCCTTGCGAAGGTTGTCAAAAGGCGTTTTTATCATACAGGCTACCTTCGCAAGGTTGTGGTGTGTGCCAGTATCCCTTAAAACGACGGTGTAATACCGAGTGACTAACATTATTCATCACAACGGGATTTTCTTTGCCGATGTTATGACGCTTGAGGATATCTCAGACGTCATGGCGATAGAGAAAACCGCTTTCCCCATTCCATGGCCCGAACAGGCCTATCGCCATGAGATTCTTGACAATCCAAATGGATACTTTATCGTGGTCCGATTGCGACATGCGGAATCTGTTAACGCACCGCGCAACCTGTTACAACGATTGGCTGGCGGATCTGCTCCACTGCACATTCGAGGTCTTTCTGATCGTCTGCCAACGCCTGCACCCCAGCAACCCATCATTGGTTTTGCGGGGCTGTGGATGTTTGTGGATGAAGGCCACATCAGCACTATCGCGTCGCAGACCGGGTGGCGTGGGCAAGGTGTTGGTGAGTTGTTGCTAATGACCTTGTTGCGCGAGGCGCAACGACGCAATGCCATTATGGCGACGCTCGAAGTGCGTGTCAGTAACGCTGTTGCGCAAAACTTGTACCGCAAATATGGCTTCACCGAAGTTGGTCGCCGCAAGCGTTACTATCAGGACAATGGCGAAGACGCATTGATCATGACGGTAGAGAATTTTACGACCCCGGATTATCACACCACACTCGATGCCCTTGAAGCGGCATTGTGGCAGAGACTGGGGATATAGAGGTGAATGATGGATGATCTAAAAACTGTGGCTGCAGAAGTGCGTGGATGCAAACTGTGCGGGCTGGCGCCGACGCGCAAGAATGCGGTGCCGGGTGAAGGCCCCGATCATGCTGAGATCATGTTGATTGGCGAAGGGCCCGGGTTCAATGAAGACGCGCAAGGACGTCCATTCGTCGGCGCATCCGGACAGTTCCTCACCGAACTGATCGCAAGCGCCGGATTCAAGCGCACCGAGGTTTTTATTGCCAATGTGGTCAAATGCCGTCCACCGGGCAACCGCGACCCGCTGCCTGATGAAATCATGGCATG
Organism: uncultured bacterium; assembly: GCA_903873965.1. GTDB lineage: Bacteria > Chloroflexota > Anaerolineae > J036 > Brachytrichaceae > CAIXPS01. The sequence goes on from CAIQQO010000103.1 coordinate 12,081, forward strand.
TCAGGGGTATCTTGATCGCCAGATTGCGCTGATCAACCCAAAAATCATCATCACACTGGGGCGATTCTCGATGGCGCGCTGGTTCCCCAACGAGCGTATCTCGGTGATCCACGGGCGCGCCAAGCAGGTTGACGGGCGTATCGTTGTGGCGATGTACCATCCCGCAGCTGCGTTGCATCAACCCGCATTACGCCAAACACTGGAGGATGATTTTAAGCGCATGCAAAGTATCCTGGCTGATGCGCAGAAGAAGGTCGCACCACCTGCGCCGAAGAAGCCCGCCATGCCGGAGCGCGGGAGTAAAGAAGAGGAGAAGTCGGGTGACGCGGAGCAGCTCAGCCTGTTTTAGACGGTTTTGATATTTTTGTCGTTTCAGTTCTTGTGCTGTTGTCGGGTTTGAGGTAAAATGTTAATCCGATGTGGCCTCAAGGGCGCGAGAGTCGCGCTCCTGAAATCGCAAAACCGTTGGGGCGTGGCCAAGTGGTAAGGCGACGGACTCTGGATCCGTTATTCGGTGGTTCGAATCCATCCGCCCCAGTTAGAAGAGGACGACTTGTGCGTCGTCCTTCAGAAACGACGATTGACATCGACGAAATAATGTCGAATATCAATCGTCGTTTATCATTTACCTAACAGACTATGCCATCTCATGAATTAGATGATCCTCCGTCGCGTTCGCTACTGGTGAGAGCGATTGTGCTTGCTGCCGGCAAAGGCACGCGGATGAAATCCAGCCTGCCTAAAGTTCTGCATCCCCTGCGTGGCTTGCCCATCATGGAGCATGCTTTGCGCGCCGTCATTCGCGCTACTGGTCAAAAGCCCATTGTCATTGTTGGACACGATGCTGCCGCGGTGCAGGCCGCCGTTGGCAATCGCGCTGATTTTGCTTTGCAGGCTGAGCAACTGGGCACCGGCCACGCTGTGATGATGGCCGAATCTGCAATGCGTGACGATCCTTCAGCGCAGGTGATCATCACGGCGGCGGATATGCCGTTGGTACGGCCCGAAACCCTGCAGGTATTGGTGAACGAGCGCGAGCATCATGGTGCGGCCATCAGCCTGCTGTCCGTTGTCGTCAATGATCCGCGCGGATTCGGGCGCGTCGTGCGCGATGCGGTGGGCAATGTCATGGCGATTGTTGAGCAGATTGCGTGCACGCCAGAGCAATTGAAGATCACAGAACTCAACGGCGCAATCTACTGTATCGATGCGGCGTGGCTGTGGGGCGCATTGCGACGTATTCAGCCCAATTCGCGTAAAGGTGAGTATTTCCTGACCGATCTGGTGGAGATTGCCGTCGCTGATGGACGCACTGTGCGCGCCATCGTTGCCAGTGATGTCGATGAATGTATCGGTATCAACACCCGCGTGGATCTGGCCGATGCTGATGTGGCACTGCGCCGACGCATCAACCGCGCGCACATGCTGAATGGCGTGAGTATCGTCGATCCCGCCACCACCTATATCGATCTGGATGTGACGATTAGTGAGGACACGACCATTCTCCCCAATACGCATTTACTGGGCAGCACGTCCATCGGGGCAAAGGCTGTCATCGGGCCCGATACCACCTTGCGGAACGCGACGATTGGCAACGGCTGCGCGATTCGCCAATCCGTGATCGAGGATGCACAGGTAGATGATGACGCTGATGTCGGCCCATTCTCCCACCTGCGCAGCGGCGCACATATTGGCGCGGGCGCGCATGTGGGTAACTTTGGCGAGGTCAAGAACAGCACATTGGGAGTGCACAGCAAGATGGGACATTTCAGTTACCTTGGCGATGCCACGGTAGGAGAAAATGTCAACATTGGCGCAGGTGCGATCACATGTAACTATGATGGTGTGCGCAAGAATCCGACGGTTATTGGCGATGGCGCGTTTATCGGCAGTGATACCTTGCTGGTGGCGCCGGTTGAGATAGGCGCGGGCGCAACCACGGGCGCGGGTGCTGTCGTTACAAAGAATGTGCCTCCGGATACCGTTGCAGTTGGTCTGCCGGCGCGCGTGATCCGCCGAAAAGGCAAGAGTTTGACGTGATTATCTGGTTTGTTATAGCGCTGGCATTGCGCGCGTTTTTTGCTATGGCGCGCAGCGCTCTTGTGAATATGCGGCGACCACGTCTGATTGAATTGGAAGATCAGGGCGTGACGTCGGCGCGCATGATTCAGAGCATCAATGAGAACTCCAGCCAGTTGTTGGCCACTGCGGAGATCGGCGCGATATTCACTCTGGTGCTGGCAGCCAGCATCGCGGCCAATGCTTTTGTGCCCGCAATCAGTGATTGGATCATCGGACTGGAGCAGGCATGGTTGCCGGAGACGGTTGTTTGGGTCACTGCCTATGTCGTCGTCATTTTTACCACCTGCATGCTGCTATTCATTTTCGGGCGACTGTTGCCTGAGGCTATTGCGGTGCGCAACCCGGAGCCGATTGCGCTCGCGACGGTGCGCCCGATGCAATTGTGCGGTATTGTGCTTTCACCCATTGTGCGGCTGGCAGTAAAGCTTAGTAACCTGTTCTCTATACCGATGGGTGGGCAACGCCGAGATGGCGGTGCGCTGGTTACCGAAGAAGAACTCAAAACCATGGTGGACGCCGGCGAAGAAGAGGGCTTGATTGAAGAAGAAGAGAAAGCCATGATTCTTTCGGTGCTCGATTTTGGCGATACGGTGGCGCGCGAACTGATGGTTCCTCGCATTGATATAGTTGCTGTGGAGGCTGGGACTGATTTTGATGAGGCGATTGAAATCATTATCAATTCCGGTCACTCACGCGTGCCTGTGTATCGCGAGACCATCGACGATATCGTCGGTTTTCTCTACGTGAAGGATCTGTTGAAGGTACTTCACGACGTAGGGGGCGACGGGGCCGGGCGGCGGTTAAACGAGCCAGCGCCCCAAGTACAACCACTTGACCAACTGGTGCGGCAGGCCTACTACACCCCAGAGTCTAAGAAAGTCAGCGAGTTATTGCAGGAGATGCAGAATCGACGCGTGCATGTCAGTATCGTAGTTGATGAGTATGGCGGCACCGCGGGTATGGTGACTATTGAAGATATCCTCGAGGAAATCGTTGGCGAGATTCAGGACGAATATGACACCGAGGAACCCGATTTTCAAGAATTGCCGGATGGTGAAGGTTATATCGTGGAAGCCGGTAGCGCCATCGATGATGTGAACGACTTGATGCAGGTGAAACTGCCCACTGACCAAAGCGATACGCTGGGCGGGTTTATCTATGATCAGCTTGGCGAGGTGCCTGCCGTGGGCGCTACCGTACATTACGATGGCCTGCGGTTTGAGGTGTTGGGCGTTAGTGACCGGCGGATATTAAAGGTGAAAGTGACACATGAGCAACAGCAAGAGTCAGACGATGGACGCAAAGCCGACCAAAAGACGCCGGACGCGGAAGCCCGATAGCGCAAGCGTTCCTAATGTAGAAATCGCCTCGCCAGATGCCACCTTTTTGGAAGCTATCTCGGTGGTGGAGGAGAAGCGAACAAAGGAAGAGGTTCAGATCGCTGGGGCAGAAGACGCTGCGCGCGCCGAAGTTGAGACGGTGATCAATGTGTTGATCGAGATCGCTAAAAACACACGCGAAAACGCTTATGCTCCTTACTCCGGTTATTGCGTCGGCGCGGCATTGCTGGCTACTGATGGCACAGTGTACGGCGGCTGCAACGTAGAGAATGCTTCCTATGGCATGTCTATCTGCGCTGAGCGTACGGCGGTGGTGAAGGCCATCAGTGAAGGCGTGCGTGATTTCGAGGCGATAGCGGTGGTTACTGAAGATGCCGGCACGCCGTGTGGCGCATGCCGACAGTTCCTCAGCGAGTTTGGCACTGATACCATGGTGATTCTGGCCGATATCCACGGGCACTACACCCTCACTACAGTCGGCGAACTGCTGCCGTACGCTTTTAGATTGACCGATGTTAAGAGTTAAGCGACTGTTGGCGCTGCTGGTAGTTTTGTCGGTCATTGTGCCGTTGCTGACACGTTGGATCAGCCAATTGCAGGCGCGCGGACGGGTGTACGAGAAGATCGAGGATTTGCCGACCCGAGGAAGTGGCTCCTACCAAGGTGACTTGCACCATGTTGCTGTCGTATTCGGTGCGGGTGTCCGCAATGGCCAGCCTACGCCGATGTTATATGACCGGGTCGCCAGTGCGGTCAGCCTGTACAAAGCCGGCGTGGTTGACAAGTTGCTGATGAGCGGGGATGATCGTGTGATCGATTACAATGAGCCAGCAGTGATGCGCCTTACAGCAACGCAATTGGGCGTGCCCGATCGGGATATTGTGATGGATAATGCCGGTCGCAGCACTTATGACACTTGTTATCGTGCCCGCGACATCTTTGGATTAAGTGATGTCGTGCTCGTCACACAAAGATTTCATCTGGATCGGGCTTTGATGATCTGTCGTGTGCTGGGTGTAGATGCCGTGGGGTTTGTGGCTGACCGCCAATCGTATCCGGTCAGTATCACATGGAGCACCCTGCGTGAAATCCCCGCTACACTGAACGCGTTGATTGAACTGTACATCACCAAACCGTTACCGGTACTTGGCGAACCGATAGTTATAGATTGAAATATAAAGCGTGAACCACACCCATGAGCGAAACGAATCCACATGACCGCGCCGCGGCGCTGGCGTTGATTAAAGAATATACGACCGATCCCGCATTGATCCGGCACATGCTGTGCGTCGAGACCGCCATGCGCGCTTATGCCGTGCGTTATGACGGTGATCCCGAACTGTGGGGTCTTGTCGGTCTATTGCACGATTTCGATTACCAGCGCTGGCCGTTGCTGGATGGCACCGGTCATCCCTTGATCGGAGTGCCGATCCTGCGCGAACGTGGCTGGAGTGAAGAGATCATCCGCGGTATTTTGTCGCATGCGCCTGAGCTGACCGGGATTCATCCTGAAAATATGCTGGAAAAGTCGCTCAGTGCGGTCGATGAGTTGACCGGTCTGGTCGCCGCGGTGACCTTTGTGCGGCCGTCGAAGAACATCGCTGATGTGCAACTCTCTTCGATCAAGAAGAAATGGAAAGAGAAGGCGTTCGCTGCCGGCGTACACCGCGATGAAATCGAACGTGCCACGGCTGTCCTCGGAGTCCCACTCGATGAACATATCGGCGTTGTCCTTAAGGCTATGCAGGATAATGCGGCGGAGTTGGGATTGGATGGAAAAGCTTAGGAGAGCATGTTAACCTCAATGCGCTCCCCCGGTTATAAGCGCTGTCCTTCGTGTGCATCACGGATTGAAGCAGCGGTTAATATATGCCCGATCTGCGGTCATGAGTTTCCGGTTCCCAAACCGAAATTGGAAGAGGCCGACGAAACGAAACGCATTTCGCCGGCACAGTTGTCTCCTATGCGCCTGCTTTTGTCACGACTTGGTGCCGTATTGCGAAAGTTGCCATGGGGTGTCATCGGAGTTGTTGCAGTCATTGCAGCGCTGGCGATTGGCGCTGTAATGTTATTGAGGAATTCCAATCTGTTGGCTCCGCCGGTATCAAGTATTCGGGTGACGATGGAATCGACGCCGGCAGCCGCCTTGACGCGATTGGTAGTAGCCACGTCCACGCCTACATCGCAGATGCGTTCGTCGCCCACGTCCCCTGCGCCAGCGCCTGCGCCGACAAGCGTGCCGGCGACGCCTGTGCCGCCCACCGAATATACCGTGAAAGATGGGGATACGTGCGGTGGTATTGCATCAAAGAATGGCGTCACTCTCGCTACCTTTTTGGCGATCAACAACCTTAATGAGAGCAACTGCCTGATCCACATTGGCGATGTGGTGAAGATTCCGGCGTCCACACCTACCCCCGGTCCATCGCCTACATTGCCATCCGGGGTGACGGCACAGCCTGGTAATTCGCCTGAAGCTACAGTCACACTGCCACCGCAGATCATCATTCAAGTGAAGAGCGGTGATACATGTGGCGACATTGCGGTGCGCAATCATGTACCGTTAAGTCAACTTATTGAGCAGAATGGACTTGATGCCGGTTGCTCACTCCAGATTGGCCAGATGCTGACTGTGACGTTTGCCACACCTACTCCGTTTATCTCGCCGACACCGATTGTGGCGCAGACTCCGACGCCGCGCGCAGGGTTTGATTCGCCCCAGATCATCGGGCCACTCGATGAAGCACGGATCAGCGAGACGCAGGATATTGTGACGCTGCAATGGTTGAGCCTTGGATTGCTCAAAGATGACGAGTGGTACGTGGTGCAGATTCAACCATCGGGTGCCATCACAGTCCCGATCTTTGAGACGCATGGGACGTCGATCAAGCTTACCCGCGCCATCTTTGGCGATCAGCTTGAACGCTCTTTCGCGTGGTGGGTGCAGGTCAAGCGCTACTTGGGTCTGGATGCCGCAAGTGGTGAGCGCAAGTACACACTACTCAGCCCTCCCAGCACCGTGCACCGTTTTACCTGGCGCAGGCCGCAGGTGATGGTGACAGCGACACCGCAGTAGCGCAGAAAGAAAGGAGACTACACTCCGCCTACGAACAGCATGAGCGCCTGGTTGCTGAGGAAGTGGCCGCGCTCGGTGAGGCGCACGTGTAAGTCATCGTGGTCAGATTCACCACGGTGGTCGGCGCTGAGTTCGAGCACGCCCAGGCGCAGACCTTCACGCAGTTCGGCGGCATAGAAGTGTTCCAGCGGTGCGCCGTAGCGTTCGGCAAATTCGCTCAGGCGGATACCTTCTTCAAGTAGGCGTAGACCCATCATCATCGTCTCGCCGCGCGAGGTGACGGCGTTGATGTCTTCGTATCCCATCTCCACGCTCTCGCCGCGCTGGATGCGCCCGACGTAATCGGCAGGACGGCGGACGTTCCACCAGCGCCGCTGCACCGACGATGAATGCGCTCCTGCGCCAAAGCCATAGAAGGGCCAGTTGCGCCAGTAGATGACATTATGGGCGCACTCATGACCTGGCAATGCCCAGTTCGATATTTCGTAATGCGTGAATCCCGCAGCGCGCATGGTGGCTTCGGCGTGGTCGTACATATCGGCGGCGACGTCGGGATCGGGATATGGAACGTCGCCGCGGCGCACCCAATCGTGCATGGGGGTGCCTTGTTCAATGATCAAGGCGTACAGCGAGACATGATCCGGGCGCAATGCCAGTGTGGCTTCCATCGTTCGTTTCCATGAATCGAGCGACTGGTGCGGCAGTCCGAAGATCAGGTCAAGGTTGATACTCTCGAATCCTGCTGTGCGTGCTGCCGTCATGGCGCTGCCGACGTCGGCGAAGGCATGCGCGCGCCCTAACAGCTTCAACTCGCCGGCGTCTGCGCTCTGTGCGCCGAAGCTCAGGCGATTGGCGCCCTGTGTGCGCAACGCCGCTAGATAATCCAGCTCCACCGTGCCAGGATTGCACTCGATCGTCACTTCGGCATCAGCGCGCATATCGAATACCTCGCGACAGGTGCGGATCAAGTCTCCAATCCACTCAGGTTTGAGCAGCGACGGTGTTCCGCCGCCAAAGAAGATGGTTTCAGCGGGTGGACGCTTCGCGAGCGTGTTGCCATAAAGCTCAGGCCCGCGACGGATTTCTTCCTGCAATGCGCGCACATACGGCTCATACAGGTCGTTCAGCCCGACGTAGGTGTTGAAATCGCAGTAGTTACAACGTGAATGACAGAAGGGGACGTGCAGATATATGCCTGTTTTCATAAACGAACCAAGTTCCAGATTACCACATCCGGTTGGCGGGCAACATGTTCACCCTCGTAAAGAACAATTCAAAAGGTGGATGTTGAGCGCCCTAATCAGCCAATCGCGCCCACGCCAATAGGCGTTTTACTATGTCCGCAGCGCGAACGTCGACCAGCACGGCATCCTGACCCAGCCGGTCGCGTAGATAGGGCTGCAACTGCTTGCTGGCAAGGAGTGTTTCGAATATTTTGGGGTTACTGTGGCGTAGCAATATGACGTTCTCAACGGTCGCTGATTTCGGGCGTTTATTGCTTGCCCAGTGGCGCAATGCTAACATCAGGAATGGAGGAGGTGGGTTGTTGCTCCGGCTCTCCAGAAAGTAATATAACTCGCTGATGTTTGCGCCCGTCTTCAATGCGGCAGAGACGCTGGCCTGAGTCAATTGCCAATGGTTTGGCGCGACTTGCTCAGCCCACTGCGACAATTGTGCAGCGATCAGCAGATCGATGCTTCCAGCCTTCAGTAGTAGCTCGCCGCTTTCGCTGGTTGTGATGCACTTAACTGGAGGTTGATGGTAATCCACACCGGGCAGTGTATCGTCGCCCAGGGGCATTGGGGATTGCAGCAGCACGAAGCGTTCTCCGACGGCGTCGCCGCTCATTCCGCCAGCCGCCCCAGAGGGATGCAGAGCCAGCGCTGCATCGCGCAGTTCCTTACTCGCATACTCCACCAGATGGGCGCTGCGGTGGAGCACGGTTTGTTCGCGCAATTTGACCCATGACCTCAGCTCCACAAGGATGTTTTGAGGTAGTTGGTTGCGCGCGCCGGATTGGAGTGTTGCCAGCAGGGATTCGATGGGCGTACCACTTTCAAGCCCCTGATATACCGAATCGCGCGTCAGCCGATAATGCGCGGTGTGCTGCAGTGACGATGTGGATTCGGCATGGCGATTGAGGAACGCCAATTGCAACGAGGTTATGTGATCGAGGTACGCGACGATTTCGAAATTGGGTTGCACTACCCAGGCGTTCTGCAGGCTGTACACCACTTCGGGGTTTTCAGGAGTGGCGTTGGTAACATCAGGGGTGGGTGTTTGCTGATGTGGATGGTGATGCTGTTGTCGACTTGCCATGGAGCACTTCGTGACCTAGCTTGGTCAAACGTAGGGCAGTGAGGGTGTTTTGGGTGAAACCAAGCTCTACAAGGCCAAGCGCATAAACCCAGGTTGTGAGTGCTCGCACCATCAAGGGTACGTCGATCGTGAGCCAATGGTTGCGCAAACTGGTCTGCCATTGTTGCCGATCGCTTTTAATTTGTGCGGGCGTGCGGTTGTATTCCGATGGAGTTGGTGGTATGTTACCTGCAGAATAGACCTCACCCGCGTGATTAAACCAGGCTTGTTCGATGTCACTGAGCGCAAAAAATCCTGGATCATGGCGAGGCAGTGCCATCAAGGTCGTCAGTAATCCCATTCGGTTCGATGCTGTGTAACTGCTGTTGTAATCCCATCTTGAAATCGTTTTTTCTTCAGCATTTTCAGACCACGACTCATTGATAGCAAAGCCAAACATGAGTTTCTTGACTTACTCGGCAAATGGCAACGCCGTGTATTGATCAAGATAAGCCGAGGGAATCATGGCGTCATTTTGGTAGGTCAGTAGTCCAGCATGCGTCAGAGCGCCGGTGAACGCCTTTGCCGGGGATGGGAAGCGCAGGCCATCGATTTCATTCACTTCGTTCCACTTCATCATTGCTGTCAGTTTGGCGAAATCACTGTCACGGATTTCATGCCCCTGCGTTTTATTGACGCGCAGGCCGCCCATCCTCTGGATTGCGCCGAGCATTTCGAGCGTCAGTAAGGTGATGTTTTGCGGTCTGCGCATTTGCGTCGATGTGGGTGGGGTTTCAAGCGGCGCGATGTGGTGAGGTTTGATTTCAGGCACGCCTACCTGTGCCAGAAGGCGATGATCGAGGAATACCGTCTGGCGCCCGCGATATGGTCCCCCGTCACCTTGTTCACTTGACCGATAGGACGTGCCATTCCTATTCCATAAGAGAAGATGGTGCGAGTTCAGGTACTCAAACAGGTATGTCAGATCATGCTTGCTGTAGACAGGTATTTTTGCGGTAGATTCAATGAGCGCGCATACTGCTGTTGTCAGGCCGAGACCCTGTCACAATACCGTCGAAGTATTTGAAAAGTTGCAGCAGCAGACGTTCGTTGTTTGTTGTCCTAGCCAGGGCCGCTTTGACCAGATCGGGATCGTTCATGGTAGCCCTGACGTAGGCGAGAGCCTCCTCTTTACGTGTCTGTTTGCCGCCCAAAAAACGCGCTATGGAAGTGACTTCTGTAGAAGTTCGATTTTTCAGACCTGCGTCGAGTAATGCGTTTATTGTATTCACGACTTTGACACCCGGGGTATGTGTCCCAGTTTGCGTAATTGTGTCAGCAATGCATCAAACTGGCCGGGCGCAACGGCCGCCAGCGTGTCCGAGAGGCGCACCAGGATATAACGCGCCGTCGATGGATTTGCGATGAGTGTGTCGAGTTGCAACCTGTCGGCCGTTTCGATCATCGGCAGGTTCTGATGAAGCACCGTTTTGTTGTTATCTTGATTCACTGCGTCAACATTAACACTAACCGCGCGCCGGAAGGCAATTCTGGTAGCGGCATATAAGCATCAAACTCGCCTTGTGCGCCGACTTTTAAGGTTGCATAGGTGCCGGCGGCCTCGCCGAGAAGCGGGTCCGGCAAGTACTTGCCGCGCAGAGCACTCGCGGGCAGGCTAAGTCCATACGCTTTCTGGGGTGAGTCACTCAGGTTTAACACGATCAGGATCGATTCTGTGTCCGAAGTGCGCAGGGCGGCATAAACGTATTCATTTCCGCAGTCGATCGGCACATAGTTGCCTTGGCGTAACGCCGAGTGCTCTTTGCGTAGCGCCACCAATCGACGATACAGGGGCAGCAGCGCGTTCGGATCGAGTGATTGGGCTGCTACATTTTTGTCGATGTAGTCGCCGTGCACCGATTCCCAAGGTTTACCCGTGGTGAAGCCGGCGTTGGCTTCGGCACTCCACTGCATCGGTGTGCGGATGTCCTCATCCGGTTTGCTGCCGGTCATGCCGATTTCTTCGCCATAGTAAATGAAGGGCACGCCGGGGCCGGTCAGGTATAGCACAGCGGCTGATTTCATGCGCGCCATGTCGCTGCTGAACTGCGACATGACGCGATCCATATCATGGTTCGTCAGGAAGCTGCCATATTGGTTGAATGGCATGTAGGTCAAGTCGTATTGAACTGCGCCGCGAAGCTGGTTGGCATTGCGACTGCGCACGCCATTGACATACGCATTGGCAAGGTTGAAGTTGAACACCAGGTCGAGTTCGTTGTTCTTTACATACGGAGCCATGGCCGATACGCTATCCCATACTTCGCCAATAGTCAGCGCATTTGGATTGATGTTTTTGTAGAAAGTATAGAACTGTTGATACCAGGCATGCGTCGACCGGGTATTTGATTGCGCCTTGCCTTCCTCGATCAAGTGACGTGCCGCGTCCAGGCGGAGGCCGTCAATGCCAACATCTTTTAACCAGAAGCGGGTGATGTCCTCCATCTCTTTTGATACGTCTGCGTTGCGGTAGTTTAGATCGGGCATACTCTTGTCAAAGATGGCGTAGTAGTAAGTTCCCGTTATGGCATTCTTGTGCCATGCTGTACCGCCGAATGGGCCTGCATAACCTGGGTCTGTAACTGACCAGATGTACCAGTCGTGCTTATCGGACTGTGTATTTTGCGCCGCGATGAACCATGGATTTTGCACCGAGGTGTGGTTGAGAACGTAATCAATGATGATCTTGATGCCGCGCTTGTGAGCTTCATTCAGCAGATTCTTAAAGTCGTTCAGCGTGCCGTAATCCGGATTGACGCCGCGGTAATCAATCACATCATAGCCATGGTAGCTGGGTGACGGGTTGATCGGCATGAGCCAGATGCCCGTAATGCCCAGTTGTTGCAGATAGTCCAGTTTGGCCGTGATCCCGTTCAGATCACCTTTACCGTCGCCATTGCTGTCAGAAAAACTGCGCACGAAGATTTCGTAGAAAACGGCATTAGTCCACCAGCCGGTTTTTGCCGTCACGGTCGGTGTAGGCGTGGAAACTACCTCAGTGGCCGTGGGGGCTGGTGGCAAGGTTGCGCTGGGTACAGGCGTGGCCGGCGCAACCGGCGCCGTAGTTGCTGCGGGCGAACATGCAGCCAACAGGATGATCAACCCGGCCGTTGCAAAGAGACGCAAAGGATGACAGAATTGAAACGCGGCGCTCATCACGTTAACCCTTCACACCACCGAGGGTCAGCCCACCAACGATCTGTTTTTGCAGCAGCATATAGACCACGGCCACGGGTAGCGCGATGATGATGACCATAGCGCTGAAACGGTTCCACGGCACTTGTGAGGCGTATTGCCCGGTCATGTTGTACAACGTCATTGCCAGCGTATAATCCTGCGGCTTTGTCAGGAACAGCCATGACAACGCAAACTCCTGCCAGTTGCCCATAAAGCTCAAGAAGAACGTCACGGCCAGCGCCGGCGCCGCCAATGGCAGCATGATCAGCACAAATGTCTGGTTAAACGATGCCCCGTCGATGCGCGCAGCTTCTTCAAGCTCCCTTGGAATTGTGTCCAGATATCCCTTTAGATTCCAGATCGCAAATGGCAAAGCGCCGGCAGACATCGCGATGCCCACGCCCAGCAGCGAATCGCGCAGGTTGAAGATCACCTTACCTGTCTCATCAGTACCGCGAATGCCGTTCATCAACAAGTACAAGGGCGTGGATAGACCTACTCCAGGCATCAAAATCACGAACAGCACGGCCACCATCAGAAATGCGCGCCCGCGAAACTTGAACCGCGCAAACGCATAGGCGGCGGTAACAGCCACGCCAACTGCGAACGTCGCGACGCCAAGCGACAGCGCTAGGCTGTTGCGCAGCAATTCCAGAAACGTCACGGGATTGGCCGTTGGCTTATCCAGCACTTGCTGGAAGGCGACAAATGAAATCTCCTTGGGGAACAATTCGAGCGCCGACGGACGGTCGGGGACCGAGCTGAACGCCAGCGTAACGATGTACATTATCGGGAATAGCACTGAGGCTGCGATTGCCAGGCAGATCAACTGCAGTACCAATTGTTTGCCCAGTGATAGTCGGCGCCCCCCTTTTTCACCAGAAGTGTTGATATTGAGAACACGTGTCAGCGGATTTTCTTTTTTTTGCACATTGCTCAGACTAGCCATCGATAGCCTCCGTTGCGCGCGTGATGCGGTTGGTGATCTGGAAAATAACGATCGACACAACAAACACAATCACTGCAAACGCTGCTGCCGCACCGTAAAGGCGCTGGTTGCGCACCAGGTCGTAAGCGAACGTGACCAGAATCTCTGTTGATCGGGCAGGTCCGCCACCGGTCATAAAGTAGACAAAGCTGAAGAGGTTGAAAGTGGTGGTAAAACCGAGGATGGCTGCAGGCACCATTGCCGGGCGCAGCATCGGTACCGTGATATTGAAGAACTGTTGCCTGCCGGTTGCGCCGTCGATTGAGGCGGCTTCGTACAAATCGGCCGGAATGCTTTGTAGCGCGCCTGTGGCAACGACGCACATGAAAGGCCAACCGAGCCAGAAATTCGCGATCATCATCGCATAATAAGCCAGTGGCAATGGCCCCGTTGGTAGCAGGAACGAGATCGGCGCCTGTACTTCATTCAGCCAGCGGATGTGCGCTACATCGGTTGATCCAAACAAGTGCATGACAACGGTAATGGCCTGGTTGAGCGCGCCGTAGTTGTCATCGAATATATTGCGCCATACAGTTGCAACAGCCAGGGCGGGGACGACGACTGGCAAAATATA
>CAIQQO010000104.1 GCA_903873965.1 uncultured bacterium
ATGTCCTCGGCGCGTTCACCCACATTGCGCCAGCGCCCGTGGTAGATGCGCGTTTCAGCGCCGACATTCAGAATGCCGTTGCCCTGGCACAGGATAGTGGCGAAGTCACGTCCAGGCACAGCTGACGCAGGCGATGTGTCGCGGTGAATAAAAGGTCGCCCAGGCGTCGCTGAGGGTTCGCGGAAATGGATGCCATCGTTGGATACCACCAGCCCCAGGTCACCGCTGATATCGGCGAAATCTTCGCCAAACGCCTGGCTGTGCCACAGCCCGTACAGTCCGACACACACATTGCCCAGGCTGGCCGCGCCCACGCCCAGGTGCACTTGATCGTAACAGTTATTGGCGCCGCGCTTGGCGGGGTCAACCGGCTCTGGCAGCGCATACGCCCACGCCCACAAGTCGGGCCATCGATTAAAGTCGCGAGTGGCGCGCGCCACACCTGTGCGCCCGCCGGCTGTGCCGCCTTCGGCGTAACTGCCGCTCCAGCCCTGCCCCGGAAAGGTTTGCGAATGCACAATGTACTGGCCGTTGTGCCGGATGAAGGAACAGTGTTCCACAAACTGATTCACAAAGGGCAGCGCCGTCACTGTCCATCTCAGTCCATCAGGCGACACGGCGCACGCCATGCTGGGTAAGCTGCCATATTCGGCGATCAGCGGATCGGTCTGATCGGGAAAATACTGGTACACCATCTTGTAGCGACGGGCTGAATCAGGTTCATCGTCATCCCGAATGACCGCCGCGCCGCTGACAAGCGTGTGCGGCAATGCCAGCGCATGGTTGGCGCGGCTGCCCTTAAAGAGCACCTGCCCCAGCGCCGGTTTGCGCCACGTAATGCCATCATCGCTCTCGGCATAGCACAGCGGTCCTTGATAAACCTCGTACCCTTCCTGCATCCCGATGAGCCAACCGGGCTTTTTGGCGATCTGCTGCCGCATGCCGGGCGACCAGTCGGGGTTCATCCCACGGTGGCAGGCGTAATACCACATGCGAAAACGGCCGCCATCGTTCAGCACAGTGCCGTAGAAATAGACCGATTGGTTGTCGGGCGCGTCGCTCTCCAACGGGCTTGGAACCAGAACAGGTTCAGGCCGCACGCTGGGTGTGCTCAGATACAAGCAAACGTTCTTGCGCCACGGCAATGAAACGTCGTCAATCGCGAGAAGTGATGTCGTCATTGTTTCTTCCTCAGGCACTCTATAGTATCGCATCAACCAGCCACTGGGCTGCTTCGTCGTGCCACTCCGGAATGCTGTTGTGCCCCGGTATGGGTACCACACGCACCATGTCTGCGCTCTTGATAGCGCTTGCCCCATGCTCATCGACAAGCGCCTGGGCAAAAGTAACAGCACTCCGGGTATCCACGCGCGTGTCGCTATCGCCAATGATGATCCAGCCTGCGCAGTGGGACAGCAGGCGCGTTGCGTTCACCAGCGCCAATGGCTTGACCACAGGGTTGCGCTCCTGTCCGGTGAATTCTCGCAGCGCGATCAGGTCGGTCACCGGCGCGAATGCCGCCGCCGCCCGAATAGCCCGGTTGCCGGCGGCGGCGTGAAAAGCCATGAATCCACCACGCGACGTGCCGGCCGCGGCGATGCGCTTCGGGTCGGCCATGCCCGCGCTGACAAGATAGGCCACTAGCTCATTGACACGTTCGCGGAAGGGCGCAACGAAGTCTTCACCGGATGCGCAACGCGCCGCCCAGCCTTCGAGTTCTCGGGGTTCACCTGATCGCGCATCCGCGCCATGGCAAGGCAGGTCCAGCGAAGCGACGTTCCAGCCCCGCTCATACAGCAACCGACCAACCCGGCAATACGGTTCGGTCGCCAACGTATCTGCCCCAGCCATCGCCAGTAGCAAGAGGGTGGGCGATGCCTCGGCGTGCGGCGTGTACAGCGCGCCGGTCGCGCCTGAAGGCATCGTCACCGTTTCGATGGTTATTGGCATGGTTCAACGCCCATCATCGGCGCATCACTCATAAACCGTCATGCCGGTGCGTTGTTTCGTCACCCAGTCCCAGTCGATATCGACGCCCAGGCCGGGTTTCTGCGGAATCGGCACATGACCCTTGGCATCAATCGCGTCTAGGCTATCGCGATAGCCGTCTTTGTACAAATGCGGGTCGTGGCTGGCCGGCGCATTGGGATGCAACAGCCCCATCTCGTAATAGTTCGTGTTGCGGATGGAGGCCATACACTGGCGTTGTGCCGGGCCCGGACCGTGCAATTCGATGTCGAGTCCCAGCGCCTCGCACGCATGCGCCACCTTCATCATGCCCGTAATGCCGTCATAACCCACATCGCCGCGCACGAAATCGGTGGCATCCGCGATGGCAAAATCGATATGCGGTTCAAGCGAACGCACGTGCTCTGTCTGCAGCAGCGGTGTATGGATGAGTTGGCGCAGCTTGCGATGGGCGAACTGCGATGTGCCGCCGTCGCGATACGGGTCCTCATACCAGAAGAACTTGGCTTCGTCGCAAGCGCGACCCACCTTCAGCGCATCGCCAAACGTGGTGTACTCGCACGCCGGGTCCAGCATCAAGTCCATCTTGCCGCCAACGCGTTTGGCCACTGTCAGAACCGTGGCCGCTTCCTGCGCAATCGGCGCGCGCCCCCAGCCATGCACCTTAAAGGCAGGGTAACCCATCTGCAGGCACTGCTCGGCAAAATCGGCGTAGGCTTCCGGACTAGCCAGTCCCCCATTGGCCACCGTATCGCCATGATAGGTGCTGGCATAGCATGGCACACTTTCCTTGTAACCGCCGAGGAGCTTGTAAATGGGCACGTCAAAGAGCTTGCCCGCCAGGTCCCACAGCGCCACATCGACCGGCGCCAGTCCGATCCGCGCCACCTGCCGCAACGCGCGATTGACGTCGGTATAGATGCGCTCGCGTTCCAGCGCGCTACGCCCCAGCAGATAATGCTTGAATCGCTTCAGGTTCGCATAATCTGCGTCGCCGCCGCCTGCGTATTCGCCCACAACGCCAACGTCGGTCAGGATGCGGATAATGTGGCCTTTGGGTTCCACTTTACCGCCGGGTGAATAGACCAGATTGAAACCATTGTAATCAGTACCGAGGTTATCCAGAGTGTAGGCATACTCGTGCACTTCGATTCGCGTGATCAAGGGATCTTTCATTTTCACTGTCCTCCAATGGTATGTATAGCACACTTGCCACGGAATGGTTTTCCACATGAGACGCGTTGGTCAACCGGGTATTGTTGTGACAGGCCGGCATTGAAGAAGATACAGGTCCTGTTCACAATAGGCGCATTCCACATCGACTGGCCTGCCTGTTTTTGCTTCTGGGGTCAATGTCAGGTGCGCCACTTCCATAATCTGGGCGTCGGAAAAGGCTGGTCGTGTACGCAACAGCCGGAATACCGAAGGTGGGGGGCACGTGATAGTCGGCGGCTAGATGACATAAGTTCACACCTTTACCGCCGACAAAAGTACAGTCCGGGCAGTCCCGCCGTCCCAGCCAGATGATAGGCATGGGCAAATCTTAATGTATCAATTGAGCAGCGTTCTCACAATAACGCCGCGCCTTATTCTTCTTTACGTTTCACGTTTCACTCGGTGGGTGTATGATGCGAAGGTGCGTCCCATGTACTGTTTGTCGAAAGAGGAGTTACTGCGATGACCGAGCCACTGCGAGAACTGCGCGTCTCCAACGACGCGATGAATGATCCGCTTGAATTACGCGGGAGACTGGCTGATGAAGGCTATCTCTTCATCAAGCAGCTGCAACCGCCGGATCAGATGCTGGCGCTGCGCCGCGAGATGCTGACGGTCATGCAGAAAGGCGGCTGGCTGATCGCCGGCACTGACCCGGTCGATGGCATCGCGAACATTGCGGCGCAATGCACCGAAGGCGATGTGGCCTACACCGATGTGTATCACGAGGTGTACAAGATCGAGGCATTCCATCGCTCTGCGCACTGGCCTGAGGTGACGGACATGATCGCCAAAATTGTTGGCCGGCCGATCATGCCGCATCCGCAGAAAATCGCGCGCTTGTGGTTCCCCAAATACACTGAGCACACCACACCCATCCACCAGGACTTTGTACACTTTCAGGGCAACTTTGAAACGCTGACATGCTGGTCGCCGCTGGGAGACTGCCCGATCGAACTAGGCGGGCTGGCCGTTTTGCCGGGATCTCACAAGGTCAAACGCGTGCTGGATCATCATTTCTCGCTGGGCGCGGGCAGCCTGTTTGTCGATGTGCCCGAACAGGCGAAACTGAATGCGGCACTCGCTGTCGACTGGCACACGACAAATTACGAGGTCGGCGATTCGTTGATCTTCCCCGCGCTGACCATCCACAAAGCGTTGCCGAACCTGACCGAGGACAAGCTGCGCGTGTCACTGGACAACCGGTATCAGGCCATTGGCGACCCGATAGCGGATCACATGCTGCTGCCCCACTTGATATCCACCCACCCCATGACGTGGGATGAAGTGTATCGAGACTGGCAGAGCGACGACTTAAAATACTACTGGCGTCAGCACGCCAATCCTGTCGTGCCCAAAGACACAAGCTACGCCGACAAAGGCTTTGCCGAAGCAGTTGAACTGGCACGCCAAGGCGACCCGCGCGCTTATCTTGCCATGCAACGCGCCGTCAAACGAGACCCGAACTCGCCGGCGGGACGCCTGGCGCAACAGGTTTTGGAAGAGAGATTAGGTGCGCCTGATAGCGAGCAGCGTAATGTCGTCTAGCCGATGAGCGCCCATGGCAAACTCTTCGACCAGTTGTTGAATCTGCGCCATCAACGCGGGTAATGCGCACGTTCCCAGCAGGGGACGCACCATATCGATGCTGAAGTAGTCGCCGGCAGCATTGACCGTATCCGTCAGCCCATCGGTGTAGGCGAAAAATGTATCGCCGGGTTCAATCTGCACCGTGCGGATGCCAAAGACCACATCCGGCAGCGCGCCTACTGCCGGCCCGGTGCGCGGCAGCACCTTCTCTTCACCGCGTGAATTGATAATCATCGGCGGCAGGTGCCCGCCATTGACATACGACATGACGCCGGTTTCCGTATCGAGTATCCCGAAAAAGATCGTGGCAAACATGCCTGTCTTACCGTGCGTTTCAGCGATGTAGTTATTCGTGACCGATACCGCATTCAGCAATCGGACAGCGGGAGGAATGACACCCGTAGCGCCGGCATGGGTAAAAAACTCCATGCTCGATACCGCGCGAATCAGGCTTCGGAACAGCGTCATGAACAAAGCGGCCGTTATCCAAAACTTAGACAAATAGGACTTGCGTCCAATTTGACGTTTAGTTGACGCTTCACCTTGGGAAGTTTCACGACAGACTTGCGCCCATCGTCAGCGCTTCCCAATCCACGCCCGTTTCTCTTGTCCGCGTAAC
>CAIQQO010000105.1 GCA_903873965.1 uncultured bacterium
AGTTCAGGCCACATAATCCAGCGCCGATCTTCTACAGGCTGATTTATCCAGGTCAACAGGTTTCTCATTGTTGTCAGGATACCTGTGCACCATCCATTTCGGCAAGCTTTTCAGCGCAGTACTCGCCGCAAATCAAGCTGTCTTCGACCATGTAAAGCTCGTACTCGATGAGCGCACCGCACACTTCGCACTTCGTGGCCTTGTCGTAAATGGATTGCGCCATCGCAATCAGATTGTCGTCGGTCTCATCGGTGTCATTCTCCGAGAACGTGACGTATTTGCACTCCTTCCATAAGCTACGCAGCGTAAAGGCCGCTTTCATGGCTTCTCTAGCGTCCCACCAGTAGCCATGTTCTTCCTTGTAGTGGGGCATGAGCGTATCGGGACTCAAACAGTCCCGATCATTGGTGATTTGTATGTACGCCACGCTGTCAGGCCAGTTGCGTGCGCGGCTTAATCGCCAGGGCTGTCGTCGCATGTAATCTCCAAGTCACGCCCATAGCTGATGAGCGCCTGACAAAAGCCAGCAAACAGCTTGCGAATGTTCTCGTCTGGGTACGCCTCAGCCAGCACATAAGCCATTACGGTCACAATGCGGCTGATAAGTGCAACGTCCCTTGGCGGCGGGCCTTTGGGCAGGTATTCGTTGATGAATCCCACCAACTCGTCCGTTTTCATGGTGTCACTGTGTACTTTGAAGTCGTTTTCACTGACTCCCAGGTTTCTGATAGCGTCGTCAAACGCATCGCCCCATTTGTCTAAGTCCAAATCATTGCTCCCTGCTGAGAAGCTGAAAGACTTCTTTCAACTTATCCTTGTTGGCAACCTCGATCTCGTAGAGATTGTTTGTCGGCCCCGCTTTGATGAATGTTACCCGTTCCACGTCGGTCAAGTCCTGTAATGCCATTGCCATGTAAGGCCATGTGCGTTTGTTCCAAAATTGTGCTTTCATTTGGCGTCGCCAATCTAAACTGTCGTTCCCACTTTGATTAACAACAGTTCTTCGAGCATTTTGCGGAACTTCTTGTCGGCCATGATGGTGGCAAGCTTTTCTGCCTGTTCGTTGACCAACCCGGATAGATGCGCTTCAAACTGGATGTCCACTTCCCTGGCAACAATCTCGTCAATCAAGTCCGCTTTAGATATATCCCTGAACGATGCCAGGTATGCGGCCTGTGCTGCACGGGTCTTGGTCTGATACGACCACAGTTGAACTTTACCGTCTTTCTTATATTGGGGTGTGCTACGTTCCATTTGAAAAATACCTCTGACTGAAAACGCAAAAAGCCACCCTTCGTGGATGGCCGATTGCCTGCTGATACACATAGTTGCGACTTAGCCGAACCGTTTAACCGTCCATCCCTCTATAGCTTCCGGCGATGCTTTCAACAAAACTGCTGCGGTGGCGATTTCGGGCGTGATGATTTCCAGCTCTGAGACGCGATGCAGTTCAAAGTACAACAGGTAGTCGCCGCACTGGGTGCATACGATGTGCTTTTCGTGGATTGTGGTGTTTACCCAGCCCTGACAGTCGTTGCACCACATGGCACAATTTGGCGTAGTCAATATCTCTTTAGCATCGGCCAGCTCGCCCATTTCAGTGCCGCAGTATTGGCACACGATGTTCGTGCCGTAATACTTCCAGTCGTGAATGCCACCGCAGCCTTTACACTGGAACTTGGCCTTGACTGACATCATGCTACCGCCCTGAGAAACTTCGTTGCGTCAGCGTCTTCTTCCAAAAACATACCGCCTTTCACCTTGTAGCTGAATCTGCTACAGTACTGCTTGGCTATCTTGAAGTACTTGTCGTCCTTTGGTATCCACAAAAAGCCATGATTCGCCGTACTGACATAGCAGTAGCCTTTGAACGTTTCGCTTTCCTCACGAAAGCTACTGTC
>CAIQQO010000106.1 GCA_903873965.1 uncultured bacterium
ATCGGCGTCAAACGTCGTGATGCGCCCGTCCTTCACAACATGTTCGCCGTTGACGATAACATGCTTCACCGCCGCGCTGCCGCCGCAATAGGCCAGCATGCGATAGGCGTCGTTCATCGGCGAAAGCACCGGATGGCGGGTATCGAGCAGCACGATATCGGCCAGCTTGCCCACTTGCAGCACGCCCGTCTCGCCCTTCATCAGCATGGCGGCTGCGCCGCCTACTGTTGCGGCGTCCACGGCTTCGCGCGCGCTGATCCACGTTTTAGTGTCATAGCTCTTCAGGTTGTGCACCAACGCAGCCAGCTTGACCGCCTCAAACATATTCTGGTTATCGTTGCTGCACGCGCCATCCACGCCAATGGCGACCGTGATGCCATGATCGAGCATCTCGCGCATCGCCATCAGGCCGCTGCCCAATTTCAGGTTCGCAGCAGGGTTATGCACCGGGATCGCGCCGCTTTCGGCCAGACGATTCAGGTCGGCCTCGCTGCGAATCCAGACCGAGTGCGGCAGCGTGACATCGGGGCCAAGCACGCCCTCGTCAGCCATCCACTGGATCACAGTGCGACCTTCATGCGCACGGCGGATGCAGTAATCCTGCACGCGCGTCTCCACGCAGTGCATGTGCATGCCCGCGCCATGTTTGCGCGCCAGATCGAGCGTCATCTGCAAGCATTCTGCCGTCACCAGCTGGCCTGCGCCGGGGCCGAGAAAGGTCTGCAACCGGCCGTCTGCCTCGTTGTGCCATTCGGCCATCCAGTCATCGAACATATCGAGGTTGTCGAGCAGTTGGGCATGCCGCGTGGCGTCGTCTGCGCCATGCGCGATGCCATACGCCGACTTGCGCAGATCGTGCCCCAGCGCGTCGCCAGCGTCGAGGACGAAATCGTGATCATCGAACATCGGCGCGACCGCTGCCCGGATACCGCTGTCGCGATAAGCCTGCATGGGCGCATCGAGGATGTCGTAGTCCCATGGGCCGCCATGCCACATATGATCGATTGATCCCGTGCACCCGCTCAACAGCATCTCGATGGCGCTCATCGCCGCTGCCAGATAATGATCGCGCGCGGTATGGCGGCCACAGTTGCCATACAACCAAACCAACCACGGTTCCAATGGATCACGTTCGACTGCGCCGCGCAGGAAATTCTCCGGCGAATGCGTATGCGCGCTGATCAGCCCCGGCATGGCAAGATGATGGTAGCCATCAATCACCTGCACATCGGACTGGTTGTGCGTCAAACCAGCGATGTCGGCCGCATGACCGATAGCCGTAATCCGTTTGCCATCAATGAGAATCGACTGGTCAACCTTGGCGCTGCGCGGCGCATCGGGATCGAGAAGGTCACAATGTTCGATCAATAACTTCATGAATAAAATATAGCATGAAGCTGAGGCAGAAGATATGAGGAGCGGGTACAACCTTGCGAAGGACGTAAGGTTGCTATAACAACCTCCAAGTCCACCCTTCGCAAGGACAATGACGTTTGCCCTGCGTCTTACGTGTTCCGCATCAGCTACCAGATATCGTTGACGCCGGCCATTCTGTTATTACTGACCCGGTGGCAGACACGGTCAAGTTGATGGATCTGCTCGAACGGCTACGCGCACGCTGGCGCATCGCTGCTCCAGCGGTTAAAAACCGGGTTCCCTGCCGCTGCCAGCCGCGCGCGCGCATCCAGCCATAGCTGACGCCATTCACGCCAGTCGCGAACTTCGCTCGCAGGATCGTTGCGGCTGCGCGCGATAAAACCCGGAAACGCAGGGCGGCCAGTGGGTTGGCCGATCGGTTGGTAGCGCAGATCAAAACTCCAGCGGATGTTATCACTCACGTTCGCGAGCGACGCATGAATCGTGCGGCTCTGCAGAAACAGCGCGCCGCCACGTTTAACGGGCACTGGAATTGCCTCCGGACTAATCAATCGGAGAGGAATCTGCAATCCGCCATCGGGTGCGGTGCCCGGGCAATGCGCCACCAGTCCATCGCGATGGCTGCCGGGAACAACGACCAGACAGCCGTTCTCCACGGTGGCGTCGGTCACAGCCAGCCAGACCGTCAGGACATTCACCTCATCCTGCTCCGGCAGCGCCACACCTTGATCCTGATGCCAGCCCACGCGCACCATCATGCCGCCGATGTGGTCTTTGGGCACCAGATGCTCGGGCGGTTTAATGCGTGTGTGTTGAATAGGATTGGAGTAAATCTCGGGGCCAACGAACTGCTCCACAGCATCGAGCAGGCGCGGATGGCGCAGCAGGTTGAACACCGAGGGCGTGCAGTGTATCGGCGTATCAAGTTTTACATTACCCTGCGGCAACGAGATGTCGAAGGATTGCGCCCAACCCATACCGCTGCTTGCAATGATGCGGGTTAAGCGCTCGCCGAACGGCAATCCGTCAAACGTGTTGGTCAGTTGACCATGTCCATGCCAATCCTTGGCGAGCCCATCAAGCGTGAGGGCGTAATCATCGCGAATGGGCTGCAAGTCGCTATCAGGGTCGAGTATGCCGTCGACAACGACATAGCCGAGTTCGTCAAACTGGCGCAATTGGTCTGAAGTCACCGGCGCAGCGCCGGAAGAGACAAAGTCGGTTACTCGCAAGGAACTGGTCATCGCACTGTTCTCCTGATCGTGTTGCCACACACTCATGCTGGGCAATAGACGTACGCATGTCGAACCGGGTGCGAATAGTGGGGGACCATGACGTGTTCTTGGAAAACCGTCTCCGGTATGGCGCAAATAATAGCACCATTTCACCATCAATGCGCTACTATCGCAGAACGCAAAGGGCGTTCTGCGCCTCTGAAGATGAATGGGCTTCGATCAACTGATGCGTAGATCGGTGGATGCGTCGAAAAAGAACAGTTGGTCGTTGGGGAACACCACCTCAACCGTCGCGCCGACGATGGCAGCATCAAGGTCAGTGATCACTGCAAAATCGAGACTGCCCGAATGGATGTAAGTGGTCTGTGTCTGACGAGAGAAGTCTGGTTCAACCATGTGAACCGTACCACTCAGAGACACCCCGGCAGAGGGTAAGCGATGCCCTGCCGTGTTGCTGGCTCTCACAAGCTGAATCGTCTCTGGCCGGATGCCCAGAATGACGCCTTGTCCACTGTGCACCTGCGCCCGGATGACGTCTGGCAGAGGAAAACGACTCTCGCCCAGTTGCAGTGCACCATCTGCGATCACGCCGCCAGTCAACAGGTTCATCGGCGGCATGCCGAGGAAACCGGCGACGAACGAAGTCGCCGGGAAATCGCGCAGGGCGGCGTATTCGCCCACCTGCTCCACCTTACCCGCGCGCATGACGGCCACGGCGTCACTCAACGCAATAGCCTCAATCTGGTCATGCGTGACATAGATCGACGTGATCCCGAAACGGTGCAGCAGGCGCTTGATCTCGATGCGCGTCTGCACGCGCAGTTTGGCATCGAGGTTGGAGAGTGGTTCGTCGAACAGGAACAATTGCGGGTTGCGCACAATCGCGCGCGCGATGGCGACGCGTTGCTGTTGCCCACCGGAAAGCGTGCCGGGCTTGCGGTCGAGTAACGCATCGAAACCGATGCCCATCATCTCGGACGTGATCCGGATGCGCTCTTCGGCTGCCTTGTCATCAATCTTGTGCAGCTTGAAAAAAAAGCCGAGGTTGCCCTGCCCTTTGAAATGCGGGTAGAGCGCATAGCTCTGAAACACCATCCCTATGTAGCGATCTTTCGTCGGCAGGCTGATGACATCCTGACCGTCGTACAAGATGCGGCCACTGTAGTCGGTATCCAGCCCGGAGACGACGCGCAACAGCGTGCTCTTGCCACAGCCCGATGGCCCTACGATGGCCAGTGTCTGACCTTCGGGGATCGTCAGGTTGACGTGATCCAGCGCCATGAATGGGCTGCCGGCGGTTTGCAGGTGGACGGCATTCTCAATCTCAGCTTGATTGACCACCCTCTCGGAAAACGCCCGATCCGCCTGAGCGCCGCCAGCCTGGAATCCTCGCCGGCTGAACCCTATGCCTGCGTTGGAACGATCAAAGCGCCGACTGACATCGAGCAGTTCTATCTTCGACATACAAATTTTCTCGCGAATCAACGCGAATCGGAGTCAATTAACAAAGGACTTTGAGCACACCGTCCGACTCGCCGATGGGGATAAAGATCGGGCGTTCGTCCGGCGACTTATTAGGGCGATGCAGCGTGAGCATCAGCTGGCCGTGGCTTTGCATCCCTTGGGGATCGAAGGTATGAAAGAGCATACCGTGGCCGCCATCTTCGGCATAGAGCGGGATGGCATCCTGATGCCACGGACCAGTCACCGTACCCGACGCAGAGCGCGCCACGCCAAGTGTGTAGCCGCCATTGGAGAAACTTGACCATAGCATGAGCAGTTCGCCGTTTTGTGCGCGGTACAGGAACGGGCCATCGGTGACGAAATCGGTCTGACCTTCAATTGGTGTTATCCACGGCGCTTCCGAGGCGCGAAAAAGCGTAATCGGGTCACCCGCAACGCTGCTCAGGTCATCCGATAGGCGTAAAGCACAGATCTCGCCGTCATGCACCTGTACCCACTCATGACAGAAGACCATCCACGGATTGCCATCGGCATCAACGTGCAGAGTTCCATCGAGGCACTCCCAGTCTGACGGCGTCAAAGGGCGCGCTGAATGAGGTTGAAACGGCCCGCGCGGCGAATCAGCGCTGAGGATTTGCGTGCCGCGACACACGCCCTCCGCCTTGAAGCTGGCAAACATGTAATAACGCCCGCGATAGGCATGAATCTCGGGCGCCCAATAGTTGCGATCTGACCAGAAACCGGGCGCAGGGCGGAAAGCCGGGATCGGTCCCTCCCACTGCTCCAGATTGTCACTCACATAGACGTTGAACCCGGTGGGCTGTCCTGACCACGCGTTTTCGCCCGTGGTGCCGGTCATGACATAGCGTCGTTCGTCGGGTACAACCACCACGAAAGGGTCACGGATATGAATATCTGCGTTGCTCAACAGCATCAGATTACACCTCACGCCACTGGCCATCAATCATGACCCGCTGCACTTTGACGTTCAAGAGTTCTTCACCCGGTATAGCTGTCAGGTCATGCGACAACACGACCAGATCGGCCAGTTTACCGGCTTCAAGCGAGCCTACCTCGCGCTCCATGCCGCCCGCATATGCCGCGCCAAGGGTATAACCGCGAATCGCATCATCAATGCTGACGCGTTGTTCCGGATACCAGCCCGCGGGGCCGGGAGTCCCGTCAGCACGCCGGCGCGTGACCGCCGCATGCATGCCAACGAGTGGGTCAAAGCTCTCCACTGGCGCATCCGAACCAAACGCCAGATGCGCGCCGCTGTCGCGCAAAGCGCGAATGGCGTAGGCGTTGGCGCTGCGCTTGCCCCAGTGCTGGTCAGCCATCACCATGTCGGAGGTGGCGTGAATGGGTTGCACCGAGGCAATCACATCCAGCCCCGCGAAGCGCGCAATGTCATCGGGATGCAGTATTTGCGCGTGTTCGATGCGGTTGCGCAATTGACCGGGTGCCAATGGCGTTGGCTGGG
Organism: uncultured bacterium; assembly: GCA_903873965.1. Classification (GTDB taxonomy): domain Bacteria; phylum Chloroflexota; class Anaerolineae; order J036; family Brachytrichaceae; genus CAIXPS01. Next base: position 5,560 of record CAIQQO010000106.1, read on the forward strand.
CATTCCGGCTGACCTCGAAGGCATCGAGCACATCATGGTTAGCACGGTCACCGATGGCATGAACCACCGCAGCCAGCCCATTGCTGTTGGCCTTGATCACGGTCTCAAACAACGTCTCGCGTTCGATAGTGCTGATGCCAAAAACATCGGTAGTGCCTTCATAGGGCGCCAGCATGGCGGCGGTGCGCGGGCCAAGGGCGCCATCGACAAAGATCTTGACGCCGCCGATGCGCAGCCACGCATCGCCGAAGCCGCTGCGGATGCCGGCCTTAACCACGGCATCGAGATCATCGGCGGGCAGTTGCTTGACGATGCGCAATAGCAATTTGCCCTGTTCACGCAGGCGCTGATAAGCCTTGAACGACTGGATGCCGCCGCCGCCATCCATGCAGTGTACGCTCGTTACGCCCAAGCGGTTCATGGCGCTCATTGCCAGTAACGTGGCCTGCTCTTCGAGTTCAATACTTGGCGCAGGGATATGCCTCGCTACCAGACCCATCGCGTTTTCCAACAACACGCCAGTGGGCTGTCCTGTCCCATCGCGGACGATCTCGCCGCCATCCGGGTCGGCTGTCTGAGCCGTGATACCGGACAGTTGCAATGCGAGCGTGTTCACCCATAATGCATGCCCGCTCTTTGCCGAGAGCGCCACAGGATGATCGCGCGTCGCCGCATCCAGATCAGCCGCCGTCGGGAACTTACCGCCCCACGCCACCTGCATCCAGCCATGCCCCTGTATCCACTGACCGCGCGGTGTCTGCGCCGCTTTTTCACGCACAGAGTCCGCGACGGACGCCACTGTCGGCGCCTCATGTATAAACACGCGCATCATGGCTAACCCCGTCCACAGCAGATGCAGATGGGCATCGATCATGCCAGGAAGCACGAATGCGCCGTTCAGGTCCAGCGTCTGCATATCAGGCAGGTGGATGGCGTTGATCTCGGCATTGCTGCCTACCGCCACGATGCGATTGTTGGCGATAGCCATCGCGCTGGCGCGTGGCTGCAATGGATCGACGGTATAAATATTGGCGTTAGTAATTTGGATGTTCATGGCTTTGCATCTCTTTAGGATGGCAACAGGATCAGTTCATATTGAGGCTGACTGAGGTATTCAGCACCTGAAGGTGTCACAACCACGTTCTCTTCGATGCCCACGTAACCATAGCCGGCGACCATCGTGCCGAGTTCGATTGCGAAGATACTGCCGGGATCAATCTCTTTGAAAGGCAGATCGCCATAGCGTTCCCATCGCGGGCCAAGGACGCTGCCGCCATCGTGGGCATTGCGGCCAACGTGATGGCCAAAGGCGTGCATGTATTCAGGATAACCATGCCGCACCAGTTCGCTGCGCGCGGCGGCGTCCACCTGCCAGGCTTGCACTCCTGGTTTCAGCGCTGCGCGCCCGGCTTCCAGTGCGCTCCAACAGGCCTTCCATGCGCGGGTGATCTCTTCAGGGACAGCCGTCTCGCCGGGGCGCGGGACATAGGCCATGCGTTGCAGATCGGATGAATAGCCATCCAGCCGCAGCCCGAAATCGAGATGCAGCAACTGGCCGGGTTCGAGGATGAGTTCGCTCGGAATGCCATGCCCGATGCTGGAATCAGGCCCGGCATTGACGATCGGGTTATCAACGCGATCCCAACTGAAGCCACAGCCACGCTTGATGGCAAGGTCGCCGCACAAGGCATGAATCTGAATCTCGCTCATTCCGCGCAGAGGCATCGCAAACAACTCGGCGTAAACCTCTTCGGTCAGCTTGACCACGGTCTTCACGCGCGCCAGTTCGGTTGCAGTCTTGCGTTCACGCAACCGTCGCACAATGCCTTCGGCGCTGACAATATTGTTCACGTAGGGCGTGCCGGCCAGAATCTGCGTGAAGCGCGCGTACATGCCAAATGTGAGGCCATCGGCGCCGGGATCACTAAGCGAAAAATTGAGCGCGATGTTGGACGGATTTAATTGCGTGATGCGCGCCTTGAGGACTTCGGCAATACCTTGATCATACGCAATCACCTCATCATACGCCTTCATATCGCGGACGCTCTGCGCATCGAAACGCCCGACGATAGCAATTCTGGCTCCGGTGCGGGTGATGATCAATGCCGAGTCCCATGTCAGCCCAAAGCCAAGGATGAGATCGAGCGCCGGATCATGCACCGCCGATGTCTCACGCACAAACGTAATCCAGCAATCGATGTTCTGTTCATTCAACAGCGCGATCGCCTGTCGGCATTTTTCCTGAATAATCTCCAATCTCTATTCCCCTCCCACAATCTTGTCGAAAATAGATGAGAACTCTTCGTCGGAGTAGTATTCGATGACAATGCGGCCGCCTTTGCGCCCGCGTTGCAGTGAGACTTTGGTGCCCAGCCTGGCGCGCAGTTTGGACTCGTATTCTTCAGCGCCGTCAGGGCGCGATTCAGCCGGCTTTTCGCGGTAGGGCGCTTGGCGAGGGCGCGTCTCCAGCATGCGGCGCACCACTTCTTCGGTCTGACGCACATTCAGCGCGTTCTTGACGATGTGCTCAAGCGCAACCAGTTGGTCAACCGCAGAACTGAGGCTGAGCAACGCGCGCGCGTGCCCTTCGGTGATCGTCCCTTCCATCAACGTTTTTTGGATTTGCCCTGGGAGCTTGAGCAGGCGCACGGTGTTGGCGATGCTGACGCGGCTCTTGCCAACGCGCTCCGCAACTTGATCCTGCGTCAAGCCGAAATCGTTGATCAACTGTTGAAATGCTGCAGCTTCCTCGAGCGGGCCAAGATCGGCGCGCTGGATGTTTTCAATCAGCGCGATCTCGAGCATCTGCTGCGGGGCGACGTCTTTGATGATGACAGGGACATGCGTCATGCCGGCCAATTGGGCTGCGCGCCAGCGCCTCTCGCCCGCAACCAGCGTAAAGGGTACGCCACCGCCACCGGTCGTGCGCGTCACGATCAAGGGCTCCAGAATACCGTGCTCGCGAATGCTGGCGGCAAGCTCTTCAAGCTTCATGGCCTCCACACCGCGCGACATGCGCGGCTGCATCGGATTAGCGCGTATTTCCCCGACGGGCACTTGAGCCAGCCCATTCGATGATGCGCCAGGGATGGGAATTTCATCCGCGCCGGGAATTAACGACGCAAGTCCTCGACCCAGTCCCATTGGTTTTGGCATATTAGCTTGTCCCCTCGCTGCGCGCCGCCAGTTCCGCCGCGAGTGCTTTATAGGCAAGACCGCCTGGCGATGATGGCGCATACGTCAATATCGGTTGCCCATAACTGGGCGCCTCGCTCAGACGCACATTGCGCGGTATGCGAGTACTGAACACGCGGCTGCCGTAAAACTTCTCGACTTCGGCGGCCACTTGCTGCGAGAGCGCTGTGCGCGCATCATACATGGTCAGCAGCAGCCCCGCGATTTCCAGTTTCGGGTTCAGGCGTTGCTTCACCAGTTGCACAGTGCGCGACAATTGCGATAACCCTTCAAGCGCAAGGTATTCGCATTGCACCGGAATAAGCACGCCAGTAGTGGCAGCGGTCAACGCATTAACAGTAAGCAAACCCAGCGAAGGCGGGCAGTCGATCAGGATATAGTCGTACTTTTCGACCTCTGTCGCCAGCGCCTGGCGCAGCCTGTATTCACGCGCCAGTTCGCCCACCAGTTCTATCTCTGCGGCTGCGAGTGCCGGCGAGCTGGGGATGATGTGAAGGTTATACTTCTCGTTCTTCAGCGTTGCCTTAGCCGCCGTCACGTTGCCCAACAGCACGTCATAACTGGACACCGTCAACTTGCTCTTGTCGATGCCCATGCTGCTGCTGGCGTTAGCCTGCGCGTCCATATCAATGAGCAGCACGCGCCTGCCGAGTGCTGCGAGGTAAGCAGTCAGGTTAACGGCTGACGTGGTTTTACCCACACCACCTTTCTGATTGGCAAATGCGTAGATATAGGTCATTGTGATTGTTACAACTGCCCGATTTGATTTGAACGTAAAGGCGCGCAACGGACCCACGTGTCGTTGACTTAGCGTCCAGTGCTACTGGTGACCACACGAACCACAGGCCCCTACAGATTTTACTGCAATGGCGTCGGTAGACACAATGTCGCGAGCCGCGTGTCGGCATTGGTTGGGATGCCGGCCAGGCGCGGGCGGGTGACTGATTGCGCCCCGATACAGTTGGCCAGCGCACACGCGTCACGTACCGTGTCGCCGCGTTGCAACGCAATAAAAAGCGCCGCAGCAAAAATATCACCTGCGCCTGTGGACTCCACTTCCTGCGTCTGCGGCGCCGGCGTGTGCAGTTCCTGGCCATCGAAAAACGCGGTACATCCCAACGGCCCCTGCGTCACGATCAACAAACGGGTCTGCGCCGCCCAGCGGTGCGCTACGCTCCAGTCGCCCGCCACATCGTCAATGCTGGTGACAACAGCATGCGCATGCGACAAGATCAACTCAGCGTCAACCCAGTTGCCAGCGCGCGAATCGACATGACCCTGCTCATCCCAGCGACGCATCCAACCCTGCGGCGTAATGCCGATGAAGGTATTCGGACTGGCATGGCGCACCATGTCGGGGCTGATTTCGTTGCACACCGGGCCAAGATGCATAATCCGGCTGGCGCGCATAGCGTCAGTCAGATGGTCTGGCTGCAGCACGATGGGACACGGCGAAACAACCTGAATACGGCCACCCGCTACGGCAATATTGCGGAACTGCGTGGTGGCCGGCGCTTCGACGCAACACACGTCTATATTGGGGAAAGCGGCGTGGATGTCCATGCCAGCCGCCGCCGCCGTAAGAACCGCTACCTGACTGACAAAAGCCCGCGCAGTGCGCGATGCATAGGTAACGGTTCCGCCCGGCGTAGACCCTTCTGGCTGCTGGCCAAGCGTACCTGGCAGGTCTTCGGTAACGTGACCAATGGCCAGATAGTCAATCACTTCAATTTTATGGTGATTCGGCGCCCGCTGCCTTCACCATGGCTCTCGGTAACCACCTGAGGATGATCGCGTAACGCGATGTGAACCAAGCGCCTCTCTGAAGCGGGCATGGGTTCCATCGTGAACGAACGACCTGATTCGATTACATTTTCAGCCAATCGTTCTGCCATCTGTTGAATGCGCTTTTCTCGGCGCGACTTATAGCTGTCTGCATCGATGGTGAGGCGCAGGTTGCTCTTGGTCTGATGCGCCCACATCGTTTGAATCACGATCTGCAGTGCATCGAGCGCCTCACACTGGTGCGCCAGCAACTTACCAGCGTCAGTGCCCTGAATGTCCACCCATACAGAAGGGTAATCCTCGCCGCCAGGAGCTTCCACCAACCGGCTGGTGCAAGACACCGCAAAATCCATGCGATCAAGCACGCCCTGCGCCAGCGCTGCCGCCAGGTCCACATCCTCAACCGTGACGCCCTCTTCCTCGTCATCCTCTTCGCCCGCCGAGTCACTACCGGCATCCAGCGCCTGAGCGACAGGCGGTGTTTCGGGTTCAAGTTCGATGATGATTTCCTCGGCATCGTCTGCTGGCAGATCATCATCCAACTCATCATCATCATCCTGATTATTGAATGACGCTTCAGCCGGAGCCGAGGCAGCCGTAGCTGCGGCGACGGTTTCAACAAACGGGGTCAGACGGACGCGCGCCGGCTTGGACCCAATTCCCAGAACACCTTTGCTGCCTTCTTCGAGTACCTCGATTTTAACTTCAGCGCGAAGTAAATCCAGTTGTGCCAATCCAATTCGGATGGCCGTCTCAACATCGTGTGCAGTGATCTCAGTTGCAGACATTTGGTCCTCTTTTTACCACCGCCGCGCCATGCTTCGTGCCGGCGCGGCAGCGATTGTGATGTTTATTTAATATCCGATCCGGGCTTGCCGATCTTGGCGGAAGAAGAAGGCTTAACCTTCGATCGCGGCGGCGGGATGCGGGCTTTAGGTGTGGATGGTTTCGATACCGACGTCGATGACGACGAACCGGATGAAGACGCAACTGAGGCTGCGTGCTCCGCCTTCGCCAGATCCAGACGCGGCTTCATGATGAAGTACTGACCGATACCGATCAGGTTAGACACAATCCAGTAAATGCCAAGACCGGCAGGCGCTGAGAGCATGAAGAAACCGAACATGACCGGCATCATCATTGACATCATCTGGTTGGTCTGCTTGGTCTGAGCATCCGTGCTTGCGGGCGTCGTCAGTTTGGTCGAAAAGTAGGTCGTCGCGACCACAAGAATCGGGATGACATACAACTTGTCAGGCTGGCCCAGGTCAATGAAGCCCAGGAACATGCTGTCCACAGGCACAAGCGACGACAAGTTTGGCAGGAAGCCATAGATGTGCTTGCCCAGTTCGAGCAGGCTGAGCGGCGTGACGGCCAGCGTGCGCGTGATGGCATTATATAGGCCAATCAAGATGGGGAACTGGATCAGCAACGGAAGACAACCGCCCAGCGGGTTGAATCCCACTTTGCGCATCTCTTCACTCAGTTTCTGCGGTTCGTTCTTATACTTTTCCTGAATGGCCTTGATCTGCGGCTGCATGGCGGCCATCTTCATGCTGGAAACCTGCTGCTTCAACGTCAGCGGCAGTGTGACCAGACGAATGATGATCGTCAGCACCAGGATCGCCAACACATAGTTGTGAAACAGCAGATCGTAGATCAAAAGCAGAATGTTGGTCATCGGATTGACGACCAGGATATCAAAAATATTACCCATACGGATCAAAGCCTCATTTCAGTACCAGACAACGGCGAGTGCCTGTGCGGAACGATATATCACGGTTGCCCATCGGTTATTTGCCGGGTGCGGGCGTTGCCGGCGGCGGCAACGGAAACTGGTTTTTGCGCGAACCCGTGTTCACATCCAGCATCCATACCTTAATATCGCCGTCAAAGATAGGAATGAGTATCGCATCACCCACGATGGCGGGTGTCGAGTACATGCGTCGGCCAATCGTGATGTTCTGCCATTTGGTGTTGTTGAAGTCCACCTTGCCGGTTGCATCTTTCCTGATGTCTTTCAGATCGAAGGCGTAGACATTCGTATCCACCGAGACGACTACCATCGTGGTGCCGCTGATAACCGGTTGTGCCTTGATCGTGTCGCGCGTTTCATAGGTCCAATTGCGCTGCCCCGTAGCCAGATCAAGCGCGTATAGCTTGCCACGCACATCGCCGAAATAAACGGCGTCACTGGTCACAGAAGCGCCCGTCCAAACCCAGCCATCTACGACGGTTTTCCACTTCAATGAGCCATCTTTGGCATTAACCGCATAAAAGTTACTGTCGAAGGCACCGACGTACAGCACGCCATCCTTGAGAGTGGGTTGCGCAGCAATAGGCGCCGAAGAAGCTTCAAAGCGCCACAATTCTTTGCCGGTGGCGGCCTCAATGGCATAAAGCTTATGATCCAGCGCGCCCTGATACAGGGTGCCATCGACGAGTAAGGGCTTGCCCCACAGGCGATTGGTGGTGTTGAACGTCCAGATCAGCTTGGGCTGGTTGTTTTCTTTCTGCGCCGGATCGATGGCATACAGATTGCCATCACCATTCGGAGCATAGATCAGCTTGCCATCGGTGACGGCGCCGTCAACAAATTCGCGCCCTTTATCGCCAGGCGGTGTGAAGCGCCACGCTTCCTGGCCACTGGCTTCGGTGATGCCGTACAGATGCTTGTCGTAGGCGCCATTGGCGCCCGTGCTTCCGCCGACGACAATCGTGTCGCCGAATTTGATGGGCTGACCGGAGAACGGGCCGCGCGGATTGGCTGTATCGGGTATGGTAGGGAAACGCCAGTTTTCAACAGCGCTCTGAACGTCGAGTTTGTAAACGATGGTATTGCTGGCAAGATAGGCCGAAGAGCCGTCGACCGTGATACCGGGAAATGCGCTGGGGGGCACTTCGCCGCCGCCGCAGGCGCTCAGAAGCAGGATTCCCGCTGCTGACGCCAGGATGGCACGCACTGTGTGGTGAGTACACCGTGTGATACTTTTCAAGACTGATCCTTCATACTGAATAAGAACGTTAAGGAACCGGGTCGTAACCGCCAGGGTGAAACGGGTGGCAGCGCAAGATGCGCTTGACGCCTAGCCATCCGCCCTTGAACACGCCATACCGGGAAATCGCTTGCAGCGTGTATTCGCTGCACGATGGATAAAACCGGCACGAAGGTGGGAGTGCCCGCGAGATTGTCATCTGGTAAAAGCGAATCACTCCGACCAGAAGGCGTTGACCAACACCCATCGCTTGAGCTTTATCAGGCTCTTGTGAAGGTTGTGGAGACGCCGCATCTGAATGATCGTGATCCATCTCACTGGTTCAAACCAATTGACCGTGCCAGGCGCGCCTTGTTAAGCAACCGTTGGATTTCATCCCGCACATCCTGCATTTTCATGCCTGAGGTGCTGATGGCAGGTTTGGCGATCAGAACGATATCCCAACCGGGCTCGATTACATCTGCCAACTGATACAGCGATTCGCGTATCAACCTGCGGGCTCGATTGCGATGCACTGCATTGCCGACTTTTTTGGATGTGATCAATCCAACCCGCGATTGCAACGTAAGGGACGGGCCGTGTGTCATTGACGCGGAGACGGACACATGGGTCCTCGCGTCTGGCCCACGGGCCGCCTCATCGCGCAGTGATGTTGTCTGCACTACAGAGCGTACCCCAGCCACTGTGGGTACACCACTGTGGCTGAGTACACCGTTGTGCAAATCGCCGATTGGTTCAGAAAGTGCCGGTTGGCGCGCAGCGTTGAGACTGCAACATCTGCCAGCCCAGAAACCACCCTCTCGCTTCACGCGTTGAAACTCCGCAGATGAGCGAAGGCGACCAAGCATGGCTAAATGCAGGGCACATGGCGGTGAGTTCACCGCTGAAGCTCTGTCCGTTATTTGCTTCCTCTTGTGCCGGCTTTGCTCTTGGCCGGGGAATACACGGCATTCCAATCGACCTTCTTCACATGGTTATTGGCTACGACAGTAAGTTGGTGACGGCCCTTTGCGCGGCGGGCGTTAATAACTTTGCGACCACCTTTGGTCTGCATGCGCTGAAGGAATCCGTGCACGCGCACGCGGCGGCGCTTTCGGGGCTGATAGGTTCGCTTTGTTGACATCTGACCTTCTCTATTCTATAGGATAGCTTATTGCTTAAGTTTCTGGAAACTGAGGGATTATACCCCAACGCAGACGGCTTAACAGACGCGCGCCAATTCCACCAACGTGCGCACGCCAAATCCCATCGCACCGTGCAGCTGATATCCCTTGTTCTCCGTGTTGAACATCATCGGCGCCATATCGATATGCGCCCACGGAAAAGCATCTTTGCCCTGCTCAGTTTCGATAAATCGCTTGAGGAACCACGCAGAGGTTCCGATGCCCGCCGTACGCCCGGTGCTGTTCTTGATGTCGGCGACATCGCTCTTGATTTTCTCGCCATACTCTGGAAACATCGGCAATTGCCACAGGCGTTCACCGGCTGCCGCAGCGCTCTTCAACAGTTGCATCGCAAAGGCATCGTCATTGCTGAAAAGACCGGCTGCCACACCTTCGCCCAGGGCAACGACACAGGCGCCGGTGAGCGTCGCCAGATCGACCACGGCGCGCGGCTGATAGCGCTGAGCATAATGCAACGCGTCGGCCAGGATCATGCGCCCCTCGGCATCTGTGCTGATGATCTCCACTTTCAAACCGCTCATCATCGTGACCACGTCGCCAGGACGGAAGGAGCGCCCACTCGGCATGTTCTCCACCATCGGCAACAGCGCAATGACGCGTTGGGGCAAGTGTAACTGGCCGATAGCCTGCATCGCACCCAACACCGCCGCAGCCCCGCCCATATCGGCTTTCATGCTCTCCATACCGGCAGGGTCTTTGAGGCTGATGCCGCCACTGTCAAAAGTCACACCTTTGCCGACCAGCACCAGCGGTGGTGTTTTGTTGTCTGGCGCGGAATCAAGCACGACGAAACGTGGACGGCTGGCGCTTCCCTGCGCGACGGCCATGATGCCGCCCATCTTGAGCTGCGCGATGCCAACCTCATCCAAAATCGTAGCGGTCAAACCGGATGCCGTGCTGATCTCGCGTGCGGCATCGGCCAGCAAAGCCGGCGTGAGGTGATTGGGCGCGCGATTGATCAACGTGCGCGCCGTGTTGACGCCCTGCGCAATAATCTCGCCATCCTGTGCGCCACTGCGCACAGCCTGCTGGCGCGCAGGATTAAACTCGACGAGCGTCAGTTCATCGATGGCTTTACCGTTCGCGCCACTCTTGTATTCGCGGAACTGGTACGCTCCCATCACGGCGCCTTCAATGGTGGCCTGCGCCGCGATGCGCACATCCAGCCCGCCAATACCGCCGCCATGCACCACACTGGTCACATGCTTGCAACCCAGATCGCGCGCCTTGCGCACTGCAGTCCCGCTGGCCTGGCGAACGCGGTCGGGAGTGAGTTTGTCCTTGCTGCCCAGACCGACCAGAATCACGCGCGGCGACGGGATCAAGCCGTTGGTGTACAGCACAGCCACTTCGTTGTGCTTGCCTTTGAAATCGCCCAACTTGATCAAGCGACTCAGCATGCCATCGCCCGGAATGCCATCGGTGGCGCCAAGGGCTGAGTCGACGGCGCCAGCGGCGCCGGTCGGTGTCATCGCCCCTTCAAACCAGTTGACAATCAGGGCATCCGCCGGGAGAGCCTGGATTTGTTTCTGTATGACGCTGATTTTCATAAGGGCATTTTAACTGGAGTTGGCGTTACAGGTAACGATGGGGCGCGGCGGTCTATTGGGTTGGCATCAGGCTCGCCACCGCCGTGTAGATCAGCAACGCCGCCATCGCCAGGTTGAACCAGCGCTCATATTTCTTGAGGAAATTGCGGAACAGGTTGCCGCCCACCGCCCAACAGGAGATTGAGGTGAAACCCACGCCGGCCAGCAGGAAGGCGAACAGCCCGACGACGAGGGGGTTCTGGTACACGGGTGTAATGAACAGAGAAAA
>CAIQQO010000107.1 GCA_903873965.1 uncultured bacterium
CTGCCGCTCCACAGCGACCAGACCACCATCACCACAGCCAGCGGCAGGATAATTTGGTTGCCGATCGCTCCGGGCGGAGTATGGGCAAACGTAACCGGCTTCATCGCCCCGACGAGTTCACGCAGAAGAACTTCCAGTGCAAGCATCAGCCACATGAACGGAATCAGTGACCGGTAGCGAATGACCGCGAGCAGTTGAATCAGCGCAAACAGTAATTGCGAACTGCCCCACAGCGCAAAGGCGAAGATAATCCCGTCCGCGCCCGCTACGGATAGATCCATTCCAGCAATTGTCCCTGCGCCGCCATCGGGCGAGAGCAAATGGATACAACTGCGCACCGTGCTGACGATCGCATATAGGGCAAAAATGTAGAACGGGATTTTTGTCCCGCGGATGACATTGTCGATTTGGGCGGGTAGCAGGATTGCAAGGAGGTTTTTCATGGTCAGTTTCCCTTTTGTGTGGGTTTATGGGGTCATCTTTTGCTAGCTATTTTGAAGATCATCCTGGAGAACATAGGCCACACCATTGGCAGCTAATTCTAAACCCGCATCTGACGTGCGAGCCTGATATTTCCAGCCTTATGGTAGAACCGCACCACGCGAAACCGCGCCGGCCAGACACCAGAACGCCAGCAAAGGCGTGGCATGGAGTCTTGAACCGGCGCGCACATTCAGATCCCCACTGGCAAGCACCCCATGGCAACGGTCAGCACGACGGGTTTCATTTGCGTGCGGTACTGGGCAATCACCCCCAGCGTTTCAGCCCCAATGCGGCGAAGCCGATGAGATACGATCGCGTGCTTATGCCGTTTTAACCTTGCCGGCCACCAGCCAGTATCCAGTCCAGATCAGCCATATCAGCACGCCCAGGAAGTAAACATAATAGAAAATGGCTGTAATCCCCGTAGGTTCGGTGCCGCCTCCACCTAAGACCACTCCAAGTACATACGATATAGCACCGGCGATGGCTCCGATGATGCCGATGATGGCCAGGATGCGCGGCATTTTACTGCTGCTATATGCCAGCCAACTGAACATCCCCATTCCGACGATAAATACCAGGATATCAGCAATAGCCTGCATGGGATTTGTCGGGCTCATATTCCCTGAAATCGTGGTAACAATGAACAACACATATCCAAGCACCGACAGGGCAGCTGCGACAAGACTCAGCGTTGATGCGCCAGAGCGATACACGAGATACAAACCAATCGCCATGATCAACCCGCACACGATGCTGAGCAGGTAAATCATCGGCGTCGATGCGGTTGGCGTCATATTAGGTCCCATTGTGGCATACCCAACAACCATGAACACAGCACTGAGGATGGATGCAATACCGGATATACGGAAAATTGAATTGGTAGACATTTTGAAGACACCTGTATTTTCTAACGTGTTTTGCGACAACGACTTACACATATACTGGTCTTTCGCCTAAATCCGTGAACAAAACCGTAATTCGGGAAACGTCTCAAAACAAGCTATTTGCGAAGGAAACCCTTTACGATTTCGATCCAAATTCAAGCGAAAAGGACAGCATATAGATGATCGGACAAACATCTTGCTCAGGATGTGTCACACCTCCTTTAGCACCTCGTACAGTTAATGAATAGGTGCCTGTGGTATGCAGTTACTTTGACAGTACCGATGCTAATTCACTGAACCTATCAAAACCTATCATAGTGTTCTTTGTTATGAAACAAAGGCGATTATGAAACCATTCATAATTAATAGTGAAATTATTCACAAATTACGTTGGGGTATTCATTACATACGAAACGGACCATGTCTGAATCACGGATAGGAACGCCATCCGTTCCGTGGGCGTCGTCGATCGCGACGGCCAACGCCCATCGCATGATTCACACGTTGCGCCGATGGGTGCGGTTGGTGGCTATTGGGATTGTGTGTCATCGTCGTCCGGGGCGACAATTCGTATTCGGATTCGGACGCCACACAACCCTCCGTTTCACGTTTCACGTTTCACGTTTTACGTTTTACGTCTCAAGGCCCCATTAGCCAAATTCACGGATAAAATACTACCGGACATGAGTCCAGGAGTTTCACCATGATCGATTTAGGACGCGCTATCCAGCATCCGTTCGAAGACAAAGACTGGGCTGTGAAAATGCTCGTGGGCGCGGGCATCAGCCTGGTGCCGATACTGAACTTCGCCTTGAGCGGCTATTCGCTGCAGGTGCAGCGCAACGTGGCGCAGGGACAGGATGTGCCCTTGCCGCGTTGGGACGATATGGGCAAATACCTGACCGATGGGCTGAAGGTGCTCGTCGTGCAGATCATCTTCGCCATCCCGATACTCGTCATCAGCTTTGGCTTGATGGTGTCGGGGATGCTCTTCGGTTTCTCGTCAGACGCCATGTCTCGATCTATGCGCGATGTGGCCGGCGCCGGCTTTTCCGTCCTGTCGCTCGCGCTGACATGTCTGATCATGCTCTATGGCGTGGCCTACGTGATTATCCAGCCCGCCACGCTCATCCAGCTTGCCCGCACCGACCAGATCAGTTCTGTATTTCGCTTCAGCGAGATCATGGCGATCATCAAAAACCGCACCGGCGATTACATTCTCGCGCTATTTATGCCCGTCATCCTCAGCTTTGCCATCAGCGCCGTATTTGGGTTCATCAATCTCATCCCATTTGTCGGTTTGTGCATCACCTTCATCTTCATCCCTTTCATGTTTTTGGCCCTTCCCTATATCAGCATCGTTCTTGGGCATATCTATGGCCAATTGATGCGCCCATAACCGGGCAACATGCTAAACTACTCACGTGGCACAGGCACTCTATAGAAAATGGCGACCGCAGACGTTTGAGGACGTGGTTGGTCAAGACCACATCACAACGACGTTGAAGAATCAGATCGCGACGAACCGCGTGGGACACGCTTACCTGTTCGTCGGGTCGCGCGGGTGCGGCAAGACGACGACCGCGCGCATTCTGGCGCATGAAATCAATGTGGCCGGGCTTGATCCCGCCGCCCCTGCAACCAAGCACCTTGCCGAAGAGATCGCCGAAGGGCGCTCGATGGATATTATCGAGATCGACGCCGCATCGAACAACAGCGTCGAGAACGTGCGCGAGATTCGCGATAAAGCGGCCTTTCAACCCAACCAGTTGCGCTACAAGGTGTACATCATCGACGAAGTGCACATGCTGTCGACGGCGGCATTCAACGCCTTGTTGAAAACGCTGGAGGAGCCGCCGCCGCATGTGGTGTTCATCCTTGCCACCACCGATCCGCAGAAAATCCCGGCCACCGTGCTGTCGCGTTGCCAGCGATTCAATTTCAAGCGCGTGCCCGTGAAGCAGATCGTCGGACGGCTGCACACGCTGTGCAGTGGCGAGAACATCGAAGCCGATGAGCATGCCTTGATGCTGATCGCTCGGTCTGCCACCGGCTCGTTGCGCGATGCCATCAGCCTGCTCGATCAACTGGCGTCCTCAAATTCCATGCGCATCACGGCTGACGATGTGCGCGAAGCGCTGGGCGCTACCGATTCCGCCACCGTGCGCGCCCTGATGGACGGGCTGGCCGCCCACGATGCCGCCGCCGGGCTGGATGCCATTCAGATCGCCGTGGATCAAGGCGCCGATGCGCGCCAGATCGCGCGTCAGATGGTCGACTATCTGCGCGCCGTGCTGCAGGTGAAGGTGAGTCAGAAGGACGGCGCCGTGCAGTCGTTGCCGGGTGAAGTGAGTGATTCCGAGAAATTGGACCTGGCCAATTATGCCGGGAAGATGAACTCCAGTGTTTTTCTGCGCGGTATTCGGTCGTTCAGCAACGCTATCAACGAGATGCGCAGTAGCATCGACGCGCAATTGCTGCTCGATATGGCCTATCTGGAATGTGCGGTCACAGAGGAGGCAACCCAGCAAGCTGAGGCCCGGACGCCAAGGCAAGAGGACGTAAGCCAGAGGGCTGAAACCAGGGCGCCGAAGCAAGAGGCGCGAGAGCTGAAGCAGGAAGCCGGCAGCCAGAGGACTGAGGCCAGAGCGCAACCGGAAACGCGCGGGTCGAGTGACCGGCACGGCAAGGTGGAAGCACGCGGGGCTGCGCCTGAAACCAAAACGCCCCTGCCTGTGGAGCCGGGTGGCGTGGTGACGACAGAGGTGCTGCGCTCGGTGTGGAAGCAGTTAATCGCTGAGGTCAATGCGTCGAATAAACCGGCTGCGGCCTTGTTGCGCTCGTGCCATCCCTATGCTGTCGAAGGCGACATCATCCGCATCAAGGCCGATCACGACTTGTTCCGCCAACGGTTGGATGATGCGCGCAACAAGGATATGGTGACACGCGCGCTGAATCAGTTACTTAATGGTAAATTTACAATCCAGGTCATTACGGGTCAGGTTGAACAGGAAACAGACCTGAATGACGATCCAGTTATCAAAGTCGCCAGGAAACTTGGCGGTGTAGTCAGAGAATAAGGAGAACTATGACAAAAGGACGACGAACCGATTTTGTACCCCGTGGCGTACAACCACAACAGCAGGCCGGGGGCGGTCAGGCCGGTATGATGGCGAAGCTCCAGCAGATGCAGGACGAGATGAAGAAGACGCAGGAAGCGCTCGAAACCGAATTGGTGAACGTGACCGCTGCCGGCGGCGCCATCAACATGGTCATTACGGGCCATCAACGCCTGCAGAGCATCAAGATTGACCCCGCCCTGGTCGATCCAAACGACATTGCGATGCTTGAGGATTCACTCGTCGCCGCGGTCAACAACGCCATTCTGGCTTCGCAGGAACACGCCGCCAAGCGGCTGGAATCCGTCACCGGCGGCATTTCCATCCCCGGGCTGACCTAAGCGCGCGAGATACAGCATGCCCCAGATCAACAAGACGCTTCCGCCCTCGGTGACGCGGTTGATTGATGCGCTGTCGCAACTGCCGGGCATCGGCCCGAAGTCGGCGTCGCGCCTGGCGTACTATCTGTTGCGCGCGCCGGCGGAAGAATCAGTGGCGCTGGCCGACGCGTTGCGCGATCTGAAGGCGCGCACGCGCTTGTGCTCGGTCTGCCAGAATATCACCGAGAGCAACCCGTGCGAGGTGTGCGTCGATAGCGCGCGCGATCACGGCATGATCTGTGTAGTGGAAGAACCGCTGGATGTCACCGCGGTCGAACGCTCGCGCGGCTATACCGGCTTGTACCACGTGCTGCATGGCGTGATATCACCCATGAACGGCGTGGGGCCGGATGACTTGAAGTTGCGCGAGTTGCTGGCGCGCGTCTCTGCCGGCGCAGCAGAAGGCCATCCTGTGCGCGAGATCATTCTCGCGACCAACCCCACCCTTGAAGGCGAGAACACCGCCTCGTACATCCAGCGCAAACTGACCGG
This sequence comes from uncultured bacterium, assembly GCA_903873965.1. Classification (GTDB taxonomy): domain Bacteria; phylum Chloroflexota; class Anaerolineae; order J036; family Brachytrichaceae; genus CAIXPS01. The sequence goes on from CAIQQO010000107.1 coordinate 5,362, forward strand.
CAGCGGTGTGCGCATCACCCGCCTCGCACGTGGCCTCCCCGTCGGCGGCGACCTCGAATACGCCGACGAAGTCACCCTGAGTAGAGCCCTGGAAGGCCGACAGGCGATGTGACTAAAACGTAAAAGAATATAACGGGGGTTTGAGTGCCGTGTCAATAGAACGCGGGAGCCATTTTCATATTGACTCCCGCGTTTTTCGTTCGCTACTCTTATCCGATTACGTTTTACGTTTCACGTTTTACGCTCCACGTTTCACGTTTTACGCTTCAGGCTGTGGCCAACTTGGGCATTTCGCTAAGGTGCTTGAGTATCTTCCAGTGGCTGGCCATGGCGCCGCGCCAGGTGGGGATGACGTTGTAGGTCAAACCGAAGTCCGTGCAGGTCTGCGCCACGATCTTGGCAATTTCGGGATAGTGGATGTGGCAGATATGCGGGAACAGATGGTGTTCAACCTGAAAATTCAATCCGCCGGCGTACCAGTTCAACAGCTTGTTGCCCGGGGCAAAGTCGACTGTGGTTTGAATCTGATGCACTGCCCACTCGTTTTCGATGTGCAGCGGTTCGCCGATGGGTTCCGGGAACGTGGCGTTGTCCATCACGTGCGCGAGCTGGAAAATGGTGGTGAGTGCAATGCCAACCGTGAACATCATGAGCAGGAAACCGATGATCACCTGGTACCACGGGAACACGAACATCGGGATGACCAGCAGCAACGAAATGATGGTGGTCTTGCCGACCCAGAATGTGACCTTCTCGGCCAGTGACATCTTCGGATACACATGAAATTCATCGGTCTTGCCGGTGAAATAAATCTGGAAATCGCGGAAGAGCAACCACTGCAGGCCGGCTATCGAGTACACCAGGGCCACATACCAGTGCTGGAAACGGTGCATGGGCTTCCATCCGTCGTGCGGGCTGAAGCGCAGCAACCCCTGCGTCTCCAGGTCCTCATCCAGCCCCGCAATGTTGGTGTAGGTATGATGCCACACGTTATGCTTCTGGCGCCAGAACGTACTTGAACTGCCCAGCAGTTCCATCGTCATGCCCATGATCTTGTTCACCACAGGCGACTTCGAGTAGGCGCCGTGGATGGCATCGTGCATGATGTTGAAACCCATCCCGGCGGTCGCCAGTCCAAACGAGATGCACAGCAGGGCGTTCGCCCACACCGGCAGCCCGGCCAGCATGATCACCAGGTACGTGCCCAGCCACCATGCCATGACCACAGCGGTCTTGACATACATGGCCGGCAGGTCGCGCATGGGCTTGTTCTTCTGTTTAAGGTAGGCTTCGACGCGTTTATTGAGTTCCTTGCGAAAACCAAAATGTTTGGTAAAGGGTATTGACTTGACAGACGTCTTCTTAATGATGGATTGAGCGGGCATTCAGGCTATTTTTATCCTCTATGAACTGGATCGCCGACACGCGATGGGGCATATCGTTCGCAGATTATCGTACCACGAGTATAGAAACACCGCATGACGGCAGACGTTACGACAGTTCGCACCGCCTTTAATACGCGCCGCGCGCCGTTATCAGGTAAGGAATTGTCCTGAGCGCAATCTTCAGGTCGAGCGAGGGTGACCAGTTTTCGATGTAGTAAATATCGAGCAGGCAGGTTTCGTCGAACGTCAATTCACTGCGCCCACTGATCTGCGACAATCCCGTGATGCCCGGACGCACGCGCATGCGGGCGCGGTGCCAGTCGCTGTAATTCGCCACTTCCTCGGGCAGGTTCGGGCGCGGCCCCACGATGCTCATATCGCCCAGCAGCACGTTCCAGAACTGCAACAGTTCGTCGATGCTGGTGCGACGGATAAACCGCCCCACGCGCGTCTGGCGCGGGTCGTTCTTCATCTTGAACAGCGGGCCGTCGGCCTCGTTATGTTCTTTCAGGTGAATTTTCTCTGCATCGGCGCCGGGGCGCATCGAGCGCAGCTTATAAAACTTGAACGGCTTGCCATACTTGCCCACGCGAATCTGTGAAAAGATGGGAGGCGCGGGCGACTCCAGCCAGACCAGAATCATGAAGAAGACAATCACGGGCGAGAACACGAGCAGCGCCAGTATGGAGCCTGTGATATCGAGCAGGCGCTTGAAAGCATGATCATCCGGGCTGGAACGATCGTCGCGCATACTGAGCAGCGGAATGCCGCCAAAGTCGTTCAC
>CAIQQO010000108.1 GCA_903873965.1 uncultured bacterium
ACGCCAGACTTCTGTTCCGACTTCTGCTTGACAACCACTGTTCCAGTCGGTAGTTGAATCGCCTCAAGCTCGCCGCGCTTCCACATCCGCCATGCGGTTTTGTAGCTGATCGAGTTTTCCTTCGCAAACTGGCTTAACTTCATGGGTATATTATACCATATTTGTCTACATTTGTCCCTGTTTCGGCTTACTAATTATTACCCCTTGCGCCGGCTCAGCGATGTCGAGCGCAAGAGGATTCGCGGCGCTGTTGTAATGGGCGCAAAGAAGCACAAAAAGGCTTTTACATGAGGACTCAGCGCGCAGTTGCGGTTACCATTTGCCGGTCAACGTGTGCGAGGTAAACAGAATACCCAGATTCTCGGCCGGCACAGCGGGGCTGACCAGATAGCCCTGAATTCGGTCGCAGTCGATGGCCTTCAGGCAGGCCAGTTGTTCCTCGGTTTCAACACCTTCCGCGATCACGTTGAGCTTCAGCGCGTGACACATGTCGACGATGGCCGTCACGATGGCCTTGCTGCCGGCGTTGGTGACAATCTCGCTGACGAAAGAGCGGCCGATTTTGATCGTCTTGATGGGGAACTTGTTGAGGTGTGCAAACGTGGAATAGCCGATGCCAAAGTCATCCAGCGAATTGCGAATGCCGATCTGGTCAAACTGGTTGAGCACGCGAGCGCTATAGGCGGCATCGCTCAGCGCCGTGCTGTCCGTCAGTTCAAGATGCAGCGCCTCGCCCGGCAATCCGGTTTCCGTCAACACATTCTCCAGCACATTGACGATGTTCGGATACTCAAATTGCCTGCGCGACAGATTGACTGAAATCCAGACATCCGGATGGCCGTTGTCGCGCCACACCTTCACCTGCTTGCACGCTTCGCGCAGCACATACTCGCCAATCGGCAGGATCAGCCCAGTTTCCTCGGCCACGCGGAGAAAGTCGGGTGGCTGGATGATGCCCTTGTCCGGGTGCGCCCAACGCACCAGCGCCTCGAAACCGATGACCGTGCGATCGATAGAGGTGACGATGGGCTGGTAATAAATCAGCCACTCCTTGTTCTCCACCGCCCGTTTCAAATCCGCTTCCAGTTGCAGCAGCGCCAGCGCGCTGGCATACATGGTGTCGTCGAAGATCGCAAACCTCCCGCCCCCCTGCGCCTTGGCGCGGTACATGGCCGAGTCAGCATCGCGCAGCATTTCGTGCGGCGTCTGATACGTGTTATTGGCCACCGCTATGCCAATGCTGGCAGTGGTCGTGCGATTGTGCGTACCCAGCATCGTCGTGGAAGCGAGGCGTGCCTCGATGCGCTCGGCAATATGCACGGCGTCATTGATATCCGAAAAGCTATTCAACAGGATGGCAAACTCGTCTCCGCTCAGCCGCGCAATGCTGTCTTCAGACCGGATGCATTGCGCTAACCGCTTGGCCGTTTCAATCAGCAACTGGTCGCCAACCAGGTGGCCGAGTGAATCATTCACGACCTTGAAGCGATCCAGATCAATGAACAGCACCGCGAACAAACTGTCGGGATGACGACGCGCAAATTCCAACCGCTGCCCTAATCGGTCGTTAAACAACGTGCGGTTGGGCAGTCCCGTCAGGGCATCGTGCAGCGCATCGTGCGCCAGTTGCTCTTCGACCTTTTTGCGCTCAGTGAGTTCCTTTTTAAGATGAATGCTGTTCTGATAGAGCGTCTCTGTCACAGCGCGCGCCATGATGGCCGTGGCGCACAGGATGATCATCACGATGATGAAATCACCCGGAATGGTGCTCACAGTACCAACGAGTTGGAACATGCCGGTCAGTTCGCCAAACACCAGCCACGCCACACAGGCCACGGCAAACGCAGTCAGGAAGATCAGTACAGGTTTGCGCACCACCAGGCTGGCGATGATCAACACGGCGGGAAATCCCAACGTGCTGACGTGATGAATACCCAGCCCATTCGTGGAAATGACCGTGATGAGGAGGAACATGGCTACGGCCAGAATGGTCGTTGCCTGGTCATAGTGAGCTTTCCTGATGAGGGGCAGACAGAGCAGCGTCACCACCAATCCAAGGCATAGAGCAATGACATGAAACAGGTCGTACCATACGAGCGAGTTGATAATCCCGACGGTTAATGACAGGCAGATGCTCAGCCAGGTGACATAGAACACGCGCGGGTCAAGCGGTACACCACCAGAGAAATCCGGTGGGTAAGCATCAGCGCTATTATACTTAAAGAGTCCATTCATACGCCCCGCCCTTAATGCTGTTATAGCAAAATATCGTGCCGTATTAAACCATAGAATATTATAGTCCTGATAACCTCACAGCATAAAACGATAAAATGGGCGCGCAATCTTGCTACATCGCGCATGTTCCCTGTCGGGTTGCAACCGCTCAAGCGACGATCTTGAACCAATCCAGGTGCGCCAGCTCCTCACCCGCGCCGTGGAACACAAGGCACAGGTTGGTGACTGGCGCAGACGCAGCCAGATCGCACACGAACGTGCGGTAGCCGAACCAGTCCCAGCTTCGGGTGTTGTCGATCACGCACGTGCCGAGCAGCACGCCATCCGGCGCGTCGGCGTGTACCGTGATCGTGCAGCCCTGCGCCCGGTTTGATGC
>CAIQQO010000109.1 GCA_903873965.1 uncultured bacterium
GGGTTGTCGCCGCCTGCAGGCCGAGCTGCGTTTTGTTGATGGCAGCGTGCGTAAGTTTGAGCATGTTTTTGTGCAGCCGGTTTGCGCGGAGCCTGGCATGCGCGCCACGCTCGCGTGGGAGCTGGGGCGCATGACGTGGCCGGCTGAACTCGTGGCCGCGCAGTTGATGCTGCTCGATGTGGGCGAACTGGCGCCTGCGCAACTCACGCTCTTTCCTGAACTGGATGTGCTACAGACACCGCCCGCGCCTTTCGCAGAATTAACCGCGAAGCTGGTGCCGCGCTATGGACGCATCTTCTGGCGCGGCCAAGTTCGTGATGAACGCCATCCTGTAGACGAACGGCGCTTCACATTGGTGCCACAGTAGATAGTTCGGAAGTCAGACCTCTGTCCTTTGGCATCTGACTCCTGACCTCTGGCACCCGACCAATGGCACGCTTGTGGCCGATCAGCGAATGGATTCAAGTGGAACTGGGCAAGGATGGATGGCCGGCTCGGTTCACGTGGAATGGGCGCGTCTATGGGGTGCATAAGATTCGCCAACGCTGGCAGGTCGATGGCGATTGGTGGAGCGAGGAAGGGCATATCTGGCGCGAATACGTGGCACTCACTACGACCGATGGATTGCTGTGCGTGATCTATTTCAATCTGCTTGATCAGAACTGGTATCTCTCAAGATTGTATGACTGAGCACTACGTCGAATTGCACTGTCACAGCTATTTCACGCTTCTGGATGCAGCCTCAGCGCCCGAAGCGCTGGTGGTCCGCGCAAAAGAACTAGGTTTGCCTGCCTTGGCGTTGACTGACCGCGACAGCATGGCGGGGGCAGTGCGTTTCTGGGTTGCGGCGCAGGCTGCCGGTGGTCTGCACGCTATCCTCGGTGCGGAAGTATCAGTGGAGCCGCTGGATGGCGATGGCAAGGCCGGGAGATTAATCCTGCTGGTCGAGACACAACAGGGTTATGCTAATTTATGCCGGTTAATCACGCATGGTTATCTGCGTGATGGCATGACGGCCATCCCGACGGATACTGATCCTGCGTGGCTGGGTAAGACTCCGCCGCGGGCGTCATGGGATGCACTTAATGACTGCCGCGGTGGACTGATGGCGTTGACTGGAGGGCGCGATGGCCTGGTGGCTTCTTCGATTATTGAGCGCCGGTTTGACCGTGCGGTGGCAGCTGCACAACGACTGCGTGATGTTTTTGGGTCAGAGCGGTTGTGGGTGGAATTGCAGCAGCATTATCTGCCTGATAGCGACAGACTGATGCGCAACCAGATGGTTCTGGCGTCGCAGCTGGGTTTGCCAGTGGTAGCGACAAATGGTGTGCATTACGCCACTCGTGCTGAGAGTCGCTTGCGTGATGCAATGATCGCCATCGATCAGAACATCACGTTGAATGAGGCGCGGCGGTCTGGTTTGTTGCCCATTAACGCCAATGCAGCGATGATAGGCGCGGATGACATGGCGCGGCGATTTGTACACTTGCCGCAGGCCCTGCACAATAGCGTCTTGATTGCCGAACGGTGCAAGGGGGCACTTGATTTTGGCGCACATCGCCTTCCTGAGTTTCAGGTACCTGATGGAAGGTCGGAATTTGAGTATTTGTATGCGCTCTGTCAGGCGAGCCTGTCCGATCGCTATCCGCGCATAACCCCCGCTGTGCTTAAGCAATTGACGCATGAACTCATCATCATTGAGCAGGCCGGGCTGGCCGGCTATTTTCTGATCGTGTGGGATATCGTGCGCTTCTCGCGTGAGAAGGGCATTCGCTGCCAGGGACGTGGCTCGGCAGCCAACTCCATCGTGGCTTATCTGCTGGGCATCACGAGCATCGACCCATTGCAGCATCATCTTTTGTTTGAGCGCTTTCTCAGCCCAGATCGCCATACTATGCCCGATATCGACATTGACTTTGCTGCAGACCGGCGCGAGGAAGTGATCCAGTATGTATACACGAAATATGGCCGTGAGCATACAGGTATGGTGTGCAACTGGGTGACGTATCACGCGCGCAGCGCACTGCGCGACTTGGGCAAAGTCTTGGAGTTTCCCACCCCCGTGATTGATCGGTTGTCGGCATCCCTGGAAACCAACTCGGCGACGCGAGTGGCTGATGCGTTATTGGAGCAGGTCGAAGCTGGAAATGATGCGGTAGAGCACCCGCTTCGTCTACTTGCGATGTTGATGCGCCAGATTGACGGATGCCCGCGCCATCTGTCCATTCACACTGGCGGGATGCTGATCACCGGTCCACCACTCGATCAGGTGGTGCCGCTGGAGCGCGCCACCATGCCGGGGCGCGTGGTATGTCAGTGGAACAAGGACAGCGTGGAGGATGCCGGACTAATCAAGATCGATCTGCTTGGATTGCGCACACTCGGGCTGGTCACCGAGGCGTTGAGCACCATCGATACGCCGCTGGATATTGACCGCTTGCCATTGGATGATCCTGCCATCTACATGATGTTGCAACGTGCCGACACCATTGGCACCTTCCAGGTGGAGAGCCGCGCTCAAATGCAGATGCTACCGCGCCTCGCGCCGAGAGTTTTCGAAGACATCATCATCGAGGTCGCCATTGTGCGCCCCGGTCCGATCCAGGGCGGTACTGTCCACCCATACTTGCGCCGACGCGCCGGTGAAGAACTGGTCAGTTATGCGCACCCGTTGCTCGAATCTGCCTTGAATGAGACGCTCGGTGTGCTGTTGTTTCAGGAACAGGCTATCCGTATGGCGGTGCTTATTGCCGGATTTGCGCCTGGTGAGGCTGACTCGCTGCGGCGCGCACTGTCGCGTTTTGGCGGTGGAGAGTTGACGCCCGCATTGCGCGAACTGGGTACACGTTTTTTAGCAGGCTCTGCGCGTAATGGCATTGACACGCTGTCGGCCGAAGCCTCGTTCAAACAACTGGCGGGCTTTGCGGGGTACGGATTGTGCAAATCGCATGCGGCTAGTTTCGCGTTGATCGCTTACCAGACGTGTTGGCTCAAGCACTATCATCCTGCAGCGTTCTACTGTGCACTGCTTAATCAGCAGCCGATGGGTTTCTATTCGCCAGAGGTCATCATTGGCGACATGCGTCGACATGGCGTTAATCTATGGCCGCCCGACATCAACCTGAGTGATTACAACTACCGCGTTGAAATGCGCAATAGTATGCCGGGGCTGCGGACAGGACTACGGGCTGTGCATGGCATGGGAAAAGAGGTTTGGGAGCGCGTGCGGGTTGCGCGTGAAGCGAGTGCAGGTGTGTTCAGTGGACTCGTCGATTTGTGCAAACGCACGCGCCTTCAACGTGACGTGGTCAGCGATCTGATCCGCGCAGGTGCGTTGGATAGCATGGGTGACCGGCGCGAGTTGCTATGGCAGTTGGGTGAATTGGTCTATCAGGATGAAGAACTGCCTTTCGTCTTCCCCGTCACTGAGGTGATCTTGACAGAGCTGAGTGAGTTAGAACAGATGGATTGGGAGTATGAGCTACTCGGGCTGTCACCGACAGGGCAGGCCATGCGTCATTACCGCCCTGCACTTGATCGCGCAGGCGTGTTGACGACGCAGCAGGTAAAACAGCAACGCAACGGTCGCCGAGTGCGTGTTGGCGGCATGCAGGTCATCCGACAACGCCCGCCTACGGCCAAGGGGTTGATGTTTCTGTCAATTGAGGACGAAACCGGATTACTCGATGTGATTGTGCTGGCGAAACTATACGAGACTTACCGACAATTGCTGCATGAAGAACGGTTGTTATTGGTAGAGGGCGTTGTGCAGCAGGGCAGTGGGGCGACCAGTTTGATGGCGACGCAGATGCGCCGCCTATATACTGGTTGAGCAATTTATCGCAGGAGGAACAACATGCTTGGAATGTATGTGCATACGCACTGGGCATACAACCACCCGTATGCCGCACGAACGTGGACACTGGAAGACTGGGACGGCTACATGGCTAGCCTGGCAGCGCTTGGTTATGACTTCATTGTTTTGTGGCCACAACTAGACTGCATGCCGGGTGAACCCAATCCGTCGGATCGAGCCTATCTAGCCAAAATTGGCCGCGTAATTGATCGGGCACATCATCGCTACGGCATGCGTTTCATGTTGACGGCTGCGCCGAATACGATAGGTAATCAGCACGCGCATGATTATGCGTTCGAGCATCGCCCCTATTTCGTATGTGAACGAAAGATCGATCCGAGCGATCCAAATGCGGTGGTTGATTTTCTGGCTGCGCGCCGTCGCCAGTTTGCTTCTATCAGCCATGCTGATGGCCTGTTCGTCATTGACAGCGATCCAGGCGGTTATATTGACTCGACCAATGACCAGTTTGTGAATTTGATGAAGGCGCAAATCGATATCCTGCGCGAGACCAATCCAAACTCTGAACTGGTGTATTGGATGTGGGTGGGGTGGGAGAACTATAACGCCTTCTGGAAGCGCGCTATCGAACAGAAACCTGGTGACCCTGATCCACAGATTGACTGGAACATCAAGGACTTCCTTGCCACATTACCGCTCTTGCAGCAACAGGTATCTGCGCCGTGGTCAGTCACTTCTAGCAACGCCATCCACAACTCCGCTATTGATCAGGTTGGGTTAGGTCACAGCCGCCTTTTCTTTCCTTATGGATTGATTGAAGGTGAACCCACATTTCCGTTAACCAACTTGCAGCCGGACACAATAAGCGCACGACTGAGCGCCTATGCCGCCCAGCCTGAAGCCTATCCACGCGGCGTGATAGCCAGTTCCCAGACGCACTGCGTGCAGTTGCCAGGTGCATATCTATTTTCGCATTTTGCTAAAGGCGGCAGTCTGAATGATGTAGATCTATCTGGTTTTGCGTCACGATTGCTGCCTGAGATAGCAGATGCCATCGCCCGGGCATGGAATCTCATCGAAAATGGTGATGCCGATGCACAACGAAAATCAGCAGACGTAATAAGGGCTGAGATCGGTGTACAACACATAACCGGCGATTGTAGCGGTCTATTGTTTGGTGATGCCGACCGATTTCTCGCTGATCTTGCCGACAACTTATACATACGTGCAGCTTTGACCGATCTAAAAACCACTATCGATGGAGGAAGCGATATCAAGGCTTCGTTAACGCAACTGCTGATGGCGCTGAATCCATATCACCGCCGCGTCGGCTTTGTCGACGCCTATTATGGTCCAATGCGCACAAGTCTGAACGATCAGATTGCACGGTTGGATATTCCAGTCCTGAACACCATATTGGCCGATTTCACCAATTGGCGAGTGCCAGCTGTACGAAACGGAGTGGTGAGTCGCCTGTTTGATGCCCTAGCTGAAGTGGCAAGCTGACCAGTGAATTCACTGCCAGCTATCCACCTTTTGGCGGAGATCATGTCATCCTGATGGCACATGACAGTCTTGATTGCAGATGGTTTAATCATCACGTCAAATGACAAAACGGCTGATCTATGTGTTGGCCACTCAAGTGACGATGAAAGGAGTTTTAACTCATGAATACAGAAGATACCAATCAAACCAGCACTGGTAGCGCTTCCCGCACCTCCAGTGAATCGTGGCAGGAAGTTGGCAAGCAGTTTCAGACGATGGGTGAGAGCCTGGCGACAGCGTTTCGAACTGCGTGGACAGATGAACAAAACCGCAAAAAAGTGCAGGAGATGCGAACAGGCCTGGAGTCGATGTTGAAAGATGTTGGTAAGGTACTGGACGATACTGCCAAATCTCCCCAGATGCAGCAGGCAAAGGTTGAAGCGCATAAAACCGCCGAGACGCTAAAGGCTGCGACAGAACATACCGCTCAGGAATTGCGCCCATTGTTGTTGGATGCCTTGCACAAGCTAAATGACGAATTAGCCAAACTCGTCACCCGCATGGAGACGCCGAAGGCAGCAGATGCGGCGACTTCTCCTGAGCCGCCGGCGCAGGAAATGACGCCAGTGGCAGAACTAGAGGCGCCCGTGGAACAAGCGCCTGAGCCCGTAAGCGAGCCAAAACCATAACGCGTGACAGCTCGAGAAATTCGAAGCCACCGCAGACTATACGTTTCGCGGTGGTTTTTTATTGCATGGGGTTATCATATTCCCTACATGCACACGAAACATATCCCTGGAACTGATCTAGTTACCTCAGCCATTTGCCTTGGAACGGGTGGAATGGGTAGCAGTATCGATCGCGAGGCATCATTCGCCATGCTCGATGCCTTTGCCTTTCACGGCGGTAATTTTCTGGACTCAGCCAAGGTATACGCAGATTGGCTGCCCATAGAGCGCAGTTCAAGTGAAAAAACTCTGGGACGTTGGATGAAGGCACGCAGCAACCGTGACAAAATCATCATAGGTACTAAAGGTGCACACCCCGATCTGGCCTCAATGCATATCCCGCGCATGTCTGATGCAGATATTACTGGCGACATCAATGCAAGCCTTGCGCATTTGCAGACTGACTACATAGACCTGTATTGGTTGCATCGTGATGATCCACGCCGTCCTGCTGGCGAAATCATTGAGGTTCTAAATGAGTCTATCAAGGCTGGTAAGTTACGTGCAATAGGCTGTTCAAATTGGCGTGCAGGGCGGATTGCTGAAGCTCAGGCTTATGCGCTTGCGCACGGCCTGCAGGGATTTGCAGCCGACCAGATGCTTTGGAACCTTGCCAAGGTTGATCCGGCTGGATTACCTGATAAAACACTGGTGGCCATGGATGACGCGTTGATGTTGTACCATGAGCGCACTGGATTGGCGGCGATACCGTACTCCTCGCAGGCAAATGGCCTCTTCAGTAAGGTTGCCGCCGGAAACATGACGCAGTTACCTGCGACATATCGAACTATGGAAACCAGCACTCGTATTGATCAAGTCAAGAAATTGTCTGAAGCAAGTGGTCTGAAAATCACACAGATTGTGCTTGGATACCTGATCTCACAGCCATTTACCACTATCCCCATTGTTGGTTGCCGGAATATGGCCCAACTCATTGATAGTTTGAGCGCAGGCGATGTCGTTTTGACACCTGAGCAGAGGAGCACTCTGCTACAAGCATCGTAGTGGCCAATTCAAGAGTTGGCGCTGCTGGCAAGGGTACGAGCAGATGTGAGAGTTCTCAAATAATTCTCACATCAAGGTGAAGAGTTGAGGATGATAGAGTGGGGGGTAGGATGAAACACAGTGTGTTTGGCGCGCTAACGATCATTCTGGCTATGTTGGCTGCCGTATTCGTGATGGCGTGTTCAGCCAGCAAAGACCTGACTAGTGTTCCTGGCACAGTGCAAAGTAGCGCCACGAGCATACCGTCAAGCCCATCTCCAACGGTGACACCGTTGCCAACAAGCACACCAACGCCGACGCCTACGCCAAGCCCAAGTGAACTTATCACGGCAGCACAGTCGGCACGTTTTATGGGTGATGACGTACAGTCGATGGAGTACTATTCTCGCGCCCTCAACATGCTTGACCCGGTGCATAGTGACCTGGCTCTGCGCGCGCGCTTCGACATGGGGATGGCGCAGCTGGATTCCGGTAATACCTCAGCAGCACTTCAAGCTTTTACGGCGATTGTTTCCGACGCAGTGAATAGTGTGGTGACCGCGGACGCGCGGGTTCGCTTGGGGTATGCCGCCGCACTTTCAGGGGACTATGAAGGTGCCATCCAGCAATATGACGCTGTAGTGGCATCTGGCTCAGTTATTTCACCTTATGTTGAAATGTGGATTGGTGATGCCTATCTGGCTTCCAATAATCCTATCAGTGCGGTGGTACCCTATCAGATCGCGGTTCAGCAGGCGACAGGTTCGGTTCAAACAGTATTGCGACGTGAGAAGCTGGCACTGGCGTTGTCACTGAGTGGCCAGTTTACAACTGCACTGAACTATCTTGAAGCCAATATTCGTGATGCCCGTTACGAGGTCACGCGTGCGCGTAATGAAGTACAGGTGGCTCAGGTGTTTCTGGTGATAGGTCAGGAGGAAACGGCGTACCAGCGCTGGCGCAATATCATGGCACTCTATCCAGATCTTCCAGCAGCCTATTCAGCATTAATCGAGTTGGATAAAGCGGGACAAGCTGTCGATGATATCCAGCGCGGCAAAATTGACTATTATGCCGGTGCAAACGATGCTGCACAACGTGCATTCAAGCGGGCGATAACGACAGGCCTTCGCATGAATGAAATTCGATACTGGGCAGCATTGAACTATGTGGACATGGGGAATGCCACAGATGCGTATCGCAACCTTAACGAGATCATAGATGAAGGTTCAGATGCAGACTACTATGGCGACGCACTGATAGAAAAAGGCATGCTGCAGGCTTCATCGGGTGATGATGACAGCGCTGCCGCCACTTACCGATTACTGGCAGCGACCGCGCCACGTGATCCCATGGCGCCAGTCGCACTGCAGCGGATAGGGAGGTTCTATGAACATGATGGTCTGCTGCAACAGGCGGCGCAAACCCACCTTGAGGCTGCCCGTAACTATCCGCAGTCGCCCGGTGCACCAGAATCGCTGCTGCGTGCAGGCGTACTGCTTTATCGCCAGGGCCGTTATTCCGAAGCGTTTGAACCACTTAACTCTGTCGTGATCAGTTACCCGACGGCGCAATCGGCTGATCTCGCACAGGTCTGGCTTGGTAAGACGCAGTTAGCTCTGGGTCAGATAATCACTGGGCAGCAAACACTAAAAGCATTATCGGTGCGCAAGCCCGATACCTACGAGGGCACACGCGCAGCGGAGATTGCTGCTGATTACATGCGTGTACCCTTGTCGAAGATATTTGGTAAGTTGGTAACTTTTACAATCGAAACTGAAGCACGGGATCAAAGTAATGCCGAGGACTGGCTGCGGTCTCGCTTTAATGTCAGTCAAACGGTTGACATCCGCACCATCACTTCAACGGCGCTATCAGATATCCGATTCAGGAAGGGTAGCGCGCTCTGGCGACTGGGTTTCAAGGCAGAAGCAACTGAGGAATTTGCTGCATTGCGTGACTATTATGATAAGGATCCTCTCACCCTCTATGCTCTCTCCGTCTATTTACGCGAGATAGGTGCTTACAGAGAATCTATCACCACGGCTGCAGCACTCAAGCAGGCGACCGATGTAGCGTCTGTAGATGAATTGCCACGTTATATTGCCAGCCTACTCTATCCTATCTATTATCCTGACCTTATCGCTGCTCAAGCTTCCGAATATGCGCTCGATCCGTATCTTGTGGCGGGGTTAATCAGGCAGGAGAGTTTGTTCGAATCGTTCGCCACATCAGATGCCTCGGCACATGGGCTTATGCAGGTGATGCCGGCTACCGCAGAAGAGATCAATGTGGCTTTGGACTGGCCACCGAATTACTCTGGCAGAGACCTTTCGCGGCCCATGGTGAGTATCCGTTTTGGAACTTATTACCTTGCACGCCAACGAGATGCGCTTAAAGGGGATATGTATGCAGCTCTGGCCGCGTATAACGGTGGACCTGGTATGGCATTGCAGTGGCGTAATCGCAGCAGTGGCGACCCCGATGTTCTTTTTCTCACCATTCCACTTGATGGTGTGGGTTATAACGAAACCCAGCTTTATCTTCGAACAGTGACAACCAATTATGCGATATACCATCGCATTTATGGAGGAGACTAAAGGCCAAAACCTCTGCGCGTTGCCAATCCGACACAGTATGCGAAGGGCGGACTCATGTGTCCGCCCTTCGGTTAAGTGGTTTCAAAAGCGTCGTCTTTATATGGTCTGTAGTGCTACTTGACGGCTGTGAGCCAACCCCATCGGTCAGGGATCCGGCTATTGACGATGTCGAAGAAAGTCTGCTGAATGAGCTTTGTCATTGGGCCGCGTGACCCGCTGCCGATCTTGATGCCATCGACGCTTCGCACAGGCGTTACTTCTGCTGCTGTGCCGGTAAAAAACACTTCGTCCGCAATGTACAGAAACTCGCGTGGAATGGCTTGTTCGCGCACTTCATATCCAAGGTCGCGAGCGATTCTGATGACGCCGGCTCGCGTGATCCCTAGTAGAATACTGGCCGCCATGGGGGGCGTGTAGATTACTCCGTCCGAAATGACGAAAATATTCTCACCGCTGCCCTCACTCACATAGCCTTGGATATCGAGCGCAATGGCTTCGGAGTAATGATGATCCAGCGCTTCCATGACCATCATCTGCGAATTAACATATTGACCGCCGATCTTGCCCATCGACATACCCACACCAGGAACAGTTCGTCGCCACGATGACACGCCAACATCTACACCGCTCTCGATAGCTTCGGGGCCAAGGTAGGCGCCCCAGACCATGGTTAGAATGGTTGCATGTGGTGTGCATCGGCGCGGATTAACGCCAAGGGCTTCGTCGCCGCGAAAGACTAGAGGTCGGATGTAGCAGGAATCATGCTCGTTGGCAATAACAACCTGTTTTACAGCCGATGTAAATTCCTCGATGCCAAAGGGAATTTCCATACGATACATTTTGGCGGACGCATACAGGCGGCGCAGGTGCTCATGCAAAAACAACACCTTAGGTCCTTCGGATGAGGCATACGCCCTGATCCCCTCAAACACGCTGCTGCCATAATGCAGCGCATGTGTCTGAACATGTACTGTTGCATTAGCCCACTCGACTAGTTTGCCATCCATCCACACAAATTTCGCATTTGCCATATTTTTTCCTTTAGGGTATCCGAATTTTCGTCACAGATTCAGTCGTTCTATCACTGCCTGTCCCATCTCGGCTGATCCGAGAACGGTTGTTCCGACCGAGGCAATGTCCTTGCAGCGCAAACCATCTGCCAGCGCGCGCTCTACTGCCAGTTCGATGGTATCGGCTTCTGCCGTTAATCCAAATGACCAACGCAACATCATAGCAGCGCTCAAAATTGTCGCAAGCGGATTTGCAATACCTTTACCTGCAATGTCGGGCGCGCTGCCGTGGATTGGTTCGTAGAGACCGCGCCGGAATCCGTGGCGATTGATGAACTCTCCCAGTGATGCGCTTGGCAACATACCCATGGAACCAGCCAGCATCGCGGCTTCATCGCTGAGGATATCGCCAAAGAGGTTCTCCGTTGCAATGACATCGTAATTGCGGGGTGTGCGGATCAGAAACATAGAGCACGAATCAACGAGGACATCCTCGATCTCAACGTCGGGAAATTCAGCTGCGACTTCGTGGGCTACTTCACGCCATAATCGTGACGTTGCAAGGACATTGGCTTTGTCTACAGAAGTAACCTTCTTGCGACGACCACGAGCCAGTTCAAATGCCATGCGCATCAAGCGCGCAATTTCAGCTTCGGTGTACGGTGTCGTATCAACGGCACTGCGATTGGGAGCTTCCCCCGTTCTTCCTTGAGGTTTGCCAAAATAAGCGCCTCCAGTGAGTTCGCGCATGATCAACATATCGACGCCGCGAATCACTTCGGGTTTTAAAGTAGATGCATCGATGAGCGCATCATATACCTTGACCGGTCTCAGGTTGGCAAACAGCCCCATGAGCTTGCGGATACCGAGTAGTCCCTGTTCCGGCCGAATCCTGGCTTTGGGATCGGTCCATTTTGGCCCGCCCACGGCGCCAAGAAGCACGGCGTCTGAGGCTTCACACTTCGTTGCCGTATCGGAGGGGAGTGCTTCACCGGTTGCATCAATAGCACAACCACCCAGCAAAGCATATTCGTATGAAATCGTGTGCCCGCACCTGGAAGCAACGTTGTTTAAAACCAGAATGGCTTGTGCGGTAACTTCAGGTCCAATGCCGTCGCCGGCGAGTACGGTGATATTTAGATTCATGTTTAGTGAGGATATGAGACTAGAGATTGGGTACGCTTCGCGAGATTGGAGAATGGGCATTCGGTATATTTCCAATCCCTGTTCTCATGTCACCAATCTCTCTGCAAAGCGGGCGACGGGGTTCGAACCCGCGAACTTCTGCTTGGAAGGCAGACGCTGTACCACTCAGCTACACCCGCATAACCAACGTCGGTATTTTACATCATGCCGGACAGGAAATGTAAAAACATGACGCCTGAAATGTAAAAATGACATCGGTTGGAAACTACTGTTGGAAAGTGCATAGTAACAGTGATGTGGCCGATGAAGACTTGCGACATACGTGCACAGCGTTGAACTTGCTGGTAGAAATATCGCTTCCTACCAGCCCGGATCTCCCAATGATAGCTCTCCAACCGGTGCTGGTGTCACTCTCATGCACCTCATCGATCGTGTTTTACATTTCAGGATCTAACTTAATGCCTAGGCCTCTTCGAGTTCCTTCAAAGCCTTGTTTGAGCTCTTTGCGCGGTCGTCTTTGCGCAGGATCTTTTTGCGGATGCGAACACTAAGTGGAGTTACCTCAACAAGCTCGTCGTCACTGATGAACTCGATGCTGTCATCAAGTGAGAGTCTGCGGATGGAAGGTAGTCGACTTGTATCGACATCGACTGCGCGCATACGGAAGTTGGTCAGATGCTTGGTTTTTGCAACGTTGACCTCAAGGTCCTCCGGGCGTTGGTGCTCGCCGACAACCATGCCTTCATACACAGGCGTCATGGCTTCTATGAACAAGGTGCCACGCTCCCAGGCATTGCGTAAACCGTATGTTACAGCCATACCATCTTCAAACGCGATCAATGAGCCACGATCACGCTGTCGTACTGCCCCTGACATCGGCTCGTAGCCAAAGAAAAGCGCATGCATAATGGCCATTCCGCGCGTAGCGGTCATTGCCTCACCGCGCAGACCGATCATGCCACGTGTGGGCACTTTATATTTCAACGTGACGATCTTGTTATCACCATGTTGCATATCAAGCATCTGCCCTTGTCGTGTTCCCAGCATCTCGACCAGGGCGCCAAGATAATCTTCTGGGACTTCGATAAAGACTTCCTCGTAAGGTTCCAGTTGCTTGCCTGTTACAGCATCGATCTTGAAAATGACCTCAGGTTTACCTACCTGGAACTCAAAGCCTTCACGGCGCATCGTCTCAATAAGTACGATCAAATGCAGTTCGCCGCGTCCGCTGACAATGAAGCTGTCTGCGCCGCTGCCATCCTCCACTCGTAAGGACACGTTGTGCTCCAGTTCCTTGTAGAGTCGCTCGCGTAGTTTGCGTGATGTGCTCCATGTACCTTCTTTGCCCGTGAATGGACTTGTGTTGACGCCAAAGGTCATGCGCACAGTGGGTTCTTCAACACGGATTGGAGGTAATGGCCGTGGATCGATGGGATCAGCAATCGTTTCGCCGATGAATATCTCAGGCAGTCCAGTGACTGCCACGATATCGCCTGCTTCAACGATCTGGGCATCGATGCGCTCAAGACCCATGTGGGTATATGCTCCGGTTAATTTGCCCTTGAACATATCGCCATCAGTGTCGATTCGCATCACGTCTTGTGTGCGATTCAACCGGCCAGCAAACAACCGCCCGATGGCAATGCGTCCTTTGTAGTCGTCGTAGGACAATGATGTGACGAGTAACTGTGAAGGCCCTTCCATATCGACATTAGGGCCTGGAATGTAGCTCAGGATAGTGTCAAACAAGGGTTGCAGATCGACCGTTAACGGCTGGCCTGGCAGGGCAGCCTGTCCTGTGATCGCATTGGTGTAAATGATAGGAAATTCGGCTTGTGCGTCACTCGCACCCAGTTCGATAAAAAGGTCGAAAGTCGCATTGGCAACCCACTCGGGGCGCGCATTGGCGCGGTCAACCTTGTTAATGACGACGATGGCTTTGTGGCCTAGTTCCAGCGCTTTGCGTAGCACGAAACGCGTCTGAGGCATGGGGCCATCTACGGCATCGACCAGCAGTAGCACACCGTCTACCATATTCAGTACACGTTCAACCTCGCCACCAAAGTCAGCGTGCCCGGGGGTGTCAACGATGTTGATTTTCAGACCTTTATACATGACCGCCGTGTTTTTGGCCAAAATGGTGATACCGCGCTCGCGCTCTAGATCGTTGGAGTCCATGACGCGCTCCATGACAACCTGATTTTCGCGAAACACGTGCGACTGCTTCAGCATGCCATCGACAAGTGTAGTCTTACCATGGTCGACGTGCGCAATTATCGCGATATTTCGAATGTCTTTCCGTTCTGTGATCATACTCTCTCTATGTTTTCCAACCGACGAACAAACACTTCACGGAAGACAAGTTGCCATTGCAATAGGGGTGATATAAACCCATACACCCGGCAGACACAATTCGTTGGCGCATGTGAATGCGCAGTATGTGCTCTGTTGGGATGTCTTCCGATGTTGCGAAGTTATTCTGCTAATTAACGACCCCTTATTGTAACAGGATAAAACCTTGGTCGCTGGTGCGAAATCTTAATCATGTTATCCCCTTGTCTACATGCCGATGGTAGAGCGATAATACCGGTCTAATCGGAGTGTCTGGTAAAGACTATGAGCGATTCGCGAGAAACTATTGAACACGCAATACAGTGTCCTCACTGTGGCGCTTCACAAGCAGTGCAAATCGGCAAGGCGCAAGTCGATTGTTCTTATTGCGGTTCCCGCATAACGTTGCCAAATAGTGTTGTGCCAATGAGTCCCTCTCCTAGTGTTGACTACATGATACAGGTTAGGCAGTTGGTACAGACTGAACAGATTGAACAAGCGATTCGGGTATATCAGCAAGCCACTGGGGCAAGCTACGAAGATGCCAGCTCGGTTATAAATCTCATCCAGAAAAGATTGTTGACGTCTGCAATCAATTCTTATGACTCAATTGATGCTCCAACGATGTTGACATCCAACGGTGTTGCACGGGTCGGGATTATCAGTGTTTTCTTGATCGTCTTTCTGTTCATTATCGGTATATTTGCACTTATTAATGTGGTTTTCAGGTCATCAACGTCATTTGAGGCGGCCATGAGGCTGGTCAACTCCAACTCAAAGGCGATACAGGCATTGGGCGAACCCATCAATCCTGGGGTATTCGTGCTAGGCAGTCTTTCATCGGGGGATGGACTTGAGAGATACAACTACAGTTTTCCCGTATCTGGCCCTCAGCGCGGTGGTTCCGCTAATGTGCGTGGCACAACTGACTCGGATGGGATACACATGGATGTCTGGTTGACGTACCAGATAGGCGGTGAGGATGTGACGATCTACATGGCACAAGGGAAATAGATATATGCATCATTTCCCCTGTGCCTGCATTTAGTCTCTACAGCGTAAAAGCCTGCTTCAACCAGTCTATAGTCAGTTGAATAGCCTGTTGTTCATTCGGTGGATTATCAAAGGTATGCGTGTTGTCATCCAGTATGTGTATGGTTGCGCGAGTGCCGAAATGATCGGCATAGGCATGCCCCTGACTGACCGGTACGGTTGGGTCACCAGAATTGTGGATGATTAGCGCATTTCCCGTATAAGACTGCAATTCTGCAAGCGGTTCCTGTTGAAAGAAGGTCTGGACCATTGGCAAACCAACTGGATGTGACCAGACCATGATATAGCCCATAGTCTGAAGTTGGTTCATTAATGATTCTGTACTGACGCCGGACTTCTCAGCGGTGCGATTGGCGGTGTGCATGAACACCTCCGCATTTGCAGCGGCACTCCAATACGCTAGACTACTTATCCGTCCTGTACTACGACCTGCCACAATGCTTGCCAGAATGCCACCCAGGCTTAGACCCAGCAAGCCCACCCGGTTGGTATCGATTTCCGGGCGTGTAAGTAACCAATCTAGTGCCGCTTGGGAATCGCGGACTTCTGATGGGATGGTGACATCTTGAAACTCGCCTTCACTTTCACCACTACCACGCATGTCAAATCGCAATGTTGCAATGCCAGCAGCCGCGAAGGCGCGCGCTGCATGAACGAATAGTCTGTGAGGTCCCGTTTTGTCGCCAGTAAATCCGTGTAAGAGGATGATTGCTGGATGTGGAACACGCGTCGTTGGCAAATGAAGAACACCGCGCATCATTTGGCCGTCAGAGACGATAGTGACGGGTTCTTCCGTGGCATTGGATATGGGATAACTATTCGCCATGTTCATTCACCTTACCGCCTTGCTCAGACATAACGCTTTGCAGGGTTTCGTTGTATGGCGCTCTGATGATGCCTTTCTCAGTGATGAGCGCCGTGATGTATCGATGCGGTGTGACATCAAAAGCTGGATTAAAGACTTGCACGTCAATAGGTGCTGTTCTCCGTCCGAAGCCGTTTGTGATCTCATCTGGCTTGCGTTCCTCAATGGGTATGAGATCGCCAGATGCCAGTTCCATATCAATTGATGAAAGCGGTGCGGCAACGTAAAACGGAATACCAAATTCCTTTGCCAGAATGGCAACTCCAAACGTGCCGATCTTATTGGCCACATCACCATTCGCAGCTACGCGATCCGTACCGACGATCACTGCATCGATACGCCTTTTTGACATCACTGTGGCTGCCATGTTATCGGTTATTACAGTAACCGGTATACCGGCTTGATGCAACTCCCATGCGGTTAGTCGCGATCCCTGTAGTAATGGCCGGGTTTCATCGGCGAACACATGCACAGTCCGACCCTGTTCTGCGGCAACGTATACTGGCGCAAGCGCCGTGCCCCATTGCGCAGTAGCCAGGCCTCCTGCATTGCAATGAGTAAGAATGTTGATGGATTCATTCAAACTATTTTTTGCGAGTAATGCTGCGCCATGAGCGCCGATGGATCGGCACACAGCATTGTCTTCATCAATCATTGCTGTTGCTTCGGCTAACAGTAATGCCTTCAATTCTGGAACTCCCAGATCGACAAGTTTAGCGTGCCTGGCAGCGAGTTTCTGCATGCGCTTTAACGCCCAGAAAAGATTCACGGCGGTTGGTCGCGATGTAGCGAGAAAACTTGCTGCTTCATCTATCTCGCCTAAGAGCTTTGCAGTGTCTTGCGCCGTAGAATCTCTGACAGCAAGGTATACGCCGAACGCAGCCGCTATACCTATGGCCGGAGCGCCGCGCACCCGCAGCACCTTTATTGCTTCCCACATCGTTGAGACTTCCACGATATCCAGATATCTCAACGCAGTAGGCAGCAACGTCTGGTCGATGATGCGAGCAGAACCGCCAGCATCACCAACCCACTCAATCGTCTTTACTGGTGTATGGTTTGACATTTTTTAACGTGTCAGTTTCAACTTCAGCGTGACCAGTTTGAAGGGCGCTATGGCGATATCAACACCGCCGTCTGCCCATACGATTGGCGCATCCTGCTCCTCAAGCAGATTACAAATTGTTGCAGCTTGTATGGGCAAAGCGCTGGTTAGTCGTACGGTACCCCGTTTACCATGCGCCTCATATAGTCGTACGATGATATCGTTTGTGTCCTCAGCTTTCTTTACGGTGTCGATGACCACACTCGATGATGAGATGCCGAAGAACGAACGGCTGGAACCGGCATCTGCACTGGTAACCGCAGTAATGACGGGCTGATTAAACCGATATCCTTCCTCGATTACGCCGGCGTCACGGAAATCGCCTGCATGCGGCAGTAGTGCGTAGCGGAATGAATGGTGACCCATATCGGCTACAGGATCGGGATTCTTGGCCGAACGTAGCAATGACAATCGCATCACATTGCCTTGAGTCGAGTACCCGTACTTGCAGTCATTCAGCAGCGCGATACCAAAGTCTGGTTCGGCCAGGTCGGCCCAGTGATGTGCAGAAACCTCAAAGCGCGCCACGTCCCATGTCGTGTTGAAGTGGGTAGGGCGGCGTAGATGACCGAACTGTATCTCGTAGGTGGCTTCCTGAGCGCGAATGTCAAAAGGAAATTCAACTTTGAGGAACTTGTGCCGTTCATGCCAGTCGATTTCGTTGCTGAAATCCAACCTTGCTGAAGTAGCGGTGAGTGATATGACCTGCTTGAGCACGCTCTTGACGCCGACGTTGTATTCCACCTCGATGGATGCGCGCACAGGGCCAGACTCGGTCACCTTGATAGACTTGGCGGCGCCCACATCAAACTTTTTCTCCAAATGGAACACGTCGACATCCCAGGCTTCCCAGTTGTTCGGTTCATCATCAAACAGCACCAGGTTGTTCGCGAGGCTGTTTGCAGCAATGGCTTGTCGGGCGGCGCGTTTGTCAAACAGGCTGATAAGACGACCTGCTCGATTGAAAACTGCTGTGGCGAACTGGTTTTCAAGAGTGATCGACGTGGCGCCTTCAACGATAGTAACGGGTGAATCAATACTTGCAACAGGTGTAGAGATACTGTAACCCAATGCCGGCGCGTTAACGATACCGAGTTGCCTGCCGTTTGCCGCAACTTGAGCCCCAGTAAGGTTGCCAGGTAGTTCAACGACTTCAGTGCGTGCGCTGCTTAGAGTGTTCAGCGCGAGCAGATTGCCTGTTTCATCCGAGGTGATCATGGGCGCGATCATACTGTTTCGCAGTGCTGTTGCCGATGCAAGAATTTCGGCGTAATGGGCATCAGAATCACGATACACATCGTTTATCGAAGAGCCGGGGATGATGTCATGGAATTGGTTTAGCAACACCAGTTTCCATAGCCGGTTGATCTCATCCTGCGGATACGGTTGCCCGAACATGACTGAGCCCACTGCAGCCAGGTATTCCACGTCATGCAGGATTTCCTCACTGCGACGGTTGCCCAGTTTGTTGCGTGCCTGAGTGGTATAAGTACCGCGGTGCAACTCGAAGTAGAGTTCGCCAATCCATACAAGCGGGTCGACAATATCGCTTTCGCAACGCTGGAAGAAATCGTCTGGCGTTCGGCATTGCATGCGCGGCAAGCCATCCACGTCCTTCATGCGCTTCAACCGTTCGAGCATTTCGATGGTGGGTCCGCCTCCACCGTCACCATATCCAAATAGCAGATAGCTTTCCCGTGCGCGGTCATGATCCTTAAAGTTACTGACATTAAACAGCGCCTCCTTGACTGTGACCTCAGCATTGTAGGTGTCGGCGGGTGGGAAGTGCGTCAGTACCTGGCTGCCGTCGATGCCTTCCCACAGGAATGTGTTGCTTGTCGGTTTGTTCATCTGGTTCCATGACAGTTTTTGTGTCAGGAAGTGCGAAATACCGGCTCCACGCATAATCTGTGGCAATGCGCCTGAATAACCAAACACGTCGGGATTCCAGAATTCGTTGCATATGGTCCCAAACGCGTTGCGGAAAAAACGCTGGCCGAAAACGAACTGACGCACCAGAGATTCACCCGATGGAATATTGCAGTCTGGTTCAACCCATGTCCCGCCCGTGGGAACGAATCGGTTTTCCTTAACGCGTTCACTTAGCTTCTGCCACAAACCGGGATGCTGTGTCTGGATCCATTCAAACTGCTGCGCCTGCGAACAAGCGAAGATGTAATCCGGATAATCATCCATATATCGTATGGCGGAGGAGAAGGTACGCACACACTTGCGTTGTGTTTCCGCCAGCGGCCATAGCCACGCGGTGTCAATATGGGCGTGGCCAACCGCTGAAAGGTTGTGCTGGCCATCGCCATTGTGTGCTGCAAGGAATTTCGCAGCCAGTGCGCGCGCTGTAGGCCACGTAGTGTGGTCTTCAAGATTACATGCGTTCACCATCGCATTGGCCGCCTGCAGTGCCTGACCGCCGCGTGGGGTGTTTGCTGGCATATGTGTCGCCATATCGGCAATAATCACAAAGTCCCACATAAGATCCCACGCTTCGCGGTCAAAGGTCGCGATTTCGGCACGGCGCAACAGGCCCAGTGTCGTTGGGGAAGGTTCACCGTTGATACCAAAAAGGCTATTAACGGCAACTTCAACGAAAAGTGTCATCACTTCGCCACCTTGTGCATGGTGGGAGAGTTTGAAGGCGGGCCGTGCCGCCGATGCCGCCCAGCCTGAACCGGAACCTGTCAGACCTTGCATGGGTTGGCCATCTTTCCAAACGCAGGCTTCACAGGAGGAGTCCCACAGCAAGTGAACTTCTAGTCCAGCCCAGTCTTCAGGAATACTCAAGCTGATTTTCACCCAGTGGGTAGACCAAAGTGGGCCAAACTGCTCGCCTACCGAAGCAAGCCGATACTGCCCTTTCATAGCCTCTTCGAAGGTGATGCGGTCTGGCGCGGAGTACACTGACAATGTGACAGGTGCGCGCTGCGAATACACTTTTGATCGCAGGTTGGTGTCTGATGCGAAGTTCTGCAAACGCTGGCGTGTGATATCCAGGTGTTTTAACATGCGTACGTTATCCTTCTTGTATGGTTGAAGTTTCAACTATCTCTATCTGGCTCGATTCTACGCCTGTAGTTATATCTCGCCCTTCACGCCTTGAGTTGCGCCTTCTTCCCGAGGCGTATAGTATTTATGCCAAGGCCGGGAGGCTGTGACACTATGAAGCAACTGACTTTTCACTTGATCGGAAACGCACACCTTGATCCAGTATGGATCTGGGACTGGCGTGAAGGCTTAAATGAAGGGATTACAACAACGCGTACGATCCTCGACATGATGGATGAAAACCACGACTTAACGTTCATTCGTGGTGAAGCTGCTCAGTATGAGCATATGGAAAAGCATGCACCGGATGTGTTCGAGCGGGTACGTGCCTATGTCAAAGCAGGAAGGTGGGATGTCGTTGGCGGTACTTATGTGCAGCCAGACACCAATCTCACCTCAACCGAAACTTTTCTGCGTCACTTTACACAGTCTCAGGACTATTTTGACTCCCGATTTGGGTTGCGGGCACGCGTAGCATGGGCAGCCGACTCGTTTGGTCATAGCGCTGGATTGCCCGAGATTTTGGCTGCATCTGGCATGCAGGGGTTTGCCTTTACCCGCCCTGGCCCAGAGATCATAGCAATTGCAAAACCGGCTTTCTGGTGGGAAGGAAGTGCTGGATCGCGTGTCATGGCCTATCGGCCTCCAGTGGGCTGGTATGGCAATGAAAGAGACGAAATGCCACGTCGACTCGATGGCTTGTTGACATCAGCACTGCAGGGCGATCTCACCAATGTGGGCGTGTTTTTTGGTCTGGGCAATCACGGCGGAGGACCTTCGCGCCGAAGTATTGCCGATATCAAGGCATGGGCTGAAAAGCATCCTGAAGTGAAAGTCATTTACTCTGGATTGCATCGGTTTTTTGATGCACTTGCCCTCGAAGTAGCAGCGCAGTCGCATGATTTTCTGCCTGTCGTTCAAGGTGAACTGAACTACTGTCTGCGTGGGTGCTATTCATCCGTCGCCAGGCTGAAATTCTTCTATCGACGCACCGAGGCTAGCGTTTTTCGCGCCGAACGCACTGACTCTGTCATACGTGCGAGTTTGCGGCAGGAAGCCACCCGCCCGTTGGACGACGCCTGGCGGAGCCTGGAGTTCAATTCATTTCACGACATTCTCCCCGGTACATTGATTGAACGCGCTACGGAAGATCAAATGGCATGGCTGGGTGGTGCATTCCACCAGGCGCAACGCGCCGAGAATGCAGCTATTCTTTCACTGGCAGATCAGGTGGATACGTCCGTCAAAGTGCCAAAGGGTGACCATCCCAGCCCGGTTGCGCTGATGGTGTGGAATCCGCATCCCTTTGCTTATGAGGGGCCGATAGAGGTCGAGGCGAACATGGATTACCGACCTATCTGGGAATATCGCGACCGCGCCGATCAATTGCCTGTAGAGGTTCGGGACCACGCCGGGAGAAAACTGCCTATGCAAATTGTGCCGGGAGACCACACGGCGATGATGGATTTCCCGTGGCGTAAACGCGCAGTTGTCCGACTTAAAGTGCCGGCCTTGGGGTGGAAGATAGTGACGATGGGGTGGGTTGAAAGCGCCCAATGTCCGGAAACGCCTGACGCTGTTACTTCATCATCAAACAGCACCATTGATAACGGGATTTTCAGGGTCGTGGCCAAAACCAATAAGGGCGGGATTCAGGTATTTCATCAGGGCAAAAGCTTGTTTGGCGCTGTTGGTATGCACGTTATCACAGTGAAAGATCCTTACGGGGCGTGGGGCAGCATGAACGAGCAGCCCGAGTCATTGGATTTATCGAGTGTTATCGCGTCGTGGCAAGTAACTGATGTCAAAGTTCTTGAATCTGGCCCTGAACGGGCATCCATGTGGGTTCGCCTGGCAGGAGGGAAGTCACACCTTGACCTGCGGTTTTCGGTTGCGCGGCAAAACGAACAAATAGACGTTGAAGCGCGTCTCTTTATCGAAGAACGTTCTGCACGCATCAAACTTGTCATGCCATGTGGGATTAATCAGGCGGAGTTTGAGGTGCCAGGTGGTATTGTGACGCGTGGTGAGGTAGGTGAGGTACCCGGAGGCAGGTGGGTAAGAACGACGAAGATGGGCTTTGCCAGCAATGGACTGTATAACTTTGATATCAAGAACGGTGCATTCCGAGCAACATTGGCTCGAGCAACACGCTATACCGATGATCTCACTCTTGAGGCCGATGCGATGCCCTGGGTGCCGGCTGTCGATTCAGGCGAGTTACGGTTCAAGTTCATCATCGCTCCCGGCGATGACAACCTGCCAAACCGAGCTAGATTGCTGGAAGAACCCCTGATCAGCCTTGCCGTACCGCCATCTGCCGGTCAATTACCTAGATCAGGTTCCCTGGCCGAGATGCACCCTGATTCGATGCGTATTCTGTCGTTGCAGTCACTTGGAGAGGGTGCGGTGCTGCTGATTGCTCAGGAGGCCAATGGCCAAGCCGCGAACGCACGGATTACATGGTTGGGGCAATCCATCAAGTTGGGAAAAGTGGAGGCTGGTCGTATAGCGAAGTGGCGCCTTGAAAAAAGTGGTTCTGAAAGTGCCTACGCTACACGAGTTTAGTGATAAAATGCCGTCGTTATTAACAAACTAAATTGGATCGCTGTTGACTGGCTCAAGCAAGGGCCAGTCATGTTTTTGTGTATTGATGTTAATTTGGTATATTCTGAAGGTGTTGAGGTAAGGGGATAATGCTGGTTCCACCGGTCTCGCAAGATGCCCAGGTCATTAACAACCTGTACGTCGTTTTATATATTTTCTCGGCTCTTGTTTTCCTCCTTGTGGAGGGGTTACTCGTCGTTTCTGTCGTCAAGTTTCGACGTCGTTCGGCAAATGATGCGCCGATACAGATTCATGGCCATACTGGACTTGAAACCATGTGGACCATTTTACCGATGGTACTGGTTGCAGTCATCTTCCTGTTTTCAGTAAATGCCATGAACCAATTGCAGGCCACAGGAACTTTTAATGACCCATTGAATCATGTTCACGGCATTAATGACCAGGTTGCTATCAAGCGCGTCAGTGAGGCCAAGAAAGTCGATATAGTGATTAATGTCACTGCGCGACAATGGATGTGGCAATACAAGTACGCAGATGGATTTGTCGTCAACCAAGACCTAGTCGTACCTGAGAACAAAACAATCCGCCTCGATATTGTTTCAGCTGACGTGATCCACGCCTGGTGGATTCCTGCGCTGGGTGGCATGATCTATGTCAACCCCGGTGAGATGTCGCATGTCTGGTTCAATGCGCCTGGAGGCACATACTACGGTCAATGCAATGTGTTCTGTGGCCTGGCGCATTCACAGATGCTTTCAAACGTCAAGGTTGTTCCACAGGCTGAATACGATGCCTGGGTTGCTGAACAGAAGACGAAATAACGCGGTTCGGCACTAAAGTATCTGGCGACATGTCGGCGGATTTTTGGCATGTCGACCCAAGGAGAAATGTTATATGGCAAGTGTAAGTATTCCCGTTGCCAAACCTGGCCTGCTAAGTCAGATGGCTGGCTGGATGACGACGGTTGACCACAAGAAGATCGGCATCATGTATATGGTTTCGACGTTCTTCTTCTTTCTATTGTCGGGCATCTTTGCATTGATAATTCGCCTCCAACTGATGGCCCCTGGCATGCAGATCGTGGATCAGAACGTTTATAACGAGCTGTTCACGATGCATGGTACTGGCATGATCTTCCTTTTCATCATTCCGATGCTCGTTGGCATGGGTAACTATATTATCCCTCTGCAGATTGGCGCCCGCGACATGGCCTTCCCGCGTATTAATGCACTCAGCTTCTGGATGCTGATATTTGCTGGCGTAGTTATGGAGGGTGGATTCCTGCTTGGCGGTACAGCTTCAGGCGCGGCATGGACAGCCTACGTACCTTTGTCGATGAAACAGTTCTCACCTCAGAGTGGGATGGATATCTGGCTCTTTGGCGTTGTACTACTCGGTATTTCTTCCACACTTGGTGCAGTTAACTTTCTTGTCACGATTTACACTATGCGTGCGCCGGGCATGACCATGTGGCGAATACCCATTTTTACATGGACGATGATTGTCACTGCTGCAATGGTTCTTCTGGCAACACCTGTACTCACCGCCGCATTGATCATGTTGATCACGGATCGCAACTTCAGCACACAATTCTTTACGACTGCCAACCCAAGATTGTGGCAGCACATGTTCTGGTTCTACTCACATCCAGCTGTCTACATCATGGTTCTGCCTGCGATGGGCATTTTGTCCGAAATCATTCCGGTCTTTTCGCGCAAGCCGCTTTTTGGCTTTAAGGTTATGGTGGTATCCACGATCCTGATCGGTGTACTCGGCTTCACGACATGGGTCCATCACATGTTTGTCAGCGGCGTTGATCCTTTGGTAGAGCGCTTCTTCATGTTTACAACGATGGTGATTGCGGTGCCGACTGGCGTGAAAATGTTCAGTTGGATAGCAACGATGTGGAAGGGTTCTGTCAGCTTGAAAACACCCTTGCTCATGTGTATTGGCTTCTTATCAACGTTCGTCATAGGTGGTATTACAGGCGTTATTCAAGGCGCTATCCCTATCGACATGCAGGTACATAACACTTATTGGGTTGTGGCTCACTTTCACTATGTCTTGTTCGGCGGCAGCGTATTCGGCATTTTTGCTGGTTTGTATTTCTACCTGCCGAAAATAACAGGCCGCATGTTGAATGACAAGCTAGGCAAAGTCCACTTTGCGCTGATGTGGATTGGTTTTAACTTAACTTTCTTCCCCATGCACATTCTGGGTTTAGAAGGTATGCCGCGTCGTATTGCAACATATGCAGCCAATCGTGGCTGGGATCTGCCAAACCTTATTGCCACCATTGGAGCGTTTACGATTGCAGTTTCGGTTCTTGTTTTTATGATTAACTTCATCATTAATATCATGCAGAAAAAGGGCGAAATTGCAGGTAATGATCCTTGGGAAGGAGCGACACTGGAATGGGCGATGTCATCACCGCCACCGGTCTATAACTTTGCACGCACACCCGTCGTCGAAAGTGACCGCCCGATGATTGAAATCCGTGCGAAAGCTTCTGGTTCTAATGCACCCGGGCATACCGGCAGCCACAATTAGATGCACACTCGTTTCAGCGCTAAAGTATCTGATGACCATGGCATTGGTTCGACCACGTCTACTCTTCGCCAGACGATGTCTGACTATCTGGCACTGACAAAACCCCGTGTCATATCGTTGCTTCTGTTGACCACGTTAGCCGGCATGCTGATAACGCCTGCCGGATCGCCTCCGTTCTATTTAATCGCGTGGACATTGTTGGCTGGATATCTGATGGCGGGTGGCGCCAATGCCGTGAATATGGCCTACGATGTCGATATTGACAGCACCATGGGGCGTACGAAACTGAGGCCGGTACCGAGTGGACGGATGACACCCCGGCGCGCGTTTGTGTTTGGCATCGTGCTGGCATCAGTCGCGTTCATGCTGTTGGTTTTGTTTGTCAATATTCTCGCTGCCGTGCTTTCACTGGCAGGCTTTGTGTACTACACAGTGATCTATACACGCTGGTTGAAACGGTCGACATGGCAGAATATCGTCATTGGCGGTGGCGCCGGTGCGATTCCTCCGTTGGTGGGCTGGGCAGCGGCTTACGGTCAGCTGACGTGGCCATCACTTTTTCTATTCTTAATCGTTTTCTTCTGGACGCCGCCACATTTCTGGGCATTAGCACTGATGAAACGAAAGGACTACACGACCGCCGGTGTACCCATGTTGCCCGTAGTGGCAGGTCCTGCCGAGACCGCTCGCCAGATGCTGCTGTATTCGATCGGTATGATGGCGGTTACTGTTGTATTGACTCCACTCCAGATGATGGGATGGATTTATCTTGTATTTGCGGTAGCGCTTGGAAGTGTGTTTCTGTGGCATGCATGGCAGGTGGTTAAAGATCCGTTGCCAACGCGTGGGGCGGCTCTGACTCTGTATAAATATTCGTTGCTCTATCTGGCATTGCTGTTCGCCGTAATGGTCGTCGATCGGCTTATACTAAGCTAATGATTCCAAAAAGCATGGAAGTCCGAGCCCGCTGGCTCGTTGTAATATGTCTGGGCGTAGTGGTCATCGGATCGATCATCGGTCTGGTATGGATGAATGTCTACTCCGTGAAGTAGGGTTGAGCCTATGTGTTCGCCCGTATAGAATTAAGAGGTAGTCTCAGGAAAATGGAAGAAAATAACGAGAACGCTGAACCGGCACAAACAGCTCAAGTTGAAGAGGAACACATACACTTACCCTCGCCGAGTTGGGCGCCAATTATCCTGGCTCTTGGTCTGGCCGGGATTGTATTTGGTGTTGTCCTCACCCCGGTATTACTTATCCTGGGTGTTGTAGTGACGGTCATTGGCCTGGGTATGTGGATTATGGATGAGATTCACAATGCCACTGCTTCTGATGGACATGGTAATAACCAGGCATCGAATCACGCAGCATGAGCGCAAAAGTATCATCAGTCGGTACCCTTACGAAACTGCAGCGCCGTGAAGATGTAACGCCGCCAAGGATGTATTCGTCCACGTTGGTACCCAAACCCAATACGGGATTAATTGGTGCGGCGGTCTTCATTGTCTCAGAATCGATGTTCTTCTTGGGGCTGTTTCTTGCCTATTTTTTCATGCGTGCAGATAGCACCATTGTCGTACGTTCTGATCAACCAGTACATCCATCACTTGTGCTGCCGTTAATCAATACTGTAATCCTGGCAATAAGTGTCGCAGCAATGACGTTTGCAGAGCGAGGAATCGCGGCCGATAAGCAGCGCCATCTGGTTGTTGGTGTGACGGTGGCAGTTGCGCTTGGGTTGGTCTTCATGCTTGCTCAGTCGATTGAGTTCAGTCGTTTTGCCACCCAGGGGTTTTCACCAAGTAGCAGTTCCTTTGGGTCAACGTTCTTCGCACTATTGATTTTTCATGTTTTGCGTGTATTGGCCGGCGTGACCTTCATGGTCATCGTGCTGATACGGTCGCTGATGGGTCAATTTCATTCATGGCGTCGGACTGCTGTTCAGGCATGCACGCTCTATTGGTACTTCATTGCCGCTGTTTGGTTGGTGGTGTTTCTCGTGCTCTATACCAGTTAGGCTGAACATGGGACCGCGCTTTACTTTGCGCTGGACCATCATCGGGCTAGTTAGTTTTCTACCACTCGTTATCGCCAGCATCATATTGGCCAATCTTGCTTATGTGCGACAGCAGGCGCAGCCGCGTGCATCAATTAATGACGAGTATTTCAGAGAGGTCATTGGGGCGTCAGCCGAAATGCCGCTTAGCGCGACTGGAAGTGGTACGCAAATGATCAGTGGGACCACTGTGTGTCTGCAGATTCAGCCATTTCCAGTGGTGGCGTCGAATGGTGCAATCACCACGATGACATTGAGCGTAGTTACACCTGATGGTCATCCTGCGCTATCCGCTTCGCCTGAGCTAACATTTCATGCCCGTACACCCACTGAGCACGATCGTACCTACACCTTCACCCAGCTACCGGGTGGTGTTTACCGTATATCAGGCGTTTTCTTCACAGCGCCCGGTCAATCCCACATGCGCATCGATGTCAATATTGGTGATGCCATTCCTGCCCCCATGATCTTTACCGTCGATACAAAATAGTCAGTTCAAGGGAATGACAAGCGCTTAAGTGTGGTTAAATCATACAAGCGACGCCGAAGGTACTTGTTAGCTTCGATAAACATGGAAATATACAAAAACTCAAAACCATACACGCGTTGGTGGTGGTTCTCGGGTGAGATCCGGGACGAAGACATACTAGCCCAATTGGAATGGGTAAAGCAGAATGGCTTTGGCGGTGTTGAAATCGCCTGGGTATATCCTCAACTAGATGCAAAACCGGGACCGGCCTGGCTCAGTGCAGAACTCTCTGACCATATCAGATACGCCAAGCAGATAGCAGATGAACTTGGCCTTGGATGTGATTTCACATTCGGTACTTCGTGGCCATTTGGTGGATCATCGGTTTCTGGTGATGACGCTAGTCGGGATATCCATGGACTATCCTCGCAACGCTTGGAGAAATCGTGGGAGTGGCCGATCGAGGGCAATCTGGTCAATCACTTGGATCAAACTGCGGTAAAGCATTATTCTCGCGTGATGGGGAATGTCCTTACTGGTGGTTTACAAGGATCACCATCGGCCTTGTTTTGCGACTCGTGGGAAGTGTTGACTGAAGGGCTATGGACTACAGGATTTGGCGAGTTATTCCAATCGCGTTTTGGCTATGCGATTGAGCCACTGTTGCCTGATCTGAATCAGCATCCTGACGTGCGGTATGACTATCGGTCATTGATATCCGATCTTGTTTTGCAGGAGTTTTACCGGCCATATGCGACTATCTGCCGTGAATTAGGTGGATTTTCACGCGTACAGTGTCACGGAGCGCCGACGGATCTTTTGTCCGCCTACGCGGCAGTGGATGTCCCGGAGTCAGAAGCCATCCTTTTTGATCCTGAATTCTCCAATATTGCCGCGTCTGCAGCTGCACTGACAGGTAAAAAGATTGTCTCTGCAGAAACTTTTACCTGTATGTATGGCTGGGTAGCAAAACCTGGCCCTGGTCAATATCAGGGCAAAGAACAAATCACCGATCTAAAAATGCTGGCTGATGCCATGTTCGCCAATGGTATCAACCAGGTTTTCTGGCATGGCATGCCGTATAACCCGCCGGGAGGTTCCAATCGCTTCTATGCGACGACGCATGTGGGACCAGATAGTCATTTTATAGGACAGCTTCCGGGTTTTAATGACTACATGACGCGCGTCAGTGCCGCACTTCGCGAAGGCACTACTTACTCCGATGTTGCTGTATACATGCCCATTGAAGACGCCAGGATGCAGCATGAACTGCCCGAAGCGTTAAGAAAACCGAGTGCTTTTTATCACTGGGAGATGCACTATGCTCGTTTCCCCGAGGTATTGAAAGGATTTCGCCCCCTATGGGTTTCAACACCGTTCTTAAAAACGATGGATTTTCAGAACGGCCTATTGACATGTGGCCACCACGAGTTTAAGGCCATCTATGTCGATGTTGATTGGCTGGATCGTGCGGCATTGCATGAACTGTTGCGCCTTGCCAGACTAGGTGCGCCGATATGCATAAGGCGTCGTTTGTATGAACCCGGGTTGATAAAGTCGGATTCCTATGAGTCTGACTATCGTGCTATTACTTCGTTGCACAATGTCTCATCCGAACTGGGCGCTGTCCTGCACAGCCCTCGCTTAGTTAGTGGCAACGATGTTCCGGATTTCTGGTGCCGGAAACTGGATGGTGACATGCTGTTTTTCTTTGCGCATCCTGCCGCACGTGGACTGCGCTATCCATTGAGCTATGGTCAGTCAAAGCATGAGCACGCCATGCAACGAGACGTTGAGATCAGGGTGCAGGGCAAACGAGTAAAGCTGGAACTACATTTTGCGCCATATCAATCGATCTTGTTGCGCGTCTCTGCACAGGGAAATGTAGAGTATCTTGATATTGCCAATGATCTTGGTCCAGACTTTGGTCAGTCAATATCAGGTCAGTAGAAGGTCGCCTGATACTAAAGTGAGGTCTGATGAGCAAGCGTGATATCGTCCGCCAGGCGTTACTTGGCGAGCGCCCGCCTTATGTGCCGTGGGCGTTTGGTTTTACACAGGAAGCGCATGAGAAGCTGGCTAAACACTTCAACATGCATGATTTGGAACCTGTCCTGCATAATCACATTCTGACAGTTGCAGACACTTATGGTTTCTTTACAGAAATGGGCAATAACTGTTACCGCGATGTGTTTGGTGTCGTCTGGGATCGCAGTATAGATAGAGACATCGGCAATGTGCGCGGCCAGGTGTTGCCTGATGCCACACTACTTGGCTACACGTTCCCCGATCCGCACGATCCCCTCTTTTATCGCGGAATAGAAGCAGCCATCGACCAGTATGGTGACCGCTTCCGTATTTTTAATATCGGCTTCTCACTGTATGAGCGCGCATGGACGATGCGTGGGATGGTCGATCTCATGATAGATTTCCTTGACAATCCCGCTTTCGTACATGAACTGCTTAACACCATCGCGGATTACAACATTGCAGTGATAAATGAGGCTTGCCGTTTTGATATTGATGCAATCTACTTTGGTGATGACTGGGGACAGCAGCATGGCTTGATTATGGGGAAGCGTACATGGCGTGAGTTCATTTATCCAGTACTTAAGCGAATGTACGAGGCGGCACATCAGCAGGGGAAGTATGTATTTATTCATTCGTGCGGCGATGTCGATGAGCTTTTTGATGATCTGATCGGGATTGGGTTAAATTGCTTTAATCCATTTCAGCCCGAAGTCATGGATGTGCATACTCTGCTGCAGCAGTACCATGGCAGATTGGCTTTTCACGGAGGTATGTCGACACAGCGTACGTTACCTTATGGGAGCGTTGAAGATGTTCGAAGCGAGTGCCGACGGTTGATCCAGTCTGGATCTGAAGGTGGCTATCTCTTCGCGCCGGCGCATGCCGTTGAAGGCGACGTACCCATTGAAAACATGATAGCTTTTATCGATGAAATGCAGGCACAACCCGGTTTTCGAGATTCGATAGGCACAAGTTAACAGATGCTTGAGTGAGGATTAACATGGTGTTTTCGGTAGTTTCACAACCAGAAACGGCAGTATCATCAAATAGCTTTTATAACACGAATCGTGCGCCATTGTTGCCAAGCCCACTGACCAAGCTGCCGCTGGGTTGTGTGAAACCCAAGGGCTGGTTGCGCCATCAACTTGATCTGATGGCCGAAGGAATGACTGGGCGGCTTAGTGAGATCAGCGTTTTTCTCGACCCTGAGAATGGCTGGTTTGGCGGCAATAACATGGGTTGGGAAGAGCAACCATACTGGTTTCGCGGTTTCTACGATCTTGCTATACTGACCGGCGACGCGAGGCTACTTGCAGAAGCGCAACGTTGGATCGAAGCTGTAATAGGCAGTCAGAGTGAGGATGGTTATTTCGGAGCGTCCTATCACAAGCGTATGGAAGGTGTCAACGGCCAAGTCTGCGCCGACCTTTGGCCACACATGATCATGATTGACGCCATCATCAGCCACTACGAAGCCACTTCCGACCCGCGTGTGATTCCATTTCTGACTAACTTTTTTGCTTTCTGTCGTGATCTGCCCGATGACCAGTTTTTACCAGTAATCACCAACGGCGGGCAGGAATTTGGTGATTGGCGTCCGTGGTGGCAGCGTCGTCGCGCCGGTGATCTGCTGCCTCAGATTTACTGGCTGTACAACGCGACTGGCGTTGACTGGCTACTGGCGTTGGCATCCAAGGTTTACCAGAGAATCGACCTTGCACCTGATGAATGGCTCGATCATCATATCGTTAACTTCACCCAAAGGTTCCGTTACTCAGGTAACTTCTATGTCCAATCAAAGGCTCAGTGGCATTTTGATCAGAGCGAATACTGGTATCAGCAGCACTTGATCACATGGGGGCAACAACCGCGTGGTATTTTTGGCGCTGACGAGAATATCCGTTCCGGCTGCGTTGATCCACGCCAGGGCTTTGAAACATGCGGCATGGTGGAGTTTGCCAAAAGCTTTTATATTCTCGGCCGGGTCTCCGGCGATACTATCTGGGCAGATCGCACCGAAGATGTCATGCTCAACCACTTCCCCGCGGCCAGCACTCCAGATCTGAAAGGCCTGCATTACTTGACTGCTGCCAATCAGCCGAAGCTGGATGCTTCTGAAGAACATGAATACCAGAACAAGGGTCGCATGGTGAGTTATAGCCCTCATATTTATCGTTGCTGTCAGCATAATGTTGCTATGGGATGGCCATATTATGCCGAGAATTTATGGCAGGCAAGTCCGGATAATGGGTTGGTCGCGTGGCTGTATGCGCCTTCTATAGTGACCGCAAAGGTGGGTGCGGAAGGAGTTGAGGTCTCGATTGAGGAGCAAACACCTTATCCGTTCGATGGCAGCGTTCGGTTAGTCATTCACGACTCAGCCTCGTTCCCGTTATATCTGCGCGTACCGGGATGGAGCACACATTTCAGGATTACGGTTAACGATACGCAACTTGATCTGTCGGCCTTTGAAGATGATATGGCTGGCTTATATGTGCGCATGGAACGTATGTGGACTGCGGGTGACGTTGTGACGATTGACATGGGCATGCAAATTGCGTTGACCGAATGGCCGCGCACCGGGAGTGTCAGTGTTGACCGAGGGCCACTTACCTATTCACTTAAGATTGACGAGGAGTGGCGGCAAAGTGGTGGCAATGACCGTTGGCCTGAGTGGGAGGTGCTACCGGCAACACCGTGGAACTATGGCCTGTTGGTTGATCGCGAGCATCCTGAGTCAGCTTTTACGCTGATACCCTCAACCGCGCCGTCTGAGCAGCCGTGGACACTGGCGTCTGCGCCGATTGCTCTTAAGGCTAAGGCGAAGCGTATTCCACAATGGGGACTGCAGAACGAGACTGTTCAGGAATTGCAACAGAGCCCAGTTAAATCGAATGAAGCTGAGGAAGAGATTACTCTCATTCCACTAGGCTGCGCGCGCCTGCGCATTTCGTGCTTTCCGACGATCGGTGAAGGCGCAACAGCCTGGGAGTGGAAATAGATGGCGCCGTATCAAGGCGAAGCCGTTGGATACTTTAGTGCGATATCGGGTCTGGATATAGATGTTGTATGCCGCTAATTCACGAACGAACTTTCCGTGTCCGCTATGGCGAGTGCGATGCACTAGGCCACGTCAATAATGCACACTATCTGCGCTACATGCAGGAAGCAGCTTTTGATGGATCTGCTGCGGCAGGATATGGCGTAGAGCGTTATGCCGCCATGCATCGGCTGTGGGTTGCGCGTCAGACAGAGATTGAGTATCTGCGCGCACTACGCTACGGTGAATCAGTGATTGTGCGGACATGGGTGCACGATTTTCGCAAAGTGACGTCTCGTCGGAACTATGAGATGCGATTGGCTGGCACGAACGAATCAGTTGCCGCAGGCCACACGGAGTGGGCATTTGTCGATGCTGAAACGGGACGCCCGGCGTTAATTCCTATGGAAGCGGTCGATGCCTACTTTCCTGAAGGTGCACCTCCGCCGGCTGCTTTGCGAGATCGGTTTCCGGCTCAGCCAACGCCACCAGAAGGTGTTTATGCAATGCGTCGCCGAGTAACGTGGGACGAAATTGATAGCGCTGGTTATGTGAACAATCCTGTTTTCCTGACCTATGCAGAGAACTGTGGCATAAACGCAGTCGCTTGTTTTAATTGGCCCATTAAGCGCATGATGGCAGAAGGATGTGTTATCGTGGCGCGCAAGAATCAGGTCGAGTACCTTCAGGCGGCTGTTCTGGATGATGAACTCGAGATCGCCACATGGCTATCCAACGTCAAACGAGCGAGCGCCACCCGGCACTACACAGTCAAGCGTGTCAGCGATGGCGCACTTGTTGCACGGATCAATACGCTTGGAGTGTGGATGAATATAAAAAGCGGTCTGCCCGTGCGGTTTCCACATGAACTACTATCGGATTTTGCAGCCAATACGGTTTTGTAAATGCACCTGATAGATTTGATTCATCGAATGCCATCGCCTCATCCATGGAGTGAGGGAGATAATATCCCGTGGGCC
This sequence comes from uncultured bacterium, assembly GCA_903873965.1. Classification (GTDB taxonomy): domain Bacteria; phylum Chloroflexota; class Anaerolineae; order J036; family Brachytrichaceae; genus CAIXPS01. The sequence goes on from CAIQQO010000109.1 coordinate 33,879, forward strand.
GATCCAGGCTTTAGTGAACGAATGCTGCGCGAACACTTAACGCAGGATCACGATGCTGCAAGCCGGCGTTTCGACAAAATCGACAGGCATATTGACTGGATTCATACTCAGTTGTTACAGCGCTCTCCTTGCCGAGTCCTCGATCTTGGGTGTGGGCCGGGGCTGTATTCGACAAGGCTGGCGCGTTTAGGTTGCACGGTGATAGGTATAGACTTCTCGCCGGCTTCAATACGATACGCGGTTGAGAGCGCAGCGAAGGGTGACCTTAACTGTCACTTTATCCAGGAGGATATCCGTCAGGCAGCCTTTGGCGCCGGATATAACCTCGTCATGTTGATTTATGGAGAGTTTAATGTGTTCAAGCCCGAAGATGCGCGCACTATTCTGCATAAGGCGTATCAAGCTCTTCTTCCCGGCGGACAGATTTTACTTGAGCTAAGCACCATCGACGGAGTACGAAAAATAGGTGCGCAAGGAGCAACCTGGAATTCATCGTCAAGTGGCCTTTTTTCGGAGCAACCCAATATAGTGCTCCGCGAGAACTTTTGGGAAGAATCAAGCAGCACGTCAACGGTACGCTATTACTGTGTAGACGCCATGACAGCGCAAGTTTCCGCGCATGCATCTACCTATCAAGCCTATTCCATTGAAGCACTCTCTGGGTTACTGCGAGAGTGTGGTTACAGCGAAATGATGTATTACCCTGCCTTGACCGGAGTCACAGATCATGAACAACCGGATTTTATGGCAGTTGTTGCTCGTAAAGAAGGAGATTACAGATGAACAGTAAGGAGCGCGTCCTCGCCGCATTTGAACATCAGGAACCGGATCGAATTCCTCTCTGGTATGGCGCATCTGATGCACTGACAAATCATCTTATGCGCGATACTCAGGCGTCGGATGAAGAATCCCTGATGAGACGTTTGCACATTGATTTCAGACGCGTTCGCGAACGCTATATCGGCCCTGATCTTGGTTCAAAGACTTACTGGGGTATCGAGCGGGGTGGGGCGCATTATGGTCAGCCGTTAACCCACCCTTTAGCTGGTGTGGAAACAGTTGAAGAAGTTGAGGCTTATGCTGGATGGCCATCGCCTGACTGGTTCGACTTTAGTCATCTACGCAAGGAATGTGAACAATGGCGTGATTATGCCATTATCGGTGGCCCATGGGTGGTCGTTTTCACAGACGCTACTGAGCTGGTAGGTATGTCCGAGTTTTTTATGAAAATGCACACCCATCCAGAAGTGATGCATGCCGTGATGAATAAGGTCAGCGATTTCTACTATCAACTTGCCATACGTTTCTTTGAATCAGCAGGCGATTTGATTGATATATTTTTCTTTGGTGATGATATGGGCACGCAGCAATCGATGATCATTTCGCTGCCGCACTGGCGCGAATACTGCCGCCCGCATATCAGCCGGTTCCTCCACCTGGGGCGTCAGGCGGGGCTGAAGACGATGTTTCACTCATGTGGGGCAGTACGCAAGATGATCCCGGATCTTGTTGAGTTAGGACTCGATGCGCTTAATCCAATCCAGGTGCGAGCCAAGGGGATGGAACTGAGTGGATTAAAGGCCGAATTTGGGGCAAGGATGGCGTTCCACGGCGGATTTGATCACCAACAGGTGTTGCCGTTTGGAACTGAAGCCGAGGTGCGCAGTGAGGTTCATCGCGTCATCGACATCATGGCGCCAGGTGGAGGTTACTGTTTAGCGCCCAGCCACGACCTGATGCTGGATGAGTTTCCTGTTGAAAACGTGATCGCTATGTATGACGAGGCATGTAATTATGGGCGATATACCAACGCTTGATCTTAAGCGAAAATACCATCAGCTATACAACCCATCACCTAAAGAGGTCACGATTGTGGATGTACCGGCTTTCGGCTATTTGATGGTTGATGGCCAGGGCGATCCGAACACGGCTAAGGAATATCGAGATGCTGTCAATACCCTGTACTCTGTTGCATACACGCTCAAATTCATGATTAAGAAGTACGAGCAACCCGTGGACTACGGTGTAATGGCCCTCGAAGGTCTATGGTGGAGCGACAATATGAACACTTTCAGTGTTACGTGCAAGGACGACTGGAAGTGGACCATGATGATTATGCAACCTGATTTCATCAATCAGGATTGGGTCATCCGTGCAACAGCAGAAGCTGCACGTAAGCGAGAATTACCCGCCCTGGCCAAGTTGTGTTTTGAGCGCTTTGCCGAAGGCTTGTCCGCACAAATGATGCATCTTGGTCCGTATGTAGACGAGGAATCTACAGTGCTAAAGATTCATTCGTATATTACAACGTATGGGTACCAGTTGAGAGGCAGGCACCACGAGATTTATCTAAATGACCCGAATAAAGTCGCGCCTGCGCGCCTGAAAACGATCATACGTCAGCCCATAGTCCTAAAAGATGACCAACAAGTCACTGTGCGTTCGACTATCTGAGTTTTGACGACGAAGTAATGGAGATATACAGAAGCAAATGAAAGCCATTGTGAATACCGCCGATCGCATTCTTGAGTTGCTTGATTACCCATTGCCTGAACCTGGCGCAGGGCAAGTGCGCATTCGCACCGGGGCGTGTGGCATTTGCGCAACAGATATTGAAATGATCGATGGCTGGTCGCGCACAGGCCATCCATCGATACCGGGTCACGAGTGGTCGGGTACAGTCGATGCAGTAGGTACGGGTGTCGATGCCGGTCTCGTGGGCAGGAGGTGCGTAGCTGAAAACGTGCTAGCGGATGGCGGCGAAGTTGGTTTCGAGCATCCGGGTGGTTACGGTCAATACTTGATTACTGAAGCCGCTAACCTTCAGTTGTTACCCGATGGTTTTTCATTTGCAGAAGCTGCCATGATTGAGCCATTGGCTGTGTGTGTTCGGGCTATGAACCGTCTCGGTCTGGATTATCTCGGTGGATCGTCGTCGGGCGCTTTAGTGCGGAACACATCTGCGCTTATATTAGGCGATGGCCCCATCGGCTTGCTTATGACTGCGCTGCTTGCTCGTAGCGGCGTCAAAGACATCGTCGTAGTGGGTGGTCGAGATGCCAGATTGCAGGTATCACGCTCCTTTGGAGCGCAATACACCCTTAACTACCGTGATCTAGGTGGCGATATGGTCGCTGCTATTCGCGCCAAGATGGCTTACGAGTTCCCGTTAATCATCGAGGCAACGGGTAATCCTGTTGCATTAACGGCGGGACTGAACCTGGTTTCGCGCGAAGGCAAGTGCTTGATGATTGGTGACTATGGTTTGAGCCATGCAGCTTTTTTGTGGAACCTGATTTTGATCAAGGAAATCACGCTGCTGGGCACGAATGCCAGCGCGGGTGCATGGTCCGAGGCAGTTCGGCTTGCTGTTAATGGTGAGGTGCATCTAAGCCGGCTGGTAACCCATCGCGTGCCTGCGACGAGTTTTGCCGATGGCATGGCGATCACGCGTAGCCGTAAAGGCGATGTCATTAAGGTCGTTATGGACTGGGAATGAACCTGAAAAGGCGATACAGTTCCTTTTACCATTCCTGGCATAGATTTGTCAGGCTTGTCGCAAAGAGTGCCTTGTCCATCTTACTCGTCGCAGTCTTTGTGGTGCCAATGGTGGCGCTGGAAACCAGCCTGACTTACTCGACCGTAGCATTGCTGCTACTCGTCCCCGTCGGTATGTCAGCGATCATCCTTGGTCTGGCTTCCGGCATCACTGCAGCAGTATCCGCCTTTTTGACACTGAACTATTTTTTTACACAACCCAGATTCACCCTGGTTGTTGCCCATCCACAAGACCTATTGGCTCTGGCCGTATTTCTTGTAGTGGCCGTTTCCATCAGTCAGCTGGTAGGACGAACTCAGGCAAGCTTGATAGAGGCTCGTTTGCGTGAACGTGACGTCATCCATCTCTATGAACTCATGTCGACGCTCGCAGGGCATCGCAATCAGGACGCTATCGCTCGTACGGCTATTAGTAGAATCCATGAAGTGTTTCAACCGTATGCGCTGGAGGTTGTCATCCAGCCACACTCGCAAGCGCGTCCGTTGATATATGATGACCATGACGGCACTTCCCCCAGCCTCGACAGTCCCCCTGATGAAGTGATCGCGCTCATGACGCCGCGCGCATTACTTGGCGAATTGCACCTTTGGCATAGCCATGTCCAGACACCGGCTGAAGAACGTCTGCTCAACACATTTGCCAGTCAGATAGCCTTGGCTCTTGAGCGTGTCATGCTGGCGCAGGTTGAAACACGCGCGAAAGTACTTGAAGAAAGTGACCAGTTGAAATCTGCCTTGTTATCGTCGGTCTCACACGAGCTGCGCACACCACTGGCTACAATAAAGGCGGCTGCGACGAGTCTGCGCAGTGGCAATGTGGGTTGGAATACCGCTGCACGCCAGGAACTGATAGAAGCTATTGACGAAGAATCGGATCACCTTAACCGCCTGGTAGGCAACTTGCTGGATATGTCGCGAATTGAATCCGGCGCCATGAAACCCAAACTCTTGTGGAATATCCTTGCCGATGTGCTCGAAGGCACTATTGCCAGAATGCGGCACGTGATTAAGCATCATCGTGTCGTTGTCGATATGTCGGACGACCTTCCATTAGTACCCATAGATCATATGCAGATCGATCAAGTGTTTACGAACTTGATCAGCAATGCTTTGAAGTATGCTCCAACAGGCTCAACTGTGCGTTTCAGTGCGAACGTAAGCTCAGGCGAAGAGCTTCTTGTAGAAGCGTTTAATGAAGGGCCGCCTGTTCCTGCCGAAGACATTGACCGCATCTTTGATAAGTTTTATCGCGTCACCGCTGCAGACAGAGTAACTGGAACGGGACTGGGACTTTCCATTTGTAAAGGCATCATCGAGGCACATGGTGGCCGTATATGGGCTGAGAACAAGCCGGGTGGCCTGTCTTTCTACTTTACCTTGCCATTAATGCTCGATGGGCGCCAGGTGCCCATGCTTCCGGCTGAGGTTGACTAGCCGTAGTCAATGATGGCTGAGATTGCTTTACACATATCGCCCCAGCCCCAGAGTATGATTAGAGTCACGGCATGAATACCCAACCTAACATCCTGGTGGTCGATGATGAACCACAGATTGCCCGCGCACTTCGTACCATCCTGTCTGAGAAAAACTTCAATGTCACTACGGCGAGTCGAGGCGAAGAAGCACTGGTCTTGGCTGCTGCACACCCGCCGGATGTCATCATACTTGACTTGGGCTTGCCGGATATTGATGGCTATGAAGTGTGTGCCCAGCTTCGGATGTGGACCCAGGTGCCGATTATTGTTCTATCGGTTCGGGATAGTGAACGCGACAAGGTTAAGGCACTTGATAAGGGCGCCGATGATTACCTGACAAAGCCGTTTGGTATTGAAGAATTGCTTGCCCGTGTTCGCGTTGCGCTTAGGCATTCGGTCCAGTCGCGTGGTAACAAGGAGGTCATCATTACGACCGGAACTGTAGTGATTGACTTGGCGCGCCATATAGTGACACGCGATGGCCTGGAAGTGAAACTGACCGCAACGGAGTTTAAGCTCTTGTCTTATCTTGCTTCAAATGCAGGGCGCGTCCTCACACATCATTCTATTCTTACCAATGTCTGGGGACCGGCAGAGGCAGAGCAGGTCGAGTACCTACGGGTCTATATGCGGCAATTGCGTCGTAAACTCGAGGAAAATCCGCGTGAACCCCAGTTCCTACTCACTGAACCGGCGGTAGGCTATCGCTTTATGATTGAACGTTGATTTTTACCTTCTTTTTATCTATCTCCTTCACTGTCCTACTACCTGCTTTACATCATCACCTTAAGCTTGAAATGTACATGAATACGTTACATTTCAACCATAAGCGGCGTGATGGTGGCTCCATTGACACGTACTGAATCAGCATCGCGCCTCCCCCAACCTATTAGCGAAGATCAACTTACTGTTGGCAGGATGATCATCCTAGTCCCTGCACAGAATACGAACATGCCTGCGCTTGCAAGAAGGGTGTGGACATTGGCTCAACCGTGCTCAATTCCCGTGTTGTACCTTTCCTTGGCTAGTCGAGAGCCGGAAACCGAGAATAATCAGCGTTTACGCATGATTATGCTGGCCTCCATGACTCGTGATGATCAAGTAGTGGTTGACACACACTTGCATTCGGAAGGTGACTGGATTAAAGCACTGCAAGGCGCCATAAGACCTGGCGATATTGTCATTTGTCTTGCAGAGCATGCGGTCAGAGTTCAACACCGTGGTGATTATGCGCTGAGTGACGTCATTGAAACCATGCTAGACATCCCTGTTTATGTCATTCATGGAGTCATGATCAACCAACACGTTCATAAGCCAACCAGTACTCTCGCGCCACCTTCGTTGTCGAGGTTGACAAGGGCTTGGGCGCGACTTATTAAATTCGGTTCACGCCTGGCACTTCCAGCATTGATGATGGGGGCGCTGGTTATTTTGCAGGTCAGGATCAGTTTTAGTGCACCCAGTGCGTTGCGCACATTGCTTTTGTCCATGACAGGATTGGCAGAAGTCGGCGTCTTTGGAATCTGGTCAGTAAGTCATCGTTGAGCGTCGTTGCTAATAAGCAACTTGATATTTAAGGCAGAAAATGTTGGTTTCAATAATCCTATTACTCGTCATCGTCTTCCTGGCATTCAAGGTATCACCCAAGGAAAAAAAAGAACACGCTCACGTGCATGGCGCCGGACAAATTGGTCTGGCTGCTGCATTAGCGCTTTTTGGAGTCGACTATTTCACATCATTCTTTTATGCAACAGGAGAAATGATGAGTGCGTTGCACCCATATGGATTGCAGCAGTACGGGTATGTAGCAGTAGCTGTAATCGCTCTTGCGAATGCCGTATTTGGCGCTCTCTATATGTACTCGCTTGGTATCTTTAACGAAGGTGGTGGTTCTTACACAGCTTCTATGCGATACCTGTGGCCGACACTAAGCTTGATAGTAGCAGTAGTACTGATTCAAGACTATGTGTTTACGATTGTTGTGTCATCTCTCTCAGGGGTAGATCAGTTGCTGTCGATCCTAAAAGGCTATGGCATTGACTGGATCTGGCACTTTCTGATTGGGGCAGCGCTGGTTGCTGTGACCTATTACCTGACCATACGCGGACGCGGTGAAAGTGCGCGCATTGTGTTCATCTTGCTTGCTGTGTTCATCATGTTGTCAGTTGTGATGGCAATTGGGTTGATATCAGCGCACGTCAGCGGAGTGCCAGCCGTTACATCATCTGATGCCCCCCAGGCTGCTTCAATATCTCAGGCGTTTTACCACATGCTGACGGCATCGATGAAGGGTATGGTCGCGTTAAGTGGTCTGGAAGCGATGTCCAATGGCATCCAATTTGTAATCAATGACGACTCTGACATTGTCAAGTGGGGCAAGAAACACTTACCCAAACTGAAGTCGATCTGGGGTTTTTACAGTGGTAAGTCGGGGATTGGTCGGGCTGTTCAGACTTCATTTCTGTTCTATGGTGGTCTGACAACCTTGATTCTTGCGATGTTTGCAGTTCGGTTTAATGTGTTTGATGGTACCGATGGCCGTACGCTTGTCGGCAATCTGGCATTCATCGGCTTTAACCAACTTCCTGGTGGTGATATTCTCTATTGGGCATACCAATTGCTGGCGGTTGGACTGCTGGCTGCGGCATCAATGACAGCCTTTCAAGACCTGCAGGCAACAGCTTGGCGTGACGTCGCTATTGGTGAAATCCCCGAGTTTGTGGTGTATCGAAATAAAGCCGGCACATTTACTCGCTCAGTGACCGCTGGTTTTATCATTTCTCTGGTTATTATGTTCCTCGTCAAGGGTCAGACAACGCAAGCGGTTCCTTTTTATGGTGTTGGCGTCTTCATGCCCATCATGGTGATGGGCTTGTCGGTAAGGCAGCATGTGCTGAAAAACTTTAAGGGAGCGAAGCGTTTCTGGGGTAGCCTGGGGTCCACCGTGGCTGCGGTACTATCAGGTATAGTCTTTGTGGGGCAGATTATAGGTAAATGGGATGAAGGTGGCTGGGTTGTATTGATTACATTCAGTCTGCTGGGAATTGCGGCGCATCTTCTATTGTTATCACCTATCGGTTACCGTCAGCCAAATCAGATTTATCGCATCGTACGTGATAAGGCGCGCGTTCAAGGAGCTATGGCATCAATCGTAGAGTGGCAGTCACTCAGAATGCAGGAGTATCGTTACAGTCTATTGCTTGCTGTTTCGCGCCTGTTTGAGATGATTGGTGTACGGCGTCCGATTCGCTATGAACCTGTTCCGGCGCGAGCAGGTGACTATGATTCTGCATTGCATGAAGATCACCCTGATGCTCCATCAATCCTTGACAAGTATATTGTCAAGGAACCCATCATTCAACCAGTGTCAAAAGTACAGCCGCATTAGCGATTGGTTGGTTTTCTTCTCAAACCGGACCGGCAATTACAGGTCATAAGAGGCTCATTGTTTGGAGCCTCTTTATTATTTCTTTATGCAGTCAGGGGATAATTTATGGAATTATTATTCCGGTGTGATATCGTTAGAAAGATAGTCGACGTATCAACTGATGATTTGCACCACAATGGCCTTGATGCCGACTCAGCAACCATCTTTTGCATTGTGTTATTGATGAACCATGAGTGATCAACCTAAAAATAGCTCAAATCAGAATGTCGCGAAACAAGCTCGATTCGCGGAGAGTTCAAGCAGCCATCTACGAGCTGAGTACGAACGCTGGAACGCAGTCAGCGAAGCTCAGCCCGTACTGGTGCAGAGATTTCTAGAGGGACAGGCGCGCATATTAGCCGATGCCATTATACAAAAGCAACCACAGGCGCGGTTTACGTTGCCGGAGGTTGTTGTACTTGAAAAAGGCAGTGCGCAAATCCGTATCCCGCCCGAAAGCCGTGAGCAGTTGGCTGGTGGCCTTATTGACCGTCTGACACGCTCAGATATTGGCATCGCATTGCGCCAGCGATTGTCAGAACTTGAACAGTCATCCAACAAAAACATCGCGACTGCTGCTGGCCTAGTGCGCCACACCACTGCGAAGTACATGGTGCATACCATGTTGCCGTCTGGTAGATCGGTGGTTTATGTGCCGGATGAGGGTGAGGAGATACCTACCATTCCCGTTGGTAAGATATCAGATACGCAATCCGCGATTACCGCCGCATCTGATGCTATTGCTGAGGAAGGGCAGATTGACGGGAGCAGAGGTGAATTACTCGTACCCTTTGTTCCTGCCGCCAGGCGTTTCTATCTGCCCCAATGGGTCGCGTTTGATGATGAGTATCACCTACTCGTCAACTCTACAAGTGAGGCTGAAGCACATATAGCGTCCATGCAAAGATTCCTGGGCGTGCTGCATGCCGCCGTTTCACTTGCGCCATATGTCGTTGCAGATGAGGATTACCAGGCAAAGCGATATGGTATGCTCGGCCAATTGATCAACCAGGGGCGCGCCTTGGCGCGATATGAAACAGCTGAGATTATTCAAACCATTAAGCTACGGGCAGCGGCACAGGACCTCAACCGCGGCTTGAGTCTCAGCCTTCCGTTCTTTGATGACCAGATACTTCGAATGAAGTTACACAATTTCGAGGTTATTCCAGCCGGACGCATTATGTTTATTCCGGCATTTGTCGTGCGTGCTTCTGAACAGGAACAGGCCAAGGTCGCACAGGATACGCGATTGAGTTCTTCTACGCGTAAACACCTTCTAAACGAGTTGCGTGAACTTGAAGAATCATTTCTAAGTGTGGCATAGGTAGCAATACAATGTCACATTTCTGTGTTTGTTTAGTTCGCGACCTTATACCTGATCTTCACAGGGGACGACACATGTGTCGTCCGTATGGCCCGTGCCTATTGCTGCCGTGCATTGATCGATAAGCTATATATGGTTATCCCAATTCTCTTATTAGTTGGTATTATTTTTATCGCCTACAAAGCAGCTCCGCGCGAGAGCAAGGAGCATGCACTGGTTCATGGCGCAGGACAAGTTGGTCTTGGCGCAGCAGTTGCCCTTTTTGGCGTGGACTATTTCACTTCGTTTTACTATGCTACAGGTGAATTGATGAGCGCACTGCATCCTTATGGATTACAGCACTATGCGTTTGTCCCAGTAGCCGTGATATTCATAGCCAACTTTGTTTTTGGCGCTCTTTACATGTTTTCACTCGGCATATTCAACGAGGGCGGTGGGTCATTCACTGCCGCCATGCGCTATCTAGGGCCGGCGCTTAGTCTGGTTGTAGCCGTAGTGCTGATCCAGGACTACGTATTCACGATCGTTGTGTCCACCTTGTCCGGCGTTGACCAGTTACTTTCGCTTGGTGGAGCTGCCAATATTGAGTGGATATGGCATTTTCTGATAGGCGCTGTCCTTGTTGCTGTTACATGGTTTGTGACGATTCGAGGTCGTGGAGAGTCAGCACAACTTGTCTTTACGTTCCTCGCAGTATTTATCATGTTGACCGTCGTTATGTTCGTTGGCCTTGGTGTAGCACAGTCTAATGGCGTACCGCCGGCAGCATCGGAGGCAGTAGCAGAACCGTCCACTATAGCAAATGCGCTCTACCATATGTTGACAGCATCGATGAAAGGATTGGTTGCATTGTCTGGTTTAGAGGCAATGTCAAATGGCCTGCAATTCCTGATCGATGATGATGCTGCTTTTGTGAAGTGGGGACGAAAGAAACTCCCCAAGCTCGAAGGACTGTGGAAATTCTACAGCGGTAAGAGCGGTATCGGACGCGCAGTGCAGACATCCTTTCTGTTTTATGGTGGACTGACGACGCTGCTCCTTACGGTCTTTTCACTGGCGTTTAACGTGTTTGATGGCACCGCCGGGCGAAGCCTTGTAGGAAATCTGGCGTTCATCGGCTTTAGTGTGATTCCGGAAGGACAGATCCTATTCTGGGCTTATCAGATTTTGGCAGTGATTCTGCTTTCATTTGCTTCAATGACTGCGTATCAGGATTTGCAGTCCATGGCGTGGCGCAATGTTGCCATCGGAGAGATTCCCGAGGTGGTGGTTTACCGTAATCCATCGGGGACATTCACGCGTCCTGTGACAGCAGCAGCCATCGCGGCTGTTGTGATTCAGTTTCTGGTGCAAGGTCGCACCACACTTGCTGTTCCCTATTATGGGGTAGGCGTATTTCTGCCTATTTTAGCCATGGCACTGGCGATACGGCAGCACATAAAGCAACACTATTTGGGTAAAAAACGTTTCTGGGGTATGGCAGGCGCAACCTTTGCCGCAGCGCTGGCAGGCTTTGTGTTTATTGGACAGATTGTCGGAAAGTGGGAAGAGGGCGGTTGGGTAGTCCTGATTTCATTGACGTTACTTGTTCTGATGGCGCATGCCATTCTCATTTCACCATTAGGTTTCCGCAATGCGAAGTCGATCCATCGCATTATTCGCGACAAGTCCCGCGTCCAGGGTCCGATGGGCAATATTGTTGAATGGCAGTCACTGCGCACTCAAGAGTATCGCTATAACCTGCTGGTCTTGATCTCACGCTTCTGGGAGCTATTTGGTGTTCGCCGACCGGTTAGATATGAAAAACCACTGACAGCTGGCGAATACGATGAAGCAATGCATTTCGAATCGGGTGGTGGAAAAACACTTTTGGATCAGTATCTTGAGCAATCTACAGATGCTGCTCCACAAGTTGGTGGAAAGCCAATGGAAGTTGCTGGTACACCCGATCCTGATGTCCACCAGTAATAAAAACTGACCGAAAGGTTCAATAGTCCTGTTGTAGTACTGTGACATGAGATAGACTACTCATGTCACAGCGAAATTCATGTCATCTCTACCATTGCACGCATTGCGACCAGAAGATGTGTTTCCTGCCCTGGAAACAACGCTTGGTGGATTAACGTCGCCTGAAGCAGAAGCACGCCAGTCGCTTTATGGCGCTAACCTTCTGCGAGAGCCGCCACCACCTCCAATCTGGCGCAAAATGCTTAGCTACTTGCGGCATCCCATGGCGCTGCTTTTATGGGGTGCTGGTCTCATCGCACTTATTGGCAACAGGCCGGTCATGGGACTTATTATCTGGGGTGTTGTCGTCGTCAATGCCGGTTTTTCCTTCTGGCGTGAACACCGTGCAGAACAAGCCGTGGGAGTACTCAGGCTTTTACTCCCGGCCCATGCGCGCGTAATACGGGATGGGATAGAAGCAGAAGTCCTGGCTAGCGCCGTTGTGCCGGGTGACCTATTGGTGCTTGCAGAAGGTGACAATGTGCCTGCCGACTGTCGTGTCGTTGAGGCCTATGGATTACGAACCAACGATTCGACTTTAACGGGTGAAGCCACACCTTCACATAAGACGGCTGATTCTTCATTACGTGAAGGGCTTACAGAGCTAGAACGCCCTAATATGGTATTCGCCGGTACATCCATCTTTTCTGGTACTGGCAAAGCTATCGTGGTATCCACGGGGATGACGACGCAATTTGGTCGCATTGCGAACCTCACACAGACAGTTCACGAACCGCCCAGCCTTCTTCAGCAAAGCCTTGCGCGAATGACGCGTAGACTTTCCATGATTGCCTTCATAGCTGGCGCAATTGTTCTGGCATTGGAGATGTTTGAAGCGCACGCTCAAATAGTTGACGCGCTGCTCATGGCTGTAGGGGTCATTGTCGCCATGGTACCAGAGGGTTTGATTCCGACAGTGACTTTAACGCTTGCCATGGCTGTTCAACGTCTTGCATCACGTGGCGTTCTTGTGAAAAAGCTGTCTATTGTCGAAACCTTAGGTACAACATCCGTGATCTGTTCTGACAAGAGCGGGACACTGACCCAGAACCAGATGACTGTCCGCGCAATTTGGGTAGCTGGTCGTCGCATTCAGGTGGTCGGGATTGGCTATGATCCTACACACTCTGACTTCTGTGCGCCTGATTCAGCCTGCGCCGGTGACCTGAAGAGCCTGTTAATAGCTGCATCTCTCTGTAACAATTCGCGCTTGACCGAACCGACTAAAGACAGACCTATCTGGACTAGTCTGGGGGATCAGACAGAGGCTGCCTTGCGCGTCATGGCGCGGAAAGGAGGCCTTGATGAGGTTGCAGTTGCACGTGATTTCCCACGTATGCACGAACTCCCTTTCGACGCTCGTCGTAAGCGCATGAGCACAGTTCATCGCACGCCTGAAGGTGATGTGGTTTACGTGAAAGGTGCTCCGAAGGAAGTATTAGCCTTATGCCAGCGTATCTTGATTGATGGAATCGAATATCCACTGGACAAGGAACGACGTGCAGAGGTAATGAATGCCAATGATGACTATGCACGTAGCGCTCTACGCGTATTAGCGTTGGCACGACGCAAGCTACCGCAAAGAAGTGGTGGGTATTCACATGAATGGGTGGAGCAGGGGTTGACACTCCTGGGTTTGGCAGGAATGATGGATCCACCGCGGGCCGATGTTGCGGAAGCCATCAGTGCATGCCGCGGCGCAGGTATTCGGCTGGTCATGATTACCGGTGACTATGGACTCACGGCCGAAAGTGTTGCCAGGCGCATCGGGATGCTTGATGCCTCATCAGTACCTCATATCCTGACGGGTTCTGACGTTGATTCACTTAGTGATGGCGACCTTCAGAGTATTCTGGCAGAGGATGTGGTTTGTGCTCGTATGGCGCCGGAGCATAAGCTACGCCTGGTATCCGCATTTCAAGCTCGTGGGGACGTTGTCGCAGTGATAGGCGATGGTGTCAACGACGCTCCTGCTCTACGTAAGGCCGACATTGGTATTGCCATGGGCGTTACTGGCACGGATGTGGCGAAAGAAGCTGCTGACGTTGTTCTTACCACCGACAATTTTGGTGGAATCGTCGCAGCCATTGAAGAGGGTCGGGGTGTTTACGATAACCTGCGTAAGTTTGTATCTTACATTTTCGCCAGTAATGTACCCGAGTTGATGCCCTTCGTTATCTCGAGCATGTTGAAGATTCCTCTTGCACTGACTATTATGCAGATTCTTGCTATTGACCTTGGTACTGATCTGCTTCCTGCCATGGCACTGGGTGCAGAGAAGCCAGAGCCGGGCATCATGAACCGCCCACCCCGCAAGCGAAACCAACCTTTGCTTGATAAATCATTACTGTTGCGAGCGATATTTTTCCTTGGCATGATTCAAACAATTCTGTGTTACGGGGCTTTCTTTTTCGTTTATGCACAGGCTGGCGTTACTAATCTGGTGAATATCAATGTGGACCAATTACCCTACCTTGAACGCGTTCTCTCACCGGAAGGCAGACTCTATATTCTGGCGACTACGGCCTTTCATGCCGGGGTAGTTATGGCGCAGATTGGCAATGCTTTTGCGTCGCGTGCCTTCATATCGCGCACACGAGATATTGGATTCTTAAGCAATAAAGGTTTGCTCTTGGCGATATTGTATGAAGTGATTATCATTCTTGCACTGATCTATATTCCACCGGTGAGTGCGTTGTTTGAACACTTGCCTTTACCGCCGGTTTATCTACTCGGTCTGGCGTTATTCGCGCCAGTGGTTTTTGGGCTGGAGTGGATTCGTAAGGCGATTGCGCGGCATTTTCATCACTCCAGTGCGAAGCAGGTACACGTCGGAGGAGAAACAATATGAGAACTATCATTATGGGTTCTGGCAGAGTTGGAGAGCAAGTAGCCAGAATACTGGATAAGGAAGGTCATGAGGTTACGGTCATCGACTTTGATGCCGAAGCACTCTTGCGACTTGGCCCGGATTACCACGGGCGGAAAATCAAAGGCGTGGGTTTTGACCGTGGAGTGTTGATATCTGCGGGCATCGAGAGCGCTGATGCCTTTGCAGCAACAAGCTCATCCGACAATGCCAATATTGTTGCTGCTCGCGTTGCGCGTAACATCTTTCACGTGCCGCGAGTTATTGCTCGACTGTACGACCCCCGCCGTGCCGAGATATATCAAAGGCTCGGTTTACTCACGATATCTTCGACAACGTGGGGCGCCCAACGCATTTATGAGTTGCTGACGCATGATAATCTCGACCCTATTATGAGCTTTGGTAGTGGTGAAGTGAAGCTCATACATATCGACGTGCCTCCGCAACTGGAAAGCAGAATTGTTAATCACATCACGGCGCCAGGAGAAATTGTGGTCGTTGCCATTGTACGGGAAGGCCGCGCGATATTGCCAACGTTAGGCACTCAGTTTCGCAAAGGTGATATCGTCTATCTGTCCGTTTTAGCTTCGGCAATGGACAGGCTGGAATCATTTGGGCTGGCCTAATAAGGTAGCGGCTGACATTCGCATTGGAGTATTTATGCTGGTGATAATTGTTGGCGGTGGCAGGACGGGTTCTGAACTGGCAAGTATGTTGCTTGATCAAGGGCATCAGATTAAAGTGATTGATCATCGACCATTCATGATCGAACGCCTAAAAAAGGAACTAGGCGATGATAACGTCGTTCTTGGCGATGTCAGCGCGCCCAGTACACTTGAATTGGCTGGTATAAAGAAAGCCAACGTCCTTGCAGCGGTTACTGCTGAAGATGAAGCCAATCTAGTTGCTACGACACTGGCGCGATTCGAGTTTAATGTCCCACGCACGATAGCGCGTGTAAATGACCCGGATAATGCATGGATGTTTACGCCTGAGATGGGTGTAGATGTTGCTCTAAACCAGGCTGACATTCTAGCGCGACTGGTGGCCGAGGAAATGTCACTTGGAGATATGATGACGCTCCTAAAGCTTCGTAAGGGGCAGTTCTCTGTCGTCGAAGAGAAAGTCCATCCGACAGCAACAGCAGAAGGAAAGTCGCTTGGCGAACTAAAGCTTCCTGACCAATGTGTGATTGTTGCAGTCATACGTAAAGGCGATTTGCTTATCCCGCGAAACGATCTGGTGTTGCATCAAGCGGATGAGGTTCTGGCTATCGTGCATGCCTCTCAGATTAACGATTTGGCAGCGGTGCTGAACGCGCAACGGCCACGTCAGTAACAGCATTTGTAACTAGGAATTGGCAAGGCATGTATTCGTATATGATTACATAATCCTGTTGCACTCGATGTGCTAAACTGGCTTCCATCATGAAGGGATTTCTGAAGTTTATACTCGACATCGTGATGGGAGCCGTTATCCCGATCCTGATCCTCAGCAATTTATCTCGTCCGTTAGGAGCACCTACCGCCTACGTCATCGCAGCGCTTGTGCCAGTAAGTTACGTGCTGGTGGATACGTTATTGATTACAAGACGGTTCAATTTCATTACTAGTTACACAGCAGCCACAGCTATTCTTAATGGGGCATTGGCTTTCTGGTTTGTTGATGGCGCGCGATTTGCCATCAAGGACACCATAGGCCCCTTGTTCAACTTAGTGCTTTTTGGCGGTTCAATTTTAGTTGGTCGACCCATATTGCGCTACTTTCTTGCGCAAGCACTGAGTCCAGATACAAAAGAGCGTCGTGAGACAGTGAACATCGTACTCACTGAAAAAACCGTGTTTCGTGGCCTTATCATAGGAACAATTGTGATTACGATTGACAGTGTGTTTATCTGCATTGTCAATTTTCTACTGGTAATCAATAATGTGACTGCGGCATTTGGCACTGAACTGTTCAACCAGCAGATTGCGCAAGTGAGTACTTTTACGCGAGTGGCGTTTCCGCTAGCGAGTCTGCTGACATATTCGATCGGTGTAGGGATTGTGCTGCGGGCTATCTACGGTGTACTACCGCAAAAAGAAGGTCTCTCGAAAGTAGAGAGTCCCTTCATGGTGCTTATTGATCTCTATCGAGAACGACTACAGGCTGTGCCGTCTTCTGGCGAAGAACCATCTATTACCCCTTAAGTGCAAATCCCGCTACCCCTTCAACAAAGTAGTTTTGTAATGCCAGATACATTGCGATGAGTGGGAGGGTAACCACGACTATGGCTGCAAGGATGAAGGGGCTGTATGCAACACCAGAAGGTAGGCCTGTCAGGTTACCTCCTGATCCTGTAAGGAACTGGAACCCGACAGAGATTACCCAGATGAGTTCGTTGTCACGTGACACGAGCAATGGCCAAACGTAGTCGTTCCACATGGCCACAAACTGAAACACAACAAACACCGTCAATACGGGTTTGAGCATGGGCAGGTAAATAGTAAATAGGCATCGCAGCGTTCCTGCGCCGTCTACACGAGCGGCCTCTTCGAAGTCTGCTGGTATGGTCGCAAAAGTCTGACGGAAAAGGAAAATGAAATAGGCATTTACAAGGCCGGGCAGCAGCAGGGCCGGCCATTGATTGAGGAAACCAGTTCCACCTTGTCCCATGATATTGTTTCCTCCTGCAAGGGGAAACCTCACCATCATAACAAATGTGGCAATATTGAATACGATGCCGGGCAGTACCAGCGAGCTCAAGATATAAACGAATACAGTGTCACGCCCCCGGAAACGCATTTTGGCTACGGTATACCCTATCAGTACGGCAAGTGTTCCCGGAATCACGATATACCATGCCGTTCGAATAGCCGTATTCACCATCCAGCTTACGATATCATGGCGTGTGCTGCTCAGGATGGCGCGATAGGCATCCAAAGAGGGAGACTCTGGAACTGGTAACCATGGCGTTCGTACGAAGTCATCGAATTGCCCCAGTGAGCCAAGAATGGCAAATACCAATGGATATGCCATGACCAGACTACTCACAATCAAAATGCAATAAATAAGCCCATTTCTGAGCCATTTCCACAATCTCATACTAATACTCACACCTATGTACCGCTGTACCCGCAATTCATCACACGCAGATTCGCAATTGAAAAGGCGATTAGAAGAATGCCAAGAATCACCGAACCTGCGCCTGCCATGCCCATGTCAGCGTTGGTAAAAATGTCCTGATATATTTGCAGCATTAACACATTGGTCTGATTACC
>CAIQQO010000110.1 GCA_903873965.1 uncultured bacterium
CGCTCGGTCAACAAGGCCAGAGCATTCTGCGGGTTGTCTTCGGGAGCGGTTTTATGTCCCACGAACTGTTTCACAATCAGGTCTTCGATGCTGGGGCTGAGATAGGTTTCGCCACGATAGGCGGCGCGGATGGCCGGCGCAAGGTCGGTACGCACGGAGGCTTTTACCAGATAGCCCTTGGCGCCGCCTTCGAGCGCGGTGCGCACAATCGCCTCATCGGAGTGCATCGAGAGAATGATGACGCGCGTAGTCAGCCCCAGGGAATGGATGTGGCGTGTCGCTTCGTTTCCGCCCATGCGGGGCATGCTGATATCCATCAGCAGGATATCGGGACGCAACTGGGCAGTCAATTCTGTGGCTTCAAGCCCATCACTGGCTTCGCCGATGACTTGCATGTCTTCCTGTTGCTCCAGCAACATCCGCAAACCCATACGCACAACATCGTGATCATCTGCTATGAGGATTTTTATCATTGTGGTTCCCCGATTCATTGATCTCAGACCATGGAATAACGCCGATGAGTTGGGTTCCCTTGCCAAGGCTCGATTTGATCGTTAAGGAGCCGTGCAGCAGCGTGAAGCGTTCCTGCATACCACTCAGCCCGACTCCCCACGAAGTCAGTTCATTCATGGATTGGTCACCCCGTGTTGCCGGATCAAATCCGCAGCCATTATCTTTGACGGTGAGCACAAGGCCTTTTTTCGCGCGCTTCAGAGACACCCAGACGCGACGTGCATGGGCGTGTTTTGCCACGTTGGTCAGCCCTTCCTGTACAGTGCGATAGAAACAAATGCTGATGGTGCCGGGCATTGGCCGCAATTCAATGCCCGTGTATTGAATGTTAAGGAAAGAGCGTTCTGCGAAAGACGCACAGAAATCGCCTATGGCGCGATCAAGGCCAAGCGAATCCAGCGCCAGCGGGCGAATATCATGCGCCAGTTGCCGGATACGCTCGGTGGTGGCTTCAGCCAGCAAAATGGCTTCATCCAGCCGGTGGAGTTGCTCTTTGGCCTCGGCCGGTATCTTGTTCTGCAGCCACGTCATTGACATGGTGACAGCCATCAGGTCCTGGGTTGCCTCGTCATGCAGCACGCGCGAGATGCGCCGTCGTTCCTCTTCCTGCGCGTTCACCACCTGCTGCGCCAGCTCCTGCAGGCGCACACGGCTGTTGATCAGTTCTTTTTTAATGCGCTGCTGCTCGGCTACTTCGAGTTCCAGTTGATGGTTGGCTGCCTCCAACTGTCGGGTGCGTTCGATCACACGTTGTTCCAGCGTGCGGTTGAGTTCGATGACGGTCTGGCGCGCCTGTTCGATCTCGGTAATATTACGGGTGATGGACATCACGCCGCTGACGTTGCCATTGTCATCCAGGATCGGCGCCAGGTTGGACTGAAAGCTGAGAGATTTCTCGGCATGATTTGGATGCAGGCTGAATTCCACATTAAACTGCGTCGTCACAGGCTGGCCGGTTTCAATGGCCTGCCTGGCTGCGCGATCCCATGCGCGCCCGGCTTCATCCGGCATCCCCATTTCCAGCGGCGTCTTGCCAATATGGTATTCGACCGGTGTACCCGTAACGCGCTCCACAGTTTTGTTGATAAACACACAGCGCACCTGGGTATCAAAACGGGCGATCACATCCGGCGAGTGCTCCACAATGGCGTTTATTTCCTGGTCGTGCTGACGCAGAGCTAACTCGGTGCGCTGCCGTTGTAATGCGTTGGTGAAAATCTGGCCAAGAAATATGACGGTGTCATTTTCATCCTCAATCCATGTGTGAGGTTTCGTGTAGCAGGCATAGCACACGATCCCGGTCAGCCTGTTCATGATGAAAAGAGGTATGCACAACAGCGACTGAATGTCGGAGGACTTCGAAAATGCTTTCTCCAGCACTGCTTCGGCAGGCAATTCGGCAATGCTGTTGAACGACACGGCGTCACCACGCAATAGCGTTTCTTTCCAAACCGGCAATAGGGTTGTTGGCAGATTCTGCAGGGTGGTGATGAGTCCGGGGATGTTTGCGCCCACCCATTCATGTGTGATGCTGATGTGCTCGCAGTTGTCACTTACCAGCGCAACGCAACCAGCTTCAACCTGCAGGAACAGCCCAACTTCTGAAAGCGCGCGCACAATTTGCTGATTGATGCTGTCTGGATCAGTGGCGACGAAGTCCGTCGAGATACGCGCGAGCATTTTGCTCAGCCCTAGATGGAAGCGAAGCTGGGTTTCTGCTTTCTTGCGCTCAGTGATGTCATGGATGATCGAGAATACCAGCGGTTTGCCGCGCACATCAATCGGACTTGATAGTATTTCCACGTCGCGATAGTCGCCGCTGGCAAGTCGATGCTGGAACGTTAAGTAGTGGCGCTGTTCAGAGCGCGCCCGTTGTAGTTCTGTGCTGATCTGCTCGCGCGGCATCGGATTGAGGTCTGGAATGTACATGGCGCGCAGTTGATCAACAGAGTAACCGTAGAACTCTGCCGCGGCCGGATTGGCATCGACGATCGCGGATGTGACCGGGTCAATCAGGAGTTTTACGGCGTTATTCTTCTCGAATATGGCTTGAAATACCGACGAGGTGTCGCGCAGCATGATGTGCCCCTGCAGCCGTTCCAACATGGATGACAATCGCAGCACGATCATTTCGAGCGCGTTGATCTCAGGGTCACCCAGCCATCTGAACTCGCTCCGGCCAGCCCCTGCGTTGTTGTGTGGTGAATGGATCACCATGACGCCGTAAGTTCGGTTATTGAATTGGATGGGAACGCCGACCCACCAGTAGAAGGCGCTATCGGCGTGGTCGATTTCACCTTGATCGGCCAGCAGGCGCACCTGTTCCGGCGAAACCACCAGCGTCTGTTGGGTACGCATCACGTACTCGATCAGGCCATGCCCGGGGGCAAGCGCTTTAATCATGGAATCGCCGGTTTGATAAGGGCATTCGATCAGGTTTTTCGAGGGCATCCACCGCACGATGTGGAAATGGTCTGCCGGGATGATCTCTCCCGCAATTGCCTGGGTATGACGAAATAGTGCGGGTTCATCCATCGTCGTCACGGGGATTTCGCGGACGGTGGACGCGAATTCGCGCAGTTTTTCGGCGCGCGTGCGTTCGGTGATGTTACTGAATACGGCCAGTACGCCGGCACACGGGCCAGATGAACCGACATGCCCGTTCGCCCCGACTTTATTGGGTTGAATGGCAGGTTCAAACAACGCGGTTGCTGAAATGCTCAGCCAGACGATGCGCCCGTCTTTGCCGTGAAATTTTTGCGCATCACGGTCGTGTCCTGCAGTCTGACCGGTTTGGCAGCGCTCAATCTGTGCGCGCATGGGATGAGCATGGGTACTATCCACCCATTCAAAAAGGCTTGTGCCAACCAGTTCGGCCACCGAGGTTGCCAGAAGCGATGCCATTTGTTGGCTGGCAAAGAGAATGGTGCCTTTCAGGTCGATGACGCAGATGCCTTCTGCGACAGTCGAAGTAACAAAGTGATAAGGGGTCTCGTTTCCACGCGAAAAATCATGAGCAGATACAACGGCGTCAACGGCAGATCCATCTGCGAAGACCATTGTAGTAAGCAAGCTGCCTGGGTGGATTCCCGCGTGTTTTGATTTCAGCATGTAGCTATTAGAGGTGATTGACTGCGAAAACGTACCGATATTTTTGCTTGATCGTATCTGACCTGCTTTTGACTTGTTCCTTCAATACGCGCAACGCGCTATAGATTATACGCCGAAACGGGTAACAGAGACGCGAAAACGGCCGACACATGTGTCGGCCTGTCATCCGCAGGTTGATTATGACGTGAAAAGGCGGGTCGGCCGCAATGTGATCAGACAATTTCCAGTTGATCGCGACCGCCGTAGAAGTCCCACCACGGCTTTGCCCCTTTTGCCAGTATCTCATTCAGCGCTTGAATGCTGGCTACACCGCTGCTTTGCAGCCATTGCCGCGCGCCTGTGGCGCCGGCGCGCCCAAATTCTGTCACGCCGGGCAGCCATGTGGCGCGTCCGCACAAGACGCCTGAGAATGGCGTATCTGCTTCGGCAGCCAGTTCAAGCGTTTCGCGGAATACATCATCGGCAACGCCGGCGCTCAGGTAGATAAAGGGTAGTTGGGACGCTGCTGCCGCGGAGCGGAAAAGCTGGCGCGCTTCGTCACGCGTATAGGCGACCTGCCCATCGGTATTCGCACGCGAGCCGGCGACAAAGCGCATATTCACCGGCACTTCGACTTTCAGCACATCCACACCGTAGCGGGGTTTCGAGAACTCGGCCATGTAGCGGCTGACCTTATCGGGTTTCACCCGCGCGAAGGCGAGGCTCTGCTCATTGCCCACCGTATCGCTGTAACAGAGCGGTTCGAGAAAGAAGGGTATGTCGTAGCAGCGACATTCCGCGCCAACGCGCTCGATGAAGGCTTGTTTCACCGTGTTGATTGCGGCGACTTCGTCCACATCGTAATACATCAGTATTTTGATCACATCCGCGCCGGCTTCGATCAACCGGAGCACCGACCATTCGGACAGCAGGTCGGGCAGGCGTCCTTTTACGCTCGCGTCGTAGCCCGTTTTTTCGTAAGCCAGCAGCAGGCCGGCCGTCTGGGCGCGGCGTTTGGCAGCGTTGAGGCCGTATTCGGGGTCCAGCAGAATGGCGCTTGTGTATGGCGTTAACGCCTCAGCCACTAATGCCTTGAACTCGCTCAATTCGGCATCGCTCGCGTCGGCTTGCGGGCCTTTGGCTTTGGTGATTGATTTCTTCAGTGAACTGCGTTGATCTATGGCTAGTGCGGCGATGATGCCGTGGCTGTCGGCCACGCGGTTAATGCCGGCATACTTGCCTTTGCTGATTTTTACCTTGCCCATCCCTGTCCTCGTTGTATCAGAAACGTTCGAATTGATCCACATTGAGCATGAAGATGGTGGCGCTGCCAATGACGATCTTTGATTTATGTGCTTTGGATTCCGCCGATTCCTTATGGCTGACATGGGGGGCGGCCCCTGCTGTTGCGGCAACAGCCGAGTCGGCTTCGCGGTGCTGTCCCAGTTTGCGGAAGACATTCAATGCATCTTCCACCCGTTCATCCTCAACACCCAGCAGAAGCGTGGCATTGTCGCGGCGCAGCAAGCCACCCGTAGTGGATATCTGGGTGACCCTGTATCCGGCTTCCACCAGCGCCCGGCTGATCTTGGATACATCTTCAGCCTGAACTATCGCCATCATCATTTTCATGGTATTTCTCCTGTTGCGCACATGAATAGATACCGGCAGCACTACGGCACCGAGTGGGCCTCGTATCGTTCCGGCTCTGTTTCACGCCTTGCGCATTGGCATCGCCAACATTGCGGCACCGTGAGCATATCACGGGTCGCGCCTGCCGATTGCCAGAACATAGTATAGACCTCGATTCTCGTGACGGGTAGGCGCAGTTGTTGTGTAAACCGGTTTGTTTGAAAGACAGGCATAATGGAATGGTCTTGGGGCTGATCTCTACGGAGGCCGCGCCCATAACATGAGTTATTTTCTGATGAGGTGATATTAACATGCGCATCACACGTTTCGAGACTTTTTTGTGTTCTTATCCGTTTCCAGAAGAGAAAAGCTGGTGGGGCGGGCAGAGTTGGGACATGGACCTGAGAGGCGTGCGCTTCAACGCCATCATCCTGCGCGTTCACACCGATGAAGGTATTACCGGACTTGGCGAACCCAGCGGCTGGGGCGATTGCCGCTTGATCGAAGCGACGCTGCACCGCCTGGAACAGCGCTTTGTCGGCAAGGACCCATTCGATGTTGAGAAACTCACGGTGCAAACGCCTGATCACACGGTCAATAGCTGCCTCGCTGCGATCGACTGCGCCTTGTGGGATATTGTCGGAAAAGCCACTGCGACGCCGGTCTATCGTTTGCTGGCCAAAGACGGAGACTATCAAACCGAGCATATCCGTACCTATGCCAGCGGCGGCGTCAGCTATAACTGGTTCTCTAAACGCGAGCAGATTTTCGACGAGATTGCCCAGCTCAAAGCGGAGGGATTTACCGCTTTCAAAATGCGCATCGGCAGCGCCTGGGGGCTGGGCGGCGTCACGGTCAGCAGTTTTGGCGACCACCTGACGCGCGTGCGCGCCGCGCTGGGCGATGACATCGACCTGATGCTGGACGCCAACTGCCGTTTCCGTTCGGTCAGCGAAGCTGTTGAAGTGGCTCACATTCTTGAGGGGCTGCATGCGCGCTGGTTTGAGGAGCCGATCCCGCGCCCGACGGATGATCATGACGATCGCTATCAGCAGATTCGCAACAGCACCCGCGTGCCGATCTCAGGTGGAGAAGGGCTCAGTCCCATCGCGGAGTATCAACGCGCCATCCGGGTGAACGCTTATGACATCGTCCAGCCCGATGCCTGCATCATTGGTTTCACGGCTGCCTATCGCGTGGCGCAGCTCTACCACCGCGCTGGCCTGCCATGCATCCCGCACAGTTGGACGAACGCCGTCGCGCACGCCTGCAATGCCCACCTCGTCGCCGCTATTCCCAACCGTGTGATGCTGGAGACTCAGCATATCGGCAATCCGATGCTCACTGATCTCGTCGATCATCCGATCCCCGTGAATCAGGGCTTCATCGATGTGCCGGATCGACCGGGACTGGGCATCGAGCTTGATATGGACGCGATTCGCAAGTACCCGTTTATCGACAATGGCATTTTCGTGCCGTGGCCGCGCTAACTGTACAGGTATTTGTTCTTTGTCGCACATCTTATTACATATGCCGGCGCTGTCGTCCGCGCCGGCTTCGTTAAGTATTTCTATTGCCGCGACGCTCTATGCATGGCCTGTTCCATTGGCTCAAGTTCGATCAGGCGCGCGCCGATATCCAGCGCTGCCTGACGAGTCGCAGCAGTGAAGCCGGTGCGTGCAAATAGGGCATATTCCACCTGCCAACCATCGGCTACTGCCGGCATGCGCTTGCTGCGCTCAATCAGGTTCGTGAGTATGCTCCGCGATACGGGTTCATCGCCCCATTTCGCTTCGCCAATAAATAGCCTCTTTTCTCGCAGGCTGGCTGCGACAACATCAAGTTGTACAGCTTGGCCTCGGTGTTGTGACCAGAATGCACCAACTTGCTCGGGTAGAAAACCAAGCTTTCCCGAGTCTGCCTCCACCGATGTCCATTCGCGACATAATTCCTCGAAGACATAGGTGCCGATAAACGCGCGTAGGTCCTCTGTCAATACTTTAACAATACGCGCCGTTTCACCGCGCTCGATGGATGTCCTATAAGGTACGAGAAAACGAAAATGGAATCGCAAGAAGGGATCAGATATGTGATAACGACCACGTCTGCTGCCCGGAGGCGACAGTACCGGATCGCGGCGCTCGATGATGCCGATCATTTGTAAGGTGTTTAGGTAATAACCAAGGTTTCCTTCCGGCACACCAGAGAGTCGCGCGATATCCGTCCAAGTGTGGAAGCCGCTTGCAAGAGCTGCCAGGATAGAGAGAAAGGTTTGCGGTTCATTTAGTCGTTCATGGAGAAGGAGGGCTGCATCACTGAGCATAATGCTGTTTGCAGCAAGGCAATTGTCTGTCAATCCGCGCGTGAAGCCCGGCGCTTTTTCAAACAGACTAAGGTAAGCTGGAATTCCACCGCATACACCATAAGCCGCTACCCTTTCGGCTGCTGACCAGGACGGGAATATCTCAAGCAATGATCCAAAAGGCAGCTGGCCTAACTTTATCAACATCGTTGCGCGACCATATAGAGGCGACTTGGCAGAAAGAACATCACGTTCCATGATGCCGGCCAACGAACCACTGATGATCAAGCGCAAACTATCACATTTCGACAACCTGTGATCCCAGACTTTTTGCAGCAGACTTACGATAGCGGGATCGCTTTGCACGAGATAGGTGAACTCGTCGATGATGATAATGAGTGGCGAAGCCTTGGTATGCTGTGAAGCGAGGCTGACGAGGTATTCGAATGCGCTTGTCCAACTCGGCAGTGAGAATTCGTCCGACATATCGTTGCCAAACCTGGGATCAAAGCGCATCAATGCCTGAGAGAAGTCGCGCAATTGCATCGATGAACCGTACGTGGTTGCAGTCCAGAAGAGAGTGTCAGCGTCTAGCTGCTTAGACTTAACCCAGTTTGACAAAAGGCTGGTTTTTCCAACACGCCTGCGTCCGTACAGCACCATGAACCCGGCAGATCCGCTGCGATAGAACCTGTCCAGTGTTTCCAATTCATGGTGGCGGTCGACGAATTTCATGAATCACCTCATTCTTGATGATGCCTGATGCTTGCACAACTACTGAGTTTAGACTATGATAGTTCAAACTCAGTAGTTGTGCAAATCGGGTTGTGCGAAAAAATGCATAATGGTCATACAGAGAATTTCCGCACTGGAAGTTTATTCCCTGAAGAGAGGCAGTTGGTATGGAGCAAAGGATTCTCAATAAGGTTGCCATGGTGACCGGCGCAGGCCAGGGATTGGGCAAGGCCGTCGCCATGCGACTGGCCCAGGAAGGCGCTGACATTGTCATCGCCGAGTATAACCAGGAGACAGGCGCGCAGGCCGCGGCAGAGATTCGGGCGCTGGGACGGCGCGCTCAGGCATTTGCAGTCGATCTTTCAGACGCTGAGCAGATTCCATCGGTTATTGATCGCGTCGTGGCTGAGTTTGGCCGCATTGATATTCTGATCAATAACGCCGGGCGCACGCAGACCAAGGGTATGCTCGACCTGACGCCCGATGACTGGGATCGCGTTGTCGATACCAATCAGCGCGGGTTGTTCTTTACGCTGCAGGCCGTGGCGCGCCAGATGATTGCCCAGGTGCCCGAGGAGATTCGCAAGTCGGATCGCGCGCCGCACAGCTTCGGCAAGATTGTCAATTTCTCGTCGATATCAGGCCGCGGCGGGCGACCTTACAGCGTCCATTACGCGGCGGCCAAGGCGGCTGTGATCAGTATCACCCGTTCAGCAGCGCTTGGGCTGGCCCGCTATAACATCAATGTCAATGCGGTTGCGCCCGGCGTCGCGCCAACCCAGATGTGGGATCAGATTGATCGCGAGCGCGGCGTGTTGTTCGGTTCGAAGCCCGGTGAGGCGTTTGCGAATTTTGTTGAGACGATTCCGCTCAGGCGTCCGGCCATGCCCGACGATGTTGCTGCTGCGGTCGCGTTCTTCTGCGCGCCGGATAGCGATTACATCACCGGCCAGTGCCTCAACGTCGATGGCGGGATCGAGATGGATTAAACCCTGGAAGTGGGATTATGTCTGTTCAATCCAGTTCGTACGGCGATGACCATTCGGCGCTTCTGAAGGAACTTGCCGAACGTGACATGGCATTGGCCATCATTAACAGCGTTCAGCAAAGCCTTGCTGCGCAGCTTGATGTCCAATCGATCTATGACCTTGTCGGCGCCAGGATTTACGAGTTTTTCCACGTGCCCGTCGTGATGATTTCGACCTATGACCAGCACACTGATACGATCGAACATCGTTATGCCATTGAACATGGCCAGCGCGTGTATGCGCCCGGCTGCCTGCCATGCCTTGGATTTCGCAGACAGATTGTTCAGACACGCCAAGCCGTGCTGTTGAACAGCAACGTGGCTGAACTGGCGGAGCGTCTTGGGCAGCCTACGTTGCCCGGGACGCTGACGCCCAAATCATGGCTGGGTGTTCCCATGCTCGTCGGCGATCAGGTCACTGGCATCCTCAGCCTGCAGGATGTGGACAAGGAAAATGCATTTGACGATTCATCCGTTCGCCTGTTGCAAACCCTGTCTGCCTCGATGAGCATCGCGCTTGAAAATGCGCGCCTGTGGGAGAAGGAGAATGAGTACCGCAAGGCGTTGGAGCATGAGTTTGAGATCGGGCGCAAAATCCAGGCCGGTTTTCTGCCAGACATCATTCCACAGCCGCAGGGCTGGGACATCGCCGTGGCGCTTCAGTCGGCGCGCGAGGTAGCGGGTGATTTCTACGACGTGTTCGAGTTGCCGTCACAAAGGCTCCCGGCGCCCCAATCCGCAGCACAGCCATCGCACACGCTTGGGCTGGTGATCGCCGATGTGTGCGATAAGGGGCTGGGGTAATATTTAGTAAGCAGAAAAAGGGACAAATGTAGACGAATATGGTATAATATACCCATGAAGTTAAGCCAGTTTGCGAAGGAAAACTCGATCAGCTACAAAACCGCATGGCGGATGTGGAAGCGCGGCGAGCTTGAGGCGA
>CAIQQO010000111.1 GCA_903873965.1 uncultured bacterium
GCCAAAGGGCTTAACCGATAACCAGGTTGTCATCACGCTCAATGCCCTCGTCAAATATATCCCTACTGAGATCGTGACAATGTACGTGGCTTCTGTGTCTACCATTCAATCCCTGCGGTCGGCGCTCCCGTTTTTTGATGCCCGCTTTTTATATTGGGGATTCACTGTGTTGACGCCGTGCCTGCTGGTGTTAATGTATGCCAGCAAGCGCGCCACGGAAGGTTTGCCCACCTTGCCCAAACTGCGCGAAATGCCGTGGTGGAAAATGACGGCTTCATCGGTAGCATTCATGGTGTGGGCGCTTGCAGTACCGGGTAATCCCTATATCGCTGGTGATGGCGCGCCGATTGTTGCCGGTTTTGGCGCGATAGTGATTTCCACGCTGCTCAGCCTGCTTGAGCCTATCTTTGACCGACCGCTCAATGCTTCGCCACAACCATCGCCATCAACGCCATCACCCGAACCGGACAACCCACCGGCGCCGCCAGCGGGTGGAGTAGGTTGATGACAACCCCGACATGGCTCGATATTCGCGCT
The DNA here is from genome assembly GCA_903873965.1 of uncultured bacterium. Classification (GTDB taxonomy): domain Bacteria; phylum Chloroflexota; class Anaerolineae; order J036; family Brachytrichaceae; genus CAIXPS01. The sequence goes on from CAIQQO010000111.1 coordinate 538, forward strand.
GCGCATGATCGTATTCGCCCTTATATTCATCGGACGCCGGTGCTGACGTGTGCTGCAATCGACGCGATGTGCGGTGCAGCCTTGTTTTTCAAGTGCGAGAACCTGCAGAAAGTGGGTGCCTTCAAAATACGCGGGGCAACCAACGCGGTCTTCTCTCTGACAGACGCTGAAGCTGCTCAAGGCGTCGCCACGCATTCATCGGGCAACCATGCGGCTGCGCTGGCGCTTGCGGCGCGCTGGCGCGGCATCAAAGCCTATGTGGTGATGCCGGAAAATGCGCCCGAGATCAAGCGCAAGGCGGTCGAAGGTTACGGGGCCGAGATTACACTATGCGCGCCAACATTGCAGGCGCGTGAAACCGGCCTGGCCGCAATCGTGGCCCGTACTGGTGCCGCAGTGGTTCATCCCTACAACGATGATCGCGTCATAGCCGGTCAGGCAACCGCAGCGCTTGAACTGTGCGAAGACATTCTGCCTGGCGCCGGTCTTGATATGGTGATCGCGCCTGTTGGCGGTGGTGGATTGTTGAGCGGGACTGCGCTCAGCGTTCATGCACTCGCACCCGGAATTCGAGTTGTGGCTGCAGAACCAGAGCGCGCTGACGATGCATGGCAGTCGCTGCAGGCCGGGAAGATCATTCCATTGGTCCATACTGACACCATTGCGGATGGTTTGCGAACGTCACTTGGCGACAAGACATTCCCCATCATTCAGCAACATGTGGCCCAGATCGTGACGGTTACCGAGCAGGAGATCATCGCCGCCATGCGGTTGTTGTGGGAACGGATGAAGTTGGTTGTTGAGCCGTCGGGCGCGGTGCCGCTGGCCGCCATTTTGTCAGGCAGGTGTGATGGCATGGCTCTGCGGTCCGATGGCAAGCCGGCCAGGATTGGCCTCATTCTTTCTGGCGGCAACGTCGATCTGGATCACTTACCCTGGATGCTGTCACGCGACGCATCACCGCGCTGAGGTATTCGCAGTACTGCGATTGGCATCAACCAAAGCAGCATCAGCACGCCAATGATCGGGTCGAACTGCGGTGCTGACAAATGCGGATAGGGATAGTAGAGGATTGAGTCAGAAGGGATCAAGGGATTAGGCGCGACCAGCAGTACCGCGACGGCGACGGCACTCACGATGCAACAAGCATCTAGCACGGTGAAGACCTGTGGGTTGTAGATCGTATGCGGGACAGCTCGACCACTTAACCATAATCCGACCAATACCAGCACGGCGCCTGCAAGCATCAGCAAGGTGCTGATGCTGCCGATGGTGTGGACTACAAAGCCTATCAGCCATCCACTAAGCACCAGCACCAGGCCTGCAGCAAAGAGCGCTCGTGTTCTGACCGATGAATGTTGATCATGCGTCGCGCCGAATCCACGGGCGACCATGGCTTCTGAGAGCTGAGTAGACTGTTCCAGCCCACCGATAAGCAACGGTAGCCACAATGGCAGCCAATCGCGTACACCTCGCACCCGATGGCCGCGCACCGATTGCGCCTCGCGCACTTCGTTCAGCCGTCGCATGGTTTGTGGAATAAACGTCAGCGCAATGCCCACGGTGATACCCATGGATTGAAAACTGCGGGGCGTACTGCGCACCAACTGATATGCCGGTATGGCAATGCTGAAAATCGCAAAGACCGCAATGACGACCGTGATCAAGACGCCATTGAGCGCTCCATAGACGAAAGCCTCAAGCGTGACGATACCGCTGATGAGCGGTAGGTTGCCCGGAATCGTCAACAGCAGTGTATCGCCAAAGTGGACGCTGACGGCGTTGAACAAGGCCGATATGGGGACAACGATCAGGCCGAAACGTAACCACCATGTGGGCGCCTGCATGCCTGCGGCCGTGGCTGTGCGCATACTCACAATCTGCACGATCATGAGTATCAAGGCGAGGTAAAGAGGATTACGGGTGGAAAGGGCTACCACCGCAATACTACCGATCCAGGTTAACCACGTGCGCAGGTGCATGGTTATCGCACCGCGCCATCACCAACCAGAAATAGACCGGTGTCCAATGTGAACATAAAACGGTTGCGGAACCTTTGTAGCGCGCGCAGGGTTGGTCGACCAAACAGCAGCAACAAAACGATATTGCCGAAAGCCGCAAAGACGTCCCAGACAAAAGAGGTTGCCAGGTAGAAGGTCAGGTATCTTTGCACTCCCACTGTCAGGCTGATCCCGGCCTGCCAGCTTTGTGCCGGATCACCCGCCTGAAAGGGCCAGAACCACAGGTTCATGATGGCGCCATAGAAGAAACCCCACAGGGCGCCAAAAACGCACAGTGCCACGATCTCAACACTGATATGCCGTTGACTCGGTTTCTGATCAGCGTGCTGTCCCACTGCCGGCTTCTGCCTATGGAGACGTCGCGAGAAAGCGCCGTGTAACATACCGAGCCATCCAGCGGACATGCCCATCCACCCGGCGGTAAACATCTGGTAGGGCAGCCATGGCCCGATGCCGCCTGTGATGATGGCGGACACGAGGAGTGACAGTATGCCCATCAGGAATCCAAAACGTGAGCCAAACACGTAACCGCACACGATGATCAACATGAACACGGGGCTGAATCCACCCGGACCGCGGACAACCGCTTCGGCGAATCTCAGCGCACTGTTCATGGCTACCATGATGCCTAGCAGCGCGATCATCTTTGCGCTCATGGCTTGTCCCTGGGCTTCAACGGCCAGCGCTGCGAGGCACAGCCCTATCAATAACGCCAGCATCAATGGAGAGTCTGCGCCATGTGCCATCTGCTGCGTCGCGGCCGCTTCGGCCTGGATAGACAGTGTGAAGAATGGGTAGAGAAACGCAGCCAGGCCGATGAGTGACGCCAGCACATAGATACTCACGCTCAGCAGCCGGCTTACCAGTTGATGGTCGCCGTTGATGGTCTTTTTCAAATTGATGCGCATCTGTTGCCCTTGGGCCCACAGCGTTCGAGGTTCTGCTAAGTCGTTAGTGCTCATGATTTGGCTTTTCCCATCCCGGTGCGTGTCACAAGCAACAAACCAAATAGTGCAACGGCGATGACGCCAAAAACGATGTAGCCCGTTGTTGACTGACTATCCGTCGATGTTGAGGTTGCTGGTGGCTGTGGCAATGTCGCCGTCGGTGATATCGCGGGCTGTGTTGGTGTTGCTGACGTGAACAACGGTTCGTGGGTTACCTCGACTAGCTTTGCGCTAACCGTTGACTGTGGCAAAGGTGTGGCTGTTGCAGGTAGGGTCGTTATTGTGACTGTAACAGGCGCCTTGTTTGCTGTTGTTGCTGGTGCTATCGTGGAAATGGGAGTGGGTGATGGCACAGGCAGAGTGGGCTTAACCTCAGCGTTAGCGGAGGCTGTTGGCGTTGGCATTGGACTGCTTTGTGCTATCGTCGCCGTGGTTCCTGGCGTTGATGCTGGAGAACCAGAGGCATCACCGCAGATTTGGTCGAATGAAAGTAATGGAGGCGCGGCACCACCGGTTGAAGCGCCGCCTGTCCCATAACTCCAGCCGTTGACACTGCCCTCAGTTACCTTTTGACCGAACATGCCTAGGGGAGAGTATTTCCACGTACCAGCAACCTGAACATAATACTGCCAGTAGATGCAGCTCTCGTTCATGCTCTGGCACTCACAGAAGCACTTTTGTGCTGGGAAACTGCACCCCGTGTCTGCGATCTTGCACACGATGCCGCCACTGGCGATATCCACAATCAACGGCAGGTTGGCCCGGCGCAACAACTCATAGCCGGTGATCTCCGGTTCAGTGAACGTAACGCAACGCGAAATCACCTCGCCGCCTGGTTTTTGGATAATCAGGCCAGCGCGGTTTGCTGACGCCGCTGACTCACCACGGTTTGTGTTGGCTTGCGCGCGCGCGTTCATGACCATGGCACCCAGGTTCAACCCAAAGGCGCCCATCAATGCCGCGACCACGATCACATGTTGAACTTTGATCATAGATCCAGAATGGGGCGGACTTGATGGTCCGCCCCATTCCATTTACTTGCCGGGTACAAAACGGTACAGTGCCTGGATAGCGCCAACCGTGGCCAGCGCGTTATCGCCAGGGAAACTGCCTTGGTAGGCGAATGCACCACTGACCTGCTGCTGCCAAACAACGGCGCTCAAGGGATTGCCACCTGAACGTGCCCATGACTCGGGCTGGTCACCCGACGCGACGATGGCTTGCGCCACGATGCCGGAGGAATTGGTGTTCGTTTCCGTGCCGTAGTCCGAGGGTGACTGGTATGGGAAACCGCCATCGGCGTTCTGCAGACCATGCAAGTAACCCAGGCCGCGTCCCGCAGCACCACTATTGGCAGGCAAGCCGGCTGCAATGAGCGCCATAACGGCCTGCGCTGTTGTGTCGACGTCCGGTATGCCCTTTCCAGTGAAAGCCCATCCACCCTCTGCCGACTGCAAGCTGACTAATGTCGTTATGGCATTAGCCGGAATACTTGCCTTTGCGCTAGACAGTGCCAGCATGGCAGTGCTATGGACAAACACGTTATCACCGATCACACCAGTCTTGGCATCGTAGCCAGCCAGAATCTGAGCGATCAAGTCCTTCCCGCCGAACTGACGCGGATCAAGTCCGGCCGCATTCACAGCCAAGGCGACCTTCGCAAATTCGCCAGTGGTCAGTTTGCCGGTTGTGACACTTGTCTCAAGATAGGAAAGGGCAGATGCCCCGGCAGAGGATTTTACCTGCTCGATTTTGATGCCCGCGGCAGCAAGAGATACAACAGCGTCGGCCGATGTACTTAGATTACTGCCCTTGGCAAAGCCATTACTGAAACCGCCATCCGGCAACTGCTGGGCGATCAGCCATTTCGCAGCGCGCGCGCCGGAATCGGTGACGACGTCGGCCTGAACGGTGGCCACAGGCGCTATTACAGCACAGAAGATTGTCGCGGCTGCGATTGCAGTGCGGAGTTTTGATGACATACTGAGTTGCAACTTCATTGAACTAAGCTCCATTTCGATCCTTTGATCAACTTTGAATTACCGATGTATACGGCAATATGGGACACTTGTCGTGTCGACGAAAACAAAAAAACCCGACCACCATCATGTGGGTCGGGTAGAACTATTTCGCAATGTCCTGAATAAGTTGTTGCGTTTCAGGGTGCGCGAATCATGTTCTCCCTCCTTGCGACGAGAAGGTGTGAACGAATGTGTTGAGGCAGGCATCCTGACTTCCGAGTTCCCTCGGTCACAGTTGCGGCACAGTGCTGGACTCCGCATGAACCATGCGCCACCAGCTTCCACCTTTAAGCCCTTGCATCCGGGCTGAAGACACTTGCAGCCAGTTCCGCTGCCTGCATGCTCTTCGGGTCACCTCAACGATATTCGATTATTAAAGTCATGCGCATTATAGATCAAAAACGGCATGCTCCTATTTTCATTGGCTTGTGGTTTTATGGACGAGCCGGGCTGCCGTCCGGCAATCGCGTCTGCGTCCAGAAATCAACTTCGTCCTTGCAAGGGTATTTGGCGGCCAATGCCTCATTCAGGTCGATGCCTAGCCCCGGCTTATCGTTCGGGTACATGTAGCCTTTGCGCACCTCGGGCATTCCCGGGAACATGTCATAAATCAGCTGGTCGAAACGGCACCACTCCTGGATTCCAAAGTTGGGTTCCCACACGTCGAGGTGCACGTTGGCGGCATGGCCTACCGGCGATGTGTCGCCTGGCCCGTGCCACGCTGTGCGGATACCATAGACGTTGGCATGTAATGCGGCATTGCGCGCAGGTGTAATGCCTCCAAGCTGACTCACGTGCATACGGATGAAGTCCACCAGGCGTTCTTCGATCAACAAGCGCCATTCATGCGGATTGTTGAGTAACTCTCCCATGGCGATTGGCGTGGCACACAATTGCCGGATCATGCGGAACCACTCAATATCTTCCGGCGCAAGCGAATCTTCAAGGAAGAACAGCTTGAATTGTTCGACATCCTTGGCAAACATGACGGTGTCAATAGGTGACAGGCGCTCATGGACATCGTGCAGTAATTCGACATCGCCACCAACATGCGCGCGCACATACTCCATCATCTTCAGCATGGCGCGTGTGTAGGCGCGTGGATCAAAGTAGTTGCCATTGCGCGCGCCCTCAGGTTTGGCCTGCTGCATCGTCTTGCCGCCATACCCGCCCATTTGCACGCGGATGAAATGATATCCCTGCTCCTGGTACTTCAGGACGTTATCAACCACCTCCTGTGGATCGCGGCCATCGGCATGCGCATACACGGCCGCGGCCTCGCGGCTTTTGCCACCGAGAAGGTCGTATACAGGCATGTTGGCCAATTTGCCTTTGATGTCCCACAACGCCATGTCAATGCCAGAAACGGCATTGTTGAGGACGGGGCCGTTGCGCCACGACCCTTGCACCATGGCCATTTGAAAGAACTCTTCGCTGCGCATGACATCCCAGCCAATGGCAAAGGGTTTAAGGTGATCCTCAATAGCTGCTGCTACGGCGCGGAAGCGTTGTGTAAACGTTGCGCAGCCAATGCCGTACAGCCCCGGCTCCGAAGTAATCACCTTGACGATGATAAACCGCGTGCCCGCGCTGGCGGTTTGAATGAGAAAGGTCTTGACATCCTGGATCGTAATCGGTCTTGCCATTCGTTCATCCTCCTGAAGTAAGTTGATCGGAACGTCGATATAGGCAACTTCGCTGTCGTGACGTCGCCATTGATCAAGTCTTCTGCATTATATGGAAATGGTGCAATCGCATGTTCTTGTTGAAAACCGGTGTGAGGTGTATATTCTCCGCCTATCAGCCTCGACAACCAGGCTCGAAACATGTTCGAAAAGAGAAGCTTCAGTGAATAACAACACATCCGCAGATTATGCAGTGCGTGCCGTCCAGTGCGATTACCAATCCAGTGATGAAGAGGTATACCAGGCGCTCAAGCGCGCTACTCAACCACTCTTCCGGACATGGGACAGGTTATCTCGTGCGAAGCGGATCGCGATTAAATTCAACCAGGACTGGTTGCAACAGTCAGTCGTCATGTACCAGGGTCATCGTCAGCAGTTGGTGAGTGATCCGGTGGCGCGTGCCACATTGCGGCTGCTGAAAGAACGCACCAATGCTGAACTCTTTGCCATTGATATTGGCTTGGAAGGCGTTCGTGCCAAAGTTACAGATGGCTCCAGTACACAGCTTCTTTCGGTTTTTCGTGAGTTTAATCTGCCGTTTATCGAGGGTTCACAGACACCAACAGCGTGGGTAGATGTGCCGGGTGGCGGTCTCATGTTTGATCGCTATCCCCTGCCGCAGCCGATTACACAAGCCGACGAAGTCGTATCCGTTCAAAAGCTTAAGAATCATGCCTTTACCGGGATTACCTTGTGCATGAAGAATTTGTTTGCGCTGATGGCGATTGAACCTGCCGGGCGTCCGCGGATTTACTATCATCACCTCGTGCGCATGCCCTATATGCTGGCAGACCTGGGGAAGATCACGAACCCGGCGCTGAATATTATTGATGGATTAGTCGGGCAGGCTAGTTCGGAATGGGGACGCGGTGAGCACCCGCGCATCTGCAATACGCTGATTGCCGGTGATCACGTGGTGGCGACGGATGCGTGTGGCGCGGCGTTGATGGGGCATGACCCGCGAGCAGATTGGTTAACGCCGCCTTTTCATCGCGATCGCAATCATCTTCTGGCCGCGGCTGAAGGTGGATTCGGCACTGTGGACTTGGACAAGATCGATTTTCTGTCTGACGTGACGGCGCCTCTCGGTGAATTCTTTTCAGTCGAGACCGATAGCCGCGACATGGTGGTAAGTTGGTTGCGTACGACAGCGGAACAGGCCTTGTTTTACCGAGATCACCAGGCCGAGTTTGAACGGCAATATGCCGGTCAGTATATATTTCTGCAGATGGGCCAAGTCGTTAGCTCGGATGTCGAAGGTAAGTTGCATGCTAGTCGGCGCATCATATCAGGCGAACACCCAGAACAAGGCATCTGGATGAAGTTTGTTGAACCCGGTGATCCCGAAGGAGAGCATTTCGAGGTTTACGAGCACATGCTGTCCATGATCAAGACGATGGGACTGTAGTGGGCGTCTGGTCTTGTTCACCGAATCCACCGCCACCAGGTGTGCGGATGCTTAGGATGTCGTTCGCATTCAGGTAAATGGTTCCCTTGGCTGGTAAAGGCTGCTCAACGCCGTTGCGAATGAGCCTATTTTCTCCGGGTGCGCCGGGTTGGCCTCCATCTAGCCCATAAGGAGCGGACAGACGGCGCTCTGTCAAAAGACTCACTTGCGCGTCCACCAAAACACGGACATCACGGCGTATTCCCGACCCGCCCTTAAAATGTCCCAGCCCTCCCGTGGCTGCGCGTATCTCGTACCTTTCTATCCTCAGCGGGTACGAGTATTCAAGCGCCTCTGCTGGGGTGTTCAGCGTGTTAGTCATGTGGCTGTGGACGGCGTCTGCCCCATCGCGATCCGGACGTGCACCCATCCCTCCGCCTATCGTCTCGTAGTAGGCGAATGGCTTGTCGTGACGTGAATCCCAACCGCCGATGGTGACGTTGTTCATCGTTCCCTGGCTCGCTGCCGGTACTATTGTCGGCGCAGCCTGAGCCAATGCGCCTAGCAGGACGTCGACAATGCGTTGAGATGTTTCGACGTTGCCGCCGGCGACAGGTGAAGGGGGCATCGCGTTGACGATGCTGCGTTCTGGTGCAATGACGGTGATTGGTGCGAGGCAAGCGCTGTTATTTGGTATGTCCAGACCGACCATGCAGCGGAACACGTAATACACCGCAGACAGCGTAATGGCATAAACGGCATTCACGCTGCCCTGTTGTTGTGGCGCAGAGCCAGTGAAGTCAACCACTGCACTGTCTGCGTTAATGGTGACCGCGACTGTGATAGGTATGTGTTGATGCCCAAGCCCATCGTCATCCATGTAGTCGGTGAAATGGTACACGCCTTTTGGCAGGTTCTGGAGCGAATGGCGAACCATGCGCTCTGTATATTGCAGCAGACCTTGCATGTAGCTGTTAACCATGTTGCTCCCATACCGGCTGACCATCTCCAGAAGTCGTGAGGCGCCACGACCGTTGGCCGCCATCTGCGCAAACAGGTCACCGCGTCGTTCCTCTGGCGTACGCACATTGGCCAGTATCAAATCCATCACGGCCTGGTTCACTTCGCCGCGCGAGACCAGCTTGATCGGGGGAATGATCAATCCCTCCTGGAAGATTTCGCGAGCGACCGGCATCGAGCCAGGCATCATCCCGCCAACGTCAGAGTGATGGGCGCGATTAGCTACAAATGAGTATGGTGCAGCATCGGGCGTGTTGCTGATAAACACGGGTGTGACCAGCGTGATATCGGGCAGGTGGGTACCCCCGCGAAATGGGTCGTTCAGAATGAATATATCGCCGGGTGCGATACCAGTGGTGCTGTGGGACGCATGCTCGATGACAGCCGCAACGCTTAATGGCATAGATCCCAGGTGTACAGGGATGTGGGCGGCCTGAGAAATCATGGCGCCGGCGCCATTGAATAAGGCGCACGAGTAATCTCGCCGTTCCTTGATATTCGGGCTATACGCCGATTTGCGCAGCACGACACCCATCTCTTCTGCGATACCTGCAAACAGGTACTTGAAGACCTCAAGTCGAATTGGATCATAGGATATCTGGCTCATATCAGGCCTCCTTGCCGGGATGGGCTGACCTGGATTATCAGGTTGTGATAGCCGTCAACCGAGGCTGTATCGCCGTGATCCAGCAAGATCGTGGTGTCCGATCGAATGATGATGGCAGGGCCTGAAAGCCGGTTGCCGGGACGCAGGCACTCGCCCTGATAAAAAGGCACACTCTCTGTCATTTCGAATACCACGTTGCGATTCTCAATCCAGGCTGGACTCGGATCTTGGCTTTCCATTTCTTTGATGGGTAAATGGGGTGGCGTCTCATGCCCGGTCACCTTTACGCGCACATTGACGATTTCGGTTACCGCACCTGGCCTCGCATAACCGTAGGCCCTCTGGTGGGCATCGTGGAAGTCACGTTGGAAGTCATGAGTGAAGGGCACATTCAGTTCGAAAGACTGGCCTTGATAACGCACATCAAGCGTACGTTCGATAGTAATGTTGTTGTCACTAGCGAATCCATCTTCTCGTATCTCGTGCAATCCTTTATCGACAAGGGGATCGAAACGTTTATCAATTTCACTTTCAGAGACATCGCCGCGCAGCATCACGGTTAAGGAATAGTCCTTGACGGTATTGGCTATGAGCATACCAAAGGCCGATAAAGTAGAGGCGAAGGGTGAAATCAGAACCGTTGGCATGCCGAGTCGTCGCGCCAGTTCAACCGCATGCAAACCGCTTGCGCCGCCAAATGACACGAGCGTGAAATCAGCAGGATCATAACCACGTTCAACAGAGATCACGCGAAGCGCACGCTCCATATGGGTATTGACCACTTCGATTACGCCTTGTGCAGTTTGCACGGCGTTCAATTCGATCAGTTGCCCAATAGCAGTCAGCGCAGTTCGCGAACGATCTTCATCCAGTATCATCTTTCCATCCAGGAAATACTCGCCGGGCAGTCGCCCCAGAACGACATTGGCATCGGTTACAGTAGCCAGTAGACTGTGACCATAACACGCTGGACCAGGGTCTGCGCCGGCGCTTTGTGGCCCGACGCGTAAGGCGCCACCCGCGTCGATGGATGCAATCGATCCACCGCCGGCGCCGACCGTGTGAATGTCGATGATCGGGATACGTATCGGTAAACCGGCGAGGGTGGCTTCAGACGTTGACTTGATAGCACCTTTGCACAGCGAAACGTCTGTTGATGTACCGCCCATATCAAATGCGATTATGTTTACTAGCGCCTCTGGATTTTTCAAAGATGCAGCCAGTTGTGCCACGTGGAACGCACCCACAACACCGCCGGCGGGGCCGGAGACGATACATCGGACGCCAGACTGGCGTGCTTCTGATGTGCGGATACTGCCTCCATTCGATTGCATGATGCGCAGATCGGCAGTTTGTTCGATTTCGCTGCCCGTCCTGGAGATATTCAGGGCAGCCTCAACTTTCGCGAGATAGCGATCAAGGATAGGCGAGACATAAGCATTGACGACTGTGGTGCTGGTGCGCTCGTACTCGCGGTATTCGGGCAGAATTTCATGCGAGACAGATGTAAAGAATCCGGCCTCGCGTAAATGCCGCGCGATGTGTTGTTCGTGCTCAGGATGCAGAAAGGAGAATAGCAGGCTGACGGCTACTGACTCAATAGCGCCTTCACGCAATCGCTGGACGAGTCCCGTCAACTCGTCACGAGCAAGCGACGTCAGAACTGTGCCGCGATAGTCAACACGCTCCGTGATCTCCATGCGCCATGTTTGCGACACGAGCGGCGCCGAGGGATCGGAAAACAAATCGTACAAAGCTGGTCGGTTTTGCCTGCCGATCTGAAGCACATCGCGGAAACCTCTCGTAGTGATGAGCGCAGTCTGCGCCCCTTTCCGTTCGAGAAGAGCATTGGTGGCGACAGTCGAACCATGCACAATCCGACGATTACCACACAAGTCACGTAATCCCTTAAGAACAGCTTCTGCCGGATCGGCTGCGGTGGTAAGGAGTTTGAATGTCCGCAATGCTTGCAAGCGAGGATCGTAAACCACGAAGTCCGTAAAGGTGCCACCAATATCGATACCGATTCGCAAGCTGTTCGAGTTCACTGAATGCCCGTCCTTTGTCATGAAATTGACTGGTTGCGCTCTGACTTAAGGTTGCGCCCGCGTGTTCGCAAGTCTATACTCAATGTACAAAATACACTATCCAGTTGCCTAACGGTGTTTTCTTAAGGAGCCGAATATGTTTACACGTGCCATAGTCCGTCCACCCGGTCCGCACTTTCAGGATGGTTTGACAACGGTCAACCTTGGTATTCCTGACGTTGCGCTGGCACTCAAGCAACATGAACAGTATTGTCAAACGCTACTTCAATGTGGACTGAACCTCATCAGGCTGCCTGCGAATGACGGTTTCCCCGACTCTACCTTTGTTGAGGATGTGGCCGTTATTACACCGCGCGGGTGCATCTTGACATTGCCAGGGGCGGCGAGTAGGGCAGGGGAGGTGGCGACGATTAAAGAAACGCTTACAGACTACTTTCCTGATCTATTTCAGATTGAAGCCCCCGGGACACTGGATGGTGGTGATATCTGCGATGCGGATGGTCATTACTTCATCGGGATATCGAAACGCACGAACGAAGCCGGGGCCCAACAATTAGCTGACATCCTGCTGGGGATGGGGTATTCCACATCGATGATCGATGTACGTGACATACCGACGATTTTGCACCTGAAGACAGGGATGACCTGGTTGGGAGATGGCAGACTCGCTGTGAATGAAGTGCTTGCAGGTCATCCGGCGCTTCAGGGGTATGAGTTGATACATACGGCGGTAGGTGAGGAGTACGCAGCCAACTGCATCAGAGTGAATGATGACCTCATTATTGCTGCGGGCTTTCCTGTTTTCGAGAAGGCAGTGCTAGCATTAGGTTATCGTGTCATACTGGTGGGCATGAGCGAATTCAGCAAGCAAGACGGCGGCTTGAGCTGCCTATCGCTGCGATTTTAGAACACACAGAACATACAAGGACTATCAATGAAACACGTTGTCATTACAGGAAGCACACGAGGGATAGGCTATGGTTTAGCTGACTCTTTTCTGGCGCAGGGATGCTCGGTTACGGTGAGTGGTCGAACGCAACAAGCTGTTAATGAGGCTGTGGAATCACTCACGAAGAAATATAGTACTTCCCTTGTGCATGGAAAGGCATGCGACGTGCGTCAACTGGCCGAAGTCCAGGCTTTATGGGATAGCGCGAAATTAAACGTGAAGAACGTCGACATTTGGGTCAATAATGCCGGTTATAGCGGACCCCAGATGAAGATGTGGCAAATCCCCCCGGAATTGACGCAGGCGGTTGTCGAAACGAATATCGTCGGCAGTATGTATGGTGCGCGCGTGGCAATTGAAGGCATGCTGAAGCAGGGCTTTGGCGCTATTTACAACATGGAAGGCGCAGGCAGTGATGGTCGGGTCCATGCGGGTATGACAGTTTATGCCACTACGAAGTATGGTCTGAAGTATTTCACAGACGCACTGGTAGCGGAAACCAAAGACACACCTTTGATCATCGGTTCAATTCGACCTGGTATGGTCATCACAGACATGATCATGGCGCAATACAAACAAAAGCCGGAAGAGTTTGCAAAAGTGAAACGCATCTTCAATATCATTGCCGATAAAACTGAGACGGTTTGCCCATGGCTTGCGCAGAGGATGCTGGCGAATACAAAGAGTGGTGAACGCGTTGTGTGGTTGACGCGCAGCAAGGCCATGAAGCGCATGTTAACCGCGGGTTTCAACAAGCGTGACCTGTTTACCGAATAGTGCTGATGATGGGGGTGCTGTAGTCACACTGATCGCCCCCTTTTCAACTTGATCACTCACGGTACAATACGACAATCCTACAACGGCTCCCAGAAGAGTGTAACCCATTGTCTGAAAAAACAGCTGCAATTACCACGCTTGGTGATATCAAGCCCGCAAACCTAAATCGCACCATCATCTCGCTAGCCATACCGTCAATTCTGGAGAACTTACTCGTCTCCGCAGTATTCATCTCAGACACATTTCTGATTGGGCACTTGGGTGATCCGGCTTCATTGGCAGCCGTTGGTATTAGTGGCTCTTACCTGTTCATTGCTAATGGCATTTTTATGGCCTTGGCCATCGGATCTATGGCGCTTGTAGCGCGCGCCTACGGTGAGAAAAATCTACATGAAGCGCGCAAAATGGCAGGACAAAGTGTCTCGTTATCGGTTGTCTTTGCCTTGCTATGTATGATCTTTCTCATACCATTCACTGCGCCTTTTCTGTCGCTAATCATTAACGATCCAGAGGTGGTTCGCCAAGGCACCCTCTATGTCCAGTTGATTCTGACGACATCGATTGTGGCATTTCCGTTACAGGTACTCACAGGAATCATGCGCGCAACGGGCGACACTCGTACACCCATGTACATCACATTGATTATGAATGTCATCAACATCGCCTTTGCCGTCATACTGATTTTTGGCATGGGGCCAATTCCGAGTCTTAAGATTGCCGGCGCCGGCACGGCCACTGCCATCGCCAGAGCTGCGGGCGGACTGATGGCGTTCATCGTGATGCTGCGAGGGATGAGCAAACTTCAGCTTCACCTGAAGGAAATGGTGGTATGGAGTTGGCAGGATGTCGCGCGCATTCTGAAAATAGCAATTCCAAACATCATCGACAGCCTTATTCAGCGCGTTGGTTTCTTTGCCTTTATCGGGATTGTTGCTAGCCTGGGCACTGCGGTCGTAGCCGCAAACCAGATCGCCAATACGATTGAATCACTGGCTTTCCTCCCTGCATTTGGAATATCGGTTGCAACAACGGCAATTGTGGGTCAGGCGCTTGGGGCCAAAAACGTTGCCATTGCAGAATTGGCCACAACTCGCAGCGCACTCCTGGCATTCTGTGTCATGTTGTTTACGGCAACCTGTGCCGTTTTGTTTGGTGGACTTATTGCGCGGGGCTTTGGCGCCTCGGTGGAAATTCTCGGACTGGCCACAATGGCAGTTCAGTTGTCCGCACTGGAACAACCGTTTATCGCAATCCAGAATGTCTTTGGCGGTGCTTTGCGTGGTGCAGGCGACACACGATCACCCATGGTCGTGTCACTGGTCGGCGTATTCTTTTTCAGAATAACGACGGTCTATCTGCTAGCTATCGTGCTTCATCTCGGTCTGGCAGGTGTGTGGATCGGCACGGCCATAGACTGGGCCGGTCGTTCATTGGTCATGTATATCCTGTTTCGACAGGGCCGCTGGAAGCGATTGAAGATTTGAGGGGTTCAGGCTCGGGCCACTTCCCATGCCAGATGTTGGATTTCCGGCATGATCAGCTTGTCCATGGCGACCTCAACGGCATTGGGTGAACCGGGCATGCACATGACCACTCGCCCTCGGTATGTACCTGCAGTGGCGCGTGAAAGCATTGCTGCCGCACCAACTTCGTTATAACTCAACATTCGGAACAACTCGCCAAAGCCCGGCATCGTCTTTTCCAGTTTACTCGCAATCGCGTCATAGGTCGTGTCGCGCGGAGAGATGCCTGTGCCTCCTGTGAAGAGGATCAACCTGGCGTCAGTGTCATTCACAATCGTATTGAGCAATAGGCCTATCTGGTCAGGTTCATCCTTGACGATAGTGCGAAAAACGACGACATGACCTGCGCCTGTGACTCGGTTTTCAATAAGGTCTCCACCTGTGTCATTGGCGCGTGTGCGCGTGTCGCTGACGGTCACTATGCCGACATGAACCGGGCCGTGCTTTGCGGCGATATCACGATGCTGCTGAGATGATCCACCCATACATTACTCCTTGTTTAAACTGCAGTAGCTGATAACAATACATACCAGTGATTGATAAATGGAGCACCATCAGTGAAGCGATATCCGAACTGATCACGCTCAATCGTATCCAGTGAATCAAGTAACTCCATCATGCTGGTTACATGATCCGCACTAACGTCGCGCGTTAGTGATGTTAAGGGGCGCTGTTGTACGTAGGGTTCCAAAGCTTCGATCTGAAACCCGCTTTCGGTTAATAAGCGTCGCCATTCACTTGGCCGGTATTCGCGTACGTGCGACTGATCGTGGAACCAATCCAGCTTGTTCATGATGTCGGCGCTATGCGCGTCTTCTGGCGCGCTTCGGTCATCAATCACAAGTCGCCCGCCATGCTTTAATACCCGCCTCATCTCAGCAAGTGCGCGCTTGATGTCGGAAAAATGGTGTGGAGCGCGTCGTGACGTCACTAGATCGAAACTCGCGTCATCAAAA
>CAIQQO010000112.1 GCA_903873965.1 uncultured bacterium
ACGTTTCACGTTTCACTTCTCAGTCACGCACGACAGCTTTCCCCGCCTTGCGGTCGTAATACTGTTCCTTGATCCACGCGTAGGTCGACTTCAACCCTTCCTTCAACGGCGTGCTGGGTTCCCATCCGAGCACTTCCTTGATGAACGTGTTGTCGCTGTTGCGTCCGGCGACGCCGCGTGGCGCATCCAGCATGTAGGTGCGGTTCATCTTGATATTCGCGATCTCCTCGATGTAATCGACCAGTTGGTTGATCGAGACGAGTTCACTGGTGCCCAGGTTGATCGGCGTGGCGATCAGGTCGTCGTTGTGCATGATGCGGTCGATGCCATACACGCAGTCGCTGATGTACATGAAACTGCGCGTCTGATGGCCGTCGCCCCAGATGTCGATCTCGTACTTGCCGCTGTCGATGGCCTCAACCGCCTTGCGGCACAGAGCAGCCGGCGCCTTTTCACGCCCGCCGAACCACGTCCCATTCGGGCCGAAGACATTGTGGAAGCGCGCGATGTGTGTTTCCAGCCCGCGCTCGGCGGTGTACTCCTGGCAAAACATCTCACTCACCAGCTTTTCCCAGCCGTAACCGCGCTCGGCCATGGCCGGGTAAGCATCAGTCTCTTTCAACGCGCGCACATTGGGGTCCTGCTGCAGCGTGGTGTTGTAGGCGCAGGCCGATGACGAGAAAAAGAAGCGCGCCGTACCGGCGCGGTACGCGGCTTCGATCATGTGCGTGTTGATCAGAATACTGCGCAGGCAGTCAACGCGGTTGTTCTCGATGAAGCCCATCCCGCCCATGTCGGCGGCCAGGTTGTACACTTCGACCGCGCCCTCTACTGCCTTCACCGCGTTCTCCTGCACGCTCAGGTCCATCGAGATCGACTCGACGCCCGGCACGCGTTGATACCACTGCGGCACCGGCTTGCGGTCAATCGCCCGGATGCGCGTGAAGCCCTTGTCGTGAAAGTAGCGCGCCAGTGCGCCGGCGATGAAACCACCCGCGCCGGCGATGACGATCAAGTCGTCCTTATTCATCACATCGATTGCAGTTGTTGTTTTCATGATTTACCTCTCTATCCTATAGGATGCAGACCCATAACCGAATCCCCACTGGAACGACGGACAATGATCTGCGTGGGAAAGATCACTTCCTCGTGCTGGCGCTCTGCGCCATGTGATTTCAGCCGCTGTAGCAATATTTCGGTCGCCTTGCGCCCCATCTCATAGGCTGGCTGTATGGCCACAGTAAAGAAGGGGAAGGTGACCATCGCGGCTGGCAGGTCATCGAAACCCACCAGTGCTATATCCTCCGGCACCCGTTCGCCCGCCTCCTGCGCCGCCTTCATGGCCCCGATGGTGATGAAGTTGTTGGCGGCAAGCAGCGCACTTGGTTTGTGCGCCATGCGCAGCGCCTGTTGCGCCATCAGGTAACCACCTTCCTGCGACAACTCGCCACGCAAGATGCAATCCCTGCCCGGCGCGATGCCGGCGCTCCGCAGCGCGCGCAGAAAACCCGCAGCGCGGTCGTCAGCCGTGGATACGCCCTTCGGCCCGCACAGGCATGCGATATGGCGGTGTCCCAGCTCAAGCAGCAGGCGTGTGAGCCCAAAAGCCCCTTCTTCTGAATCGCAACGCACCACGTCTACCGCAATCCCCGGCACGGCGCGGTCGATCACCACCACCGGCACGGCACGCGAGTGGATCAGTTCAATCGTGGTTGTTTTGCTCTGCGCCGGGACGAGCAGGAAACCGTCCACCTGTTTTTGCAACAGGATGTTGACATAGGTGGATTCTTTCATCGCAGATTCATCACTATTGCAGAAGATGAGTGTATAACCTGCCTTGCTGGCTGCGTCTTCCACGCCGCGCGCCAGCGTCGTGAAGAACGGGTTGGTGATGTCGGTCAGCACGAGGGCGAGCGTGTTGGTGCGTTTCGAGCGTAGGCTGCGCGCCAGTGTGTTTGGCACATAGCCGAGTTCGGCGATAGCCTGCTCAACGCGCGCGCGTGTCTCTTTGCTGAGATAACCGGAGTTGTTGATCACGCGTGAAACGGTGATCGAGCCGACCCCGGCGTGTTTGGCGACATCGTGAATAGTTGGCATGGCTGCGCATTGTGACAGAAATGCTGTCTGTGTCCACGGTATGGTATCGATACCATACCGACACCAGCATCATAACCGATGCTGGTGACAAAGTCAATTAAAATGGAGTGTTTGTGATACTACAACGGATGGGTTCACACGTGAATGAATAAAGAAATGATTAACGCGCTAGAGCTGAAAAAGTCGTATGGAGACATACAGGCACTGTGCGGCGTAAGCTTCAAAGTGCCGGAAGGCGAGATTGTTGGTTTGCTGGGTCCCAACGGCGCCGGCAAGACCACCATCCTCAAGATTCTCACGGGCTATCTGCAGCCCGATGAAGGCAGTGTCGAGATCGATGGTCTGGACGTTGTGGAGCAACCGCTGAAAGTGCAGACGCGCATCGGGTATCTGCCCGAGAATGCGCCGCTATACCCGGAGTTAAGCGTGCAGGGCTACCTCAGGATGATGGTTGACCTGCGCCAGATTCCGGTCAACGATCAGTTAGGGTGCATTTCGGAGGCTGTCTATGCCACATCACTCACCGATCTGTTGACGCGCCCGATTGGCAAGTTGAGTAAAGGGCAACGCCAGCGTGTCGGGTTGGCGCAGGCCATGCTGCACAAGCCCAAGCTGCTGATCCTTGACGAGCCTACGGTCGGACTTGATCCAACCCAGATCGTCGAGATCCGTCACGTCATCAAACGGTTGTCGCAGCACAGCACGATCCTGTTCTCCAGCCACATTCTGCCGGAAGTCGAAGCCTTGTGCGACCGCGCCATTATCCTGATGAACGGCGAGATCAAGGCCGACGCGCGCCTGTCGGAGATGGCCGCCACCGACAACGCCATCCTCGTGCTGCAGAACAGCGTGGCCGATATCGATGCCGCCTTGCGCAAGCTCGATGCCGTCAATAAAGTCGAGAAGCTGCCTGCCGCCGACGGCTACTTCAGCTATCGCGTGTATGGCAAGCCGGGCGCCGATGTATGCCCGGCGCTTCTCGCCGCTGCGGCGCAGCACGGCTGGCCGCTGCGCGAACTGCGCCGCGATGCCCGCACCCTCGAGATGGTCTTTAACGAACTGGCTCGTCCTGAAGCCCTGAGTGCCTAGGCCCGGTCTGTGCCTTTTCATAGGATTGAACATCAATATCAGTAAGTGCGTATGAAAACGATTCTTGCAATCACTCGTAAAGAGCTGAACGGCTACTTTGGTTCCCCGATGGCGCTGATTTTTATTGGCGCCTTTCTGGCGGCGTCTCTATTCACCTTCTTCTGGGTCGACGCCTTTTTTGCGCGCGGCGTGGCCGATGTGCGCCCGCTGTTCCGCTGGATGCCGGTCCTGCTCATTTTCCTCGTCGGCACATTGACGATGCGCCAGTGGAGCGAAGAGCAACGCTCCGGCACGCTCGAAATGCTTCTCACGCTGCCGGTGCCACCCGCGCGGCTCGTCATCGGCAAGTTTCTCGCGGTCATGGCGCTGGTCGCGCTGGCGCTGGCACTCACCCTGCCACTGGTCATCACCATATCGCTACTCGGCAACCTTGACTTTGGCCCGGTGTTTGGCGGCTATCTTGCCGCGCTGCTGCTGGCAGGCGCCTACGCGTCCATCGGCTTGTTTGTCTCCTCGCGCACCGATAACCAGATCGTCGCGCTCATCGTCACCCTGTTGATCGGCGCGCTGTTCTATGTCGTCGGCGACGCCACGGTGACTGACTTCGTTGGCGGCACCGTCGCCGAGATCATGCGTGGCCTTGGCACAGGCAGCCGCTTCGAGAGCATTCAACGCGGCGTGATCGACTTGCGCGACCTTGTCTATTACGTGTCGCTCACAGTGCTGTTTCTGGTGCTGAACACGCTGACACTCGACCGCAATCGCTGGAGCAACGGCCAGCGCACGCGCGCGTATCGTCGCAATATGAACACGACCGGTGCGTTGATCGCCGTGAACTTGATCGTGCTCAACTTCTGGGTGACGCCCTTGCAGGGCTTGCGCGCCGACCTGACCGAACAGCGCCAGTTCAGCTTGTCGCCCGCCACCCTCAACTTGATCAACGGTCTGTCTGAACCCTTGCTTATCCGCGCCTACATCAGCGACAAGACGCACCCCCTGCTTGCGCCGCTGGCGCCACAAGTGCGCGACCTGTTGCAGGAGTATCAGATTGCAAGCGGCGGCAAGGTGCAGGCCGAAGTCGTCGATCCGATCAAAGACCCTGCCATCGAGACCGAAGCCGGGCGCACCTATGGTATTCAACCGACGCCGTTGCAGGTGTCCGGCCGCTACGAAGCCTCGGTCATTAACACCTATTTCGACATCCTGATCCGCTACGGCGACCAGAACACGGTGCTGAATTTCCGCGACTTGATCGATGTGCAGACGCAACGCGACGGCACGCCGGTTATTTCGCTGCGCAACCTTGAATATGACTTGACTCGCTCGATCAAAAAGGTGACCTCTGGTTTCCAGAATATCGACGCGGTGTTCGCCTCATTCAAAACACCCGCCAAGCTGCTTCTGGTGATCACTCCGGGCACGCTGCCGACCGTCTACAAGGACGCGCCGGCCGCGATGCAGAAAGTGGCCGATGATCTGCAGAAGCACTCGGGCGGCAAACTGACGGTGCAGTTGGTCAATCCCGATGACCCGAGCAGCGCCATCAACCGCGCGACGTTGCAGCAGCAATTTGGCCTGCAACCCACTCCCGTATCGCTCTTCTCTGATCAGTCGTTTTTCCTGAACATGGCGCTGGTGATCGACGGCAAGGTGCAACTGTTGTATCCGCAGGGCGATTTCAACGAAGCCAGTGTGCGCATCGCGATTGAGTCTGCGCTGAAGCGCAACGCATCGGGCTTCTTGAAGGTCGTTGGCTTGTGGACGCCGCCGCCATCACAACAGACCGACGCCTTTGGCCAACAAGCGCCCAACACGCACAGTTGGCAGATGATCACGCAGCAGTTCAGCCGTGATTACACGGTCAGCAACGTCGATCTGTCCAGCGGCCAGGTGCCGCCGAATGTCGACGTGTTGCTGATCGTGGGTCCCGAAAACCTTGGCGACAAGGAAAAGTACGCCATCGATCAATACCTGATGGGCGGTGGCTCGGTCATCATCGCAGCCGGAAACTACACGATTGCGCCCGGGGCGACCGGCCTGGCCTTGCAACCGACGCAGGGCGGCCTGACCGACCTGCTGGATTTCTACGGCGTGAATGTGGGAGCAGGTTTGGTGATGGACCCGCAGAATGAGCCATTTCCGTCGCAGGTCGTGCGCACTGTGAACGGCATGCAGGTGCGCGAGATTCAGGCGCTCAGTTACCCGTTCTTCGTCGATGTGCGCCCGGCCGGCATGGATCGCAACAGCCCGGTTGTGTCGCGGCTGGCGGCCATCACGCTGAACTGGGCATCGCCGGTCACCCTTGAACCCGTAAAGAACACCGCGCGCAAGTCATCAGTCCTGTTGCAATCCAGCAATCAGTCGTGGCTGCGCGCCAGCAGCGAAGTCCAGCCCGATTTCCAGAGATACCCCGATTTTGGTTTCGCGCCTGAAGGAGAACGCAAGTCGCTCCCGCTGGCCGTTGCGGTGCAGGGCGTATTCGAGAGTTTCTTCAAGGGCAAGCCGTCGCCGTTACAGTCTGCCGTGATGCCCGTTCCAGACCCCAATGCCGACGCGGGCGCGACGCCGACGCCGGCCCCATTGCGTCCGTCGAGCGCCTTGCAGACATCGCCCGATACCGCGCGGCTGGTGGTGGTGGGCAGCACCGAGTTTCTCAATGACCTGATCCTGCAACTGTCTTCGCAGATGAGCCAGGATCGCTACCTGAACAGCCTGCAGTTTGTGCAGAACGCGGTCGACTGGTCGGTAGAAGACTTGGACCTGCTGGATATCCGTGCGCGCGGTTCATCCACCCGCGTGCTGGTGCCGTTGAGCGAGAGTGGCCGCACCACATGGGAAGTGCTGAACTACCTCATCGCGCTGGCGGCGTTGATCGGTGTCGGGGTCGTGTGGCGTGTTCGTCAGCGTACTGAAGCGCCGATGGAACTGCTCCCGCTTGGTGACTTCGGGGAAGCAACCCCGCTTGCATCACAAGGGGCCGCATCCGCATCCAAGCAGAGCCATTCGGAGAGCGAGGCCAAATCAAAATGAACCGACGTAATGAAATTCTCGTTGTCGTGCTCGTGCTGCAGGTAGTCCTGATGGTCTTGCTGACCACGTTGCGCGCACCGGCTGCTGCCCCTTCCGGCAAGCCGTTGTTTGATAGTGTAAAAACGGCCGATGTCACGCAACTGACGGTGACGGACAATGCCGGCAAGTCGATCGAACTGACGAAGAAAGGCAGTGACTGGGTGATGAGCAATGCAGACGACTTCCCCGCCGATGCGGTGAAGATCACCACGTTCCTCGACAAACTGCTTAAGGTGCAGTCCGGTCGATTGATTGCGCGTACCGACACCAGCTATGCGCGGCTGCAGGTGGCCGATACCAATTTCGTGCAACGTGTCTCCTTTCAGTCGGGCACCGGCGCGGTGCATAACCTGCTGATTGGCACATCGCCTACTGGTTCATCCGCCCATGTGCGCGCAGATGGACAGCCCGAAGTGTATCTGACCGATAGCATCAACAGCCAGGATGCGAGCACCAACGCGACAAGTTGGATCAATACCGCGTACCAGACTGTCGCGCAGGACAAAGTCCAGCGTGTTGCGCTGTCCAATGCAAACGGCGCTTTTGAGTTTGTCAAAGATGCGAACGGCGTATGGACGATGAGCGGTCTGAAGGCCGGCCAGACCTTTGATCCCGCCAAATTCACCGACTTGTTGCCGCGCGTGTCGACGATCAGCCTGTTGCAGCCACTCGGCAAGACGTCCAAACCCGAGTATGGTTTGGAGTCGCCATCCGCCGCGATCACGTTGACGTTGCAGCAGGATGCATCCAGCGCCAAACCGGTTGTGGTGCGCCTTGGGGTCAAAGATGCGGCTGCCAACACGTATACGATGAGCTCATCTGAATCGCCGTATATCGTTCTCGTCGGCAGCTTCAATTACGACGACTTCGTTAATCGCAAGCTACTGGATTTTCTAAAGCCTTTGCCGACGCCTGCCGCCGGC
This sequence comes from uncultured bacterium, assembly GCA_903873965.1. GTDB lineage: Bacteria > Chloroflexota > Anaerolineae > J036 > Brachytrichaceae > CAIXPS01. The sequence continues at coordinate 7,179 of CAIQQO010000112.1, forward strand.
GTGAGTGGACCTTTCAGCGCCACTCCGACGCCGGCTAAATAAAAATTGACGAGTTGCCAACGGCGCCTTTCGGGTGCACAATTAGCATAGATCAGCGGCAGATGGAACGGTGATTACCATGACGTATCTCGTTCGCAGGGCGCAAGACGTGCGCTTTGCGGTTTCGCATCTCAATGGCGCAGTGGAAGAGTGGAACAGCCCGGCGTGGCAGCAGGCCGATGTCCTTGACGTCGCTCATTTCAGGCCGGAAAGCAGTTCCCATAGACCGGTGACGCAGGTGCGTTTGCTGCACGATGACATGGCCATCTACGCCATGTTCCGCGTGCAGGATCGCTTTGTGCGCAGCGTGCAGACCGAATACTGTGGCCCGGTCTGCACCGACAGTTGCGTTGAATGGTTTGCCCAGCCCCGCGCCAACTCTGGCTACCTCAACTTTGAAATCAACTGCGGCGGCGTCTTACTCAGTTCGTATATCGAGGACGCCACCCGCACCGCTGATGGATTCAAGCGTTTCACCCACGTCATGCCCGCACACGCGGCGCAGATCACCATTGTGCACTCCATGCCAGCCGTCGTCGACCCTGAAGTCGTCGATGCCGTGACGTGGGTGGTGCAGTATCGCGTGCCGCTGGCGCTATTTGAAAGTTATGCAGGTCCGTTGGGCGCGTTATCCGGGCAGGAGTGGCAGTGCAACTTCTACAAATGCGGAGATCATACCTCGCATCCGCATTGGGCGTCATGGTCGCCCGTGCAGGAGTTAAACTTCCACCGCCCGCAGGATTTCGCGCCGGTTCGTTTTGAGTAAACCAGGGACGCTAAGCATTTCTAAAGGATGCAGAGCCACCCTAAAGGATGCAGAGCCACCCGAAGGATACAGAGCTATGGTTAATCTCATACCTTATTCACTCACCGGTGACAGCTCCACTTCCGATCGCTATTACCATGATGTAAAAGCGTTGGTTGATGAATGGCTACCGGCCGCTACAGGCGCGATGGCGGATATCATCGCCGGTTTCCGCCAATACCGCAAAGACCTGGGACACCGGGATCGCACAGACGCTGAGTGCACATTTGAACTGTTGGTGCTGGGCGTGATGTTGCGCGAACACGGAAGCGAAGCGGAGCGCTGGCCCGGCTGGGCGACGCGCAGTATTGAATTTGTTGAACACATGGCCAGCCTTGAGCCGGTCAGCAAACAGTTGCGCGGCTATCTTGGTCATCTGGCACGTCTTGCTCAGTCAACGGTGAAGACAGAGTCAGCTCGCCAGGCCGACGCCCCGCGCTCCATGGACCTTGACCGGCTTTCGGAGTGGATGCGCGCTCATGGCCAGGCGAAGCGCGCCGATCGCGTCAATGAATGGCGCGACTACCTGACCCCAGTCGCTTCGGCGACCAGCCAGCGCGCGTTAGTGATGATCATGGCGCTGGCCGATGACTTTGCGCGCGCCAGCTATAACGCGCTGGGGCGTTACACCGAAGGCGTTGCGCGCTTCCGAGCCATAGCGCAGCGCAAGTATGCCAATCGCTATGACGAAGAGATGGTGACGCGTACCCCGCTCGAATATCACCTGGGCATGGTGGGCACCGAAATCCTCAACCGGGTCAACCGCGAGAAGTTCCAATCGACCCGACGCCGCGTCGTGATCCTGCCGCCGTGTATGCGCGCGCGCCCGGACGACGAGTGCAAAGCCACCCCGACCGATCTTGGCGCGAAGTGTCAGTCCTGCACCGTGGGCTGTCATGTGAACCAGATCACCAAGCTGGGCGAGAAGCGCGGCTTCGAGGTGTACATGATCCCGGATGAGATGCACCGCGTTGGTGCCGCATCGGCGCAGACTGAAGGCGGCATCGGGCTGGTTGGCGTGTCGTGCGCCTTGACCAACTGGAGCGGCGGCTGGGACACCGATGAGTTGGGCGTGCCGGCGCAAGGTGTGTTGCTCGATTACGCCGGGTGCAAATACCACTGGGACGATGAGGGCATCGAAACCAGCGTTAACCTGCATCAGATCGAAGCTATTGCCACCGTGCCGCAGTTAGAAGATGCTGCGTGAAACGTAACAGCGGCCCGTAAAAATGGAGCCGTTACGCGAGTGCGCTAGTGGCACTATACTGCGACTATGGCAAATCACACCACACGCCCGGTAGTCATGGGCACTCGAGGCGTCGTAACGTCAGGTCACTATCTGGCTAGCGCCGCCGGTTTTCGAATCATGGAACAGGGCGGCAACGCCATCGATGCAGCCGCCGCAATGTGTTTCGCGCTTAACCTGCTTGAACCGCAGAACAACAGCACAGGCGGCGAAGTGCCGACCCTGATCTACTCGGCCAAGGACAAGAAGACCTATGCCGTCAGCGGTCAGGGCTGGTCGCCCGCCGCCTTCACCATCGACTGGTGTCGCGCCAATGGCGTCGATATGATCCCGGGCGATGGCTACCTGCCGGCATGTGTGCCGGCGGTTGTTGACACATGGGCCGTGGCGCTCGCGCGCTTCGGCACGATGAGTTTTGCGCAGGTGCTTCAGCCCACCATTGAACTGGCCGAACATGGCTTCCCCATGTATGAAAGCCTGCATGGATACCTGGTGGCCAATCGCCAGAAGTTCTTCGAGCGTTATCCGACGACAGCGGCCTTGTATTACCCCGATGGCTGCACGCCTGAAACCGGCGACGTATGGCGCAACCCCGACTATGCCGCGATGTTGAAGGAACTTGTTGCGGCAGAAGACGCCGTGAAAGAGCAAGGGCGACTGGCGGGATTGAAAGCAGCACGCGACGCTTTCTACAAAGGCGCCATCGCGCAACGCATCGTCGACTTCATCCGCCGGAATCCCGTAATCGATGCAACCGGCGTTACGCGCTCCGGCCTGCTCTCGTACGAGGACTTCGCCGAATGGCAAGGCGCAGTTGAGGAGCCTGTCACCGTCAACTATCGCGGCCTGGACGTGTACAAATGCCCCACATGGACGCAAGGGCCTGTCTTTCTCCAGCAATTGACGCTGCTTGAAGGTTATGACCTGGCTGCCATGGGGCACAACAGCACTGAGTATCTGCACACCGTGCTCGAATGCGCCAAGCTGGCGTTTGCCGATCGTGAAGCCTATTACGGCGATCCGCTGTTTGACAATGTGCCAATGGACGCGCTGCTTTCGAAGGATTACGCCGCCGAACGGCGCAAGCTCATCGCGCCAACCGCTTCGCGCGAACTGCGCCCGGGCGATATCGGGCGCGGCATTCCGGCCTATGCCACGATGGACATTCTGGCCGACAACCGGCGCGCGCTGCAATCCACGCATGCGGCCGGCGTCCATGTGCGCGGCAGCGGCGCCGACCTGCCCGATGACCTGCGCGCGAAGGGGCACCTGGGCGATACCACGCATCTTGACGCCATCGACCGCGAAGGCAACATGGTCGCCTCGACCCCCAGCGGCGCGTGGATCGGCACCTCGCCCGTCATCCCCGGCTGCGGGTTCCCGATGGGTACGCGCGGGCAGATGTTCTACCTTAACGCGGAACGCCCGAACGCGTTGCAGCCGCACAAGCGCCCGCGCGCCACGTTGACGCCGTCACTGGTGACCCGCAACGGTGAACCGTGGATGGC
>CAIQQO010000113.1 GCA_903873965.1 uncultured bacterium
GACAAGAGTTTGCGCAAACCTTTACAGTACCCCTGTCACAGGCAACTCAGCGAGATGAACAACGACACAACGGAACCGTGCTAGCCCGATACATCCACTAATCCTTCCAACAGTAAACGTTTTAGCTGAGCAGTCTGCCCTGTATGATGCAACGATGTTTTCTGTCAATACAATGAATTCACGACTATTTTCAATATAATCAGTATACGTAACCGATTAATCGTTGTCAAATGGCAGATGTTGCACGCAGCAACGCTTGCCTGTGATGCTCTGTTATGTCTGTTTGGTGACGGGGCTTTAGCCGGATGTTGAGGCCGCTGATCCCGGCGTAGAGGGCTGTGGTTTGTCGCCGCGCGCGCTGATCTGGATCAGCACGAACGATGCCGTCGCCAATATCAGCACCACGCTGTACGCCACGCGGATGCCAACCGAGTCGGCCAGCCGTCCGAGCACCAGCGGCAGGACGAGGATAGCGATGCCCGATGCCAGCGTCGCGCCTGCGCTGGCCTGGACGGTGTTCCCTCCCGACGCGCCAAGCGCCAGCGCGAGGTTCAGCGGGAACTGGCAGGCCACGCCAACGCCGGTGATGAACAACCCGACGAGCACCAGTTCGGCGGCGCCCGCGATCCAATAGAGCGCAAAACCGGCGGCGCACAGGAGCAGCGAAGCGCTGACGACCTGATAGGCGTTGAATCGCAGGAGCAACCGGCTGCCGATGACGCGCCCGATGATGATGCCCGCCAGGAAGATGCTGACCGCCTGTGCGGCCGACGCCTTGGGCAGGCCGATTTCTTTTTCAAGGTAATCGGCGCACCACGAGAGCATGCAGTATTCAATCGCCACCGAGAAAAAGATGCCGAGCCAGAAAAACCCATATCGCAGCGGAAGCCGGGTGCCGGCCTGAGTCGATGGCCCGGCGGATGGCTGCGCCGGCTTCGACTTCGACGTATGCGAAGCGCCGAAAAACGCTGTTTTACCCATCACGGCAAACAGGACCAGCATCACCATCACTGGAATGATCAGCGCGAAACGCCAGCCCAGCAGCGAATACGAGAACCAGCCGATCATCAACGGCGCGACGGCGCTGGATATGGATGCGACCAGTGTGGACTCGGATAACGCAATCGAACGGTTGTCGCCATGTTCATCGGATAACCCCGCAGGAATCACCGCCAGCATCAGCGACCCCATGACGCCCATGATTAAGGAGGCGCCAATCGTCAGCACCGCCAGGCTCCCGGCGATCAACACCAGTCCGCTGGCGCCCATTCCGAGCATGCCCAGCCACAACGCCCGGCGGCGTCCCAGTCGCCCGACGACGATGTACCCGATCAGGCTGGCCAGAATCATGCCGATGGCATAGGCGCTGAAGTGCAGGCTGCTGACCGTGTACGAAAGGTTGAGTTCAGACTTCAGGAATGGCGTGACCGGCCCGAGGCAGTTGACGATGTAGCCAAAAACGGCATAGGCCAGGTACAGCAACCAGGTGTGTGATGTGCGTTGGAGGGATTTTGGCACGAAGGATATCCTTGAAACCAGCGTTATCTACGGAAATCATCGTACCACAATCATTTCTGAACAACTTCTGAACATGGACTTGCTAAGCTCCATTTGAATCGTGCACCGGCCTGACCGGTTGGCTGTTTTCAAATGGAGGTTTATAGTGGTCGTTCAAGGTAAAACGTTGGATACGAAACGCAGCGGCGACGGGATGTTCCTGCGCCTGCTCAACACACGCTCTTTGACGCGCCAACAAGCATGGGTGGCGGTCGCGCTGGCCGGGGTGATTGTCGCCGGGGCGTTTCTGCGCTTCTATGACCTGGGCGCTGCCAGCATCGGCAATGCGTATTACGCGGCGACGGTGAAAAGCATGCTCACGTCATGGCATAACTTCTTCTACGTCGCCTTTGAGCCGGGTGGATCGGTGTCGGTGGACAAGCCGCCGCTGGGATTCTGGCTACAGGCCATTTCGGCGTTATTCCTCGGCGTGAACGGGTTTGCGCTGGCGTTGCCCGAAGCTGTGGCCGGCGTGCTGGCGTTGCCGCTGTTGTACGCGCTGGTGCGGCGGCCGTTTGGCGCGTGGGTCGGGGTAGTCGCTGCCGCGGCGCTCGCCATCACGCCCATCACGATTGCGACCGAGCGCAACAATACCATCGATGGCACATTGGTCTTTGTGCTGTTGCTGGCGACCTGGGCAGTGCTGAAGGCTGTGCGCGAGGGACGTTTCCGCTATCTGCTGCTGGGCGCGGTTTTCGTGGGGCTGGGCTTCAACATCAAGATGCTGCAGGCCTACATGGTGTTGCCTGCGCTGTACGCGCTCTATTTCTTTGCCGCAAAACACGCGTGGAAGAAGCGCCTTCTGCACCTGGTCGCGGCAACGGCCGTGCTGCTCGCGGTGTCGTTTGCGTGGATCGCGGCTGTGGACCTGACGCCGACCGCCAACCGACCCTACGTGGGCAGCAGCACGAATAACACCATGCTCGAACTGATCATCGGGCACAACGGGCTGAAGCGGCTGGGCTTCAGCGACACAGCGATCACCAACATCCCGTCGAACGGCGGTGGGCAGCCGGGATTCGCGGGCGACGGCAATGGCCGCATGCCGCCGGGACAAATGGATGGTCAGGGTGGCGCAGGTCGGCCCTCGGGGCCGCCTCCGGGTGGCGGCAACCTGCCCGGCGGACCGAATGAGGTGGGCGCTGCCGGGTTGGCGCGGTTGTTCACGCAACCGTTGGCGAGTCAGGCGAGCTGGCTGTTGCCGGCGGCGCTGCTGGGACTGGCCTTGGC
>CAIQQO010000114.1 GCA_903873965.1 uncultured bacterium
CACGTGCCAATAGGGCGCTGATCGGATTTCAGGACCATCACCCAGCGATGGTGAGTCTTCCCTGCCGGCGCTTGATAGAACTGAACTATCTCTCTGGCTTCAGCATATTCCGCCACAGGGGGCTCATCCATCAGGTACTGGGTCACGGCCGCATCGCTGAAGTGCTGGAAAACAAAATCAGTGTCTTCGGGTGTCATTTGTCGCAAGATCAACCGTTCAGTTTCCAGGTCAGGAAAGTGATGATCTGAGTCCATGGTGTTGCGCTCATCTACCCGGTTTCAGCGCCGGCATCAGGTAACGGATGTATTCATCCAGCCCGTCCGGGTCGCCATTCAAAGGCTGAAGCACGAGTGAATCCACGCCAATGGCCATAAAACGCTCCAACGACTGCATGGCTTGATCGGGCGTGCCGGCCGCCGTCATGGCATCCAGCCACGCGTCGGGCATGTGTTGTGCGAAGCCGTCCGCGCCATGCTTTTCAAGCAGTGCGGCGACGTCGGACGTGATGCCGAGCGTGTCCATGTGCGCATCGTTCCACGGCAGCCATTCGGCCAGCGACTGACGCGCAGCAGCGCGCGCCATCTCGCCATCGGGGCTGACCTTAACATCCAGATACACGACCACGCGGTGTTGGGTGCGCCCGGCTTCGGCCATGCCGGCGCGGATGTGCTCCCGCGCCCAGCGAATGTAGGCGAGAGACGACATCGCGGGCATGATCGTGCCATCGCCCACGCGCCCGGCCAGCCGCAACGTTTTCTCACGAATGGCGCCGACATACAGCGGTGGAATGCTGGTCGGCGTCAGGTGCATCTGCACCTTGTCCAGCTTCACCTGTTCGCCCTGCATCGTGACCATCTCACCGCGCAGGAGTTGACGCACTGCGGTAACGGTTTCGCGCAACGAAGTCAGCGACGAGGTGGGCGCAGCGCCGATCTGCGTCATCCACGAGGCCAGCCCATGCCCAAAGCCCGGCAGGATGCGCCCCGGGAACGCGCGCGCCAGCGTCGTCAGTTCCATTGCGGCAAACAACGGATTGATGGTGGTTGCCGGCACAAGGCCGATGCCCACCTTCAAGTGATCCGTGGCCGATAGCGCAATCGCCGCAGACGTCAGCGCGCCGGCCAGAAAACAATCATCCCACAGCCACAACTCATCAAAGCCGGCAGACTCAGCGCGGCGAGCATAGGCGGCCAGAGATTCGGGCGGAAAACCCGGGTGAAAGATCACCCCAAGCGCGGGTCGAGACAAGACTTCAATCATGGTAACTCCTGTCTCACGATTATCGCGCGAAACCAACGTGAAACGTGAAACGTGAAACGTGAAACGTGAAACGTGAAACGTGAAACGTGAAACGTAAAGCAGAAACGGAAGCGTGAAGCGTGAAGCGTAAATTGGGAAATGGGAATTGTAAGTTACTGATGGCTGGGTAAAATAGCGGTCAGGGTACGATGATGAATTATGAACAGTGGATAAACACGGTGCCGGCTGGGATTACTGATGATTCACTCTGGAAAATGCAAGGGTACCGGTTAAGTCTGTTTATGGCCGATATCGCCTGGTACGATGTTACCAAGTTGGCTGCCGAGCCTCGAACACTGAAATTGTCGGATCAATTGTATCGTGCGGTCGGCTCGATAGGCGCGAATATCGCTGAAGGCTATTCACGTGGTAGTGGCAAAGACCGCGCACTCTTTTACCAATACGCCCTTGGCTCGGCAAGAGAAAGTCGTGATTGGTACTACAAGGGCAGGCATGTTCACGGCGAATCGGTATTTAGCCATCGCATGCAACTACTGACGGGCGCGATACGATTACTGCTGACGATGATTCCTCAACAACGCGGCCATGGCATTGCTGAAGCGCGCATCGAGTATCGAATGCAGCCCGATTACCCATCTGAAGAGCCCTACCTGTCACCTGAGGTCGACATACCCGATCTGACCAAGGCATTGGCCGAAATTCCACTGCCCTAAAACACCTCACGTTTCACTCTTCTCTTTCTGCTTTACGTTTCACGTTTCACGTTTTACGCATCTGTTTCACGCATCTGTTTCACGTTTCACTCTTCTCTTTCTGTTTTACGTTTCACGTTTCACGTTTTACGCTATTTGCACTAAAATCGATTACATACACGCGAAATTCAGGTGTGCCTCGATGCACGCCTGTTAGTAATTGTCGGAGGACATGATGGCACTTAACAAACGAACAATTAAGGATTTACTACCCCTCGCCGGGAAGCGCGTTCTGATGCGCGTTGACTTCAACGTACCGATCAAGAACGGCGTCATCAATGATGACACTCGCATCCGCGCAGCCTTGCCCACGATTCAATTCATCCTCGCCAATGGCGGTTGCGCCGTGCTGATGTCGCACCTGGGTCGTCCCAAGGGTGTAGATTTGTCGCAAAGCACCCAGCCCGCCGGCGTGCGGCTGGCCGAGTTGCTGGGCGTGCCGGTGAAATTTGCCACAGACTGCGTCGGCCCGGTCGCCGAAGCCGCTGCCCAATCGTTGCAGCCCGGCGAAGTGTTGTTGCTCGAAAATCTGCGCTTCCACAAGGAAGAAGAAAAGAACGACCCCGACTTCGCCAAGCAGCTCGCGGCGCTGGGTGATGTGTATGTAAACGACGCCTTTGGCAGCGCCCACCGCGCGCATGCGTCCACCGAAGCCGTAGCGCACTTCCTGCCCGCAGCAGCCGGGTTCCTGATGGAGAAGGAGATCAACTTCCTCGGCGGCATCCTGCATGCGCCACAGCATCCCCTGGTCGCCATCCTGGGCGGCGCCAAGATCAGCGACAAACTGCCCGTCATCAACAACCTGCTCCCCCTGGCCGACGTGCTGATCATCGGCGGCGGCATGGCGAACACCTTCCTCAAGGCCGAAGGCTACGAGATGGGCGATTCACTGGTCGAAACCGATGCGATCAGCCAGGCGCGCGATCTGCTGGCCACCTGCAGCGGCAAGCTGATGCTGCCGGTAGACGTGGTGATTGCCGACAAGTTCGACAACGAAGCGAACACCGAAGTCGTGTCCGTGGGCCATGTCAAACCCGGCTGGCGCATTCTGGACATTGGGCCGCATACGGCTGAGCATTTTACCAACGCCTTGCGCAGCGCGAAGATGATCGTGTGGAACGGCCCGATGGGCGTATTTGAAATGCCCAAGTTTGCGGCAGGCACGACGGCGATCGCCCATGCCGTCGCAGCGGCAGCCGCG